>NZ_FRDI01000002.1:172850-546153 GCF_900143255.1 Desulfovibrio litoralis DSM 11393
GAAAAACTACTGTTTCCAGAGCTATAGTGCTTTCAAGTTTGAAAAAAGAAGCTGTGGATTTTTCTAGTCCAAGTTTTAATCTCTGTAATATATATTCGACTGTTTTTTGGGGCTTTTGTAAAAAGTTATAGTCTCTTTTTATGTTTATGAGATTATTGAGCAATAATAGTTTAGCAATATTTTATAAAGTGATCAAAATTTATAGTTGTTTTATTTTGTGTTTGGCTTGAGCTTGTAATAAAACTTGACTAGATAAAAAAGTAGTCATAAAATTTATAAATGGATATAATAAAAGTAGATTTTAATATAGACGGCTTGGAAGAAACCGAAAAGCTTGGGGCTATTCTCGCAGGTATTTTAGGTTCATTATTTTCCTCAACAGAAAAAAATAAACCGAGTGGTTCTGTTGATTGTAATAACTTGCCGATTATTTTGTTAAATGGAACTTTAGGTGTGGGAAAAACTACTTTTTCCCGCTCGATAGTGCTTTCAAGTTTGAAGAAAGAAACTGTTGATTTTTCTAGTCCAAGTTTTAATCTTTATAATATATATCCGACTGATCCTTTAATTATTCATGCCGACTTATATCGTTTGGTTCAAGGTTCTGTGCCTGATGAAGAGTTTTTGGAATTTATTGAAAACAAAAATGCCGTGATTTTACTGGAGTGGAGTGAACGATTGCCCGCTTATCTTTATCCGTCCGAGTATTTGCGTTTTGATTTTTCTTTTATAGAACAAGACTTTGAACTTAATCAAAAGCGTAATCTTGAAATAAGTGCCAAAGGGAAAAATGAGTGTTTGATTTTAAAAGAATTAATTTTAGCTTTTTAAAAAAACGTGTAACTTTTTAGTTTGTATAAAGTTATTAAAATGTATAGAATATTTTTTGTCTAAATGCTGTATTACATAGAATTTAGTTTTTTATGATATAAAGTTAAAACATAAGGATATGAAATGTCTATTATAGTACAAAAGTTTGGCGGAACTTCCGTTGCTACTTTAGAGAGAATGAAGTCCGTACAAAAAAAAGTTATGGCAGCCAGAGCCAAAGGTTATAAGGTGCTTGTTGTTTTATCTGCAATGGCCGGTGAAACAAACAGGTTACTCGCTTTGGCGAATGAATGGTCTGCTAATCCTGACCCTGCTGAAACTGATGTTTTGGTTGCTACCGGCGAACAATGTTCCATTGCTTTGTTTGCCATGTTGTTAAAAGATTCCGGTGTTAAGGCTCGCTCTTTACTTGCACATCAAATTCCGATTTATACTGATGACAGTTATGGAAGGGCAAGAATTCACGGCATAGAATCAGGCACTTTGGAAAATCTTTTTAATCATTATGATGTTCTTGTTGCCGCCGGTTTTCAGGGTAAAGACCATAAAGGTAGAATAACCACGCTTGGTCGAGGTGGTTCTGATACTTCTGCTGTTGCTTTGGCTTCGGCTCTTGGTTCGGTTGAGTGTGAAATTTATACTGATGTTGAGGGTGTTTATACGACTGACCCCAATATGTGTAAAGATGCAAGAAAAATATCCCATATTTCTTATGACGAAATGCTCGAAATGGCGAGTATGGGAGCAAAAGTTTTAGAAATTCGCTCTGTTGAGTTTGCAAAAAAATATGATGTACCTGTTCATGTCAGGTCTACCTTCAGTGATAATGTCGGTACACTTGTAACAAAGGAGAATAAAATAATGGAACATGTTTTAGTTTCCAGTATAGCTTATGATAAAGATCAGGCAAGAGTTACCCTGCGTTCTGTTCCGGATACTCCGGGTGTGGCGGCAAAAATTTTCAGCCCTCTAGCTGATGCGGGAATTGTTGTTGATATGATAGTTCAAAACCCGAGTCGTGATGGCGTTACTGATATGACCTTTACTACACCGCGTAAAGATATTAAAAAAACTATCGCCATAGCTGAAGATATTTGCAAAAAACTAGGTGGCAACGCAGAATTGACTTATGACCTTAATGTTGCCAAGGTTTCTGCTATCGGTGTTGGAATGCGTAACCATTCCGGCGTTGCGGCGATTGCTTTTGCGGCTTTACAAAAAGAAAATATTAATATTATGATGATTAGCACATCAGAAATAAAAATTTCTATCTTAATTGAAGAAAAATATATAGAACTTGCCGTAAGAACTTTGCACGATATGTTTATCGGAACAGCCGATAAAATAGTTTGTGATGAAACCAACTATAATTAAATTTTAACAACAATAATAAAAAACAGCCGAATATGTTTAAATATCCGGCTGTTTTTTATTTTGAATTATTTTAATTAACGAGTTAATTTTCTAAATTTAATACGGTGTGGTTGTTCCGCCGCTTTGCCCAGACGTTTTTTACGATCTGCTTCATATTCAGAGTAATTTCCTTCAAAGAAAAATACTTTGGAATCGCCTTCAAAAGCGAGAATATGGCTGGCGATACGGTCTAAAAACCAACGATCGTGGCTGATTGTTAAAACACAGCCGGCGAAGTTTTCTAAAGCATCTTCCAAAGCTCGCATGGTATTTACATCAAGGTCGTTTGTCGGTTCGTCAAGCAGTATAACGTTTGCACCGGATTTAAGCATCTTTGCAAGATGCACTCGGTTACGTTCACCGCCTGATAAAACATCAACGTTTTTTTGTTGGTCAGCACCCATAATATTAAAACGAGAACAATAAGCTCTTGAATTTATTTCTTTATTACCAAGTTTAATGGTGTCATATCCATCGCTTATGACATCATAAACACTTTTACCTTGTTCGAGTGAAGCTCTGTCTTGGTCAACGTAAGCAAGCTTAACGGTTTCACCTATAGTCATTGTTCCGCTGTCAGGCGTTTCTTGTCCGGTAATCATTTTAAACAAGGTGGTTTTACCGGCTCCGTTTGGTCCGATAATTCCAACAATAGCCCCGGCGGGAATAATAAAATTCATATCTTCAATTAAGAGCGTATCGCCTTTAGTTTTAGAAACGTTATTCGCTTCGATAACGAGCTTTCCAAGGCGTGGACCGGGTGGAATATAAATTTCTAAATCTTTTCCGAGTCGTTCTGATTCATGAGAGAGCATGGCTTCATAAGCGTTAATACGGGCTTTGCTTTTTGCGTGGCGACCTTTTGGAGCCATGCGAATCCATTCTAATTCTCTGGCAAGAGTTTTTTGGCGTTCGGCTTCGGTTTTTTCTTCGTTGGCGAGACGTTTTTGTTTTTGTTCAAGCCATGAAGAATAGTTACCTTTCCAAGGAATCCCGCGACCTCTGTCAAGTTCCAAAATCCAACCGGCTACGTTATCTAAAAAGTAACGATCGTGGGTAACGGCGATAACTGTTCCCGGAAAACTTTGAAGAAAGTGTTCAAGCCAAGAAACCGACTCTGCGTCAAGGTGGTTTGTGGGTTCGTCTAATAATAAAATATCAGGGTTTTTCAAAAGTAAGCGACAAAGAGCAACACGGCGACGTTCACCACCGGAAATTACGGAAACAGAAGTTTCGGGAGGTGGACAACGCAGTGCGTCCATAGCCATTTCGAGTTTTGCGTCTAAGTCCCAAACTCCCTTTGCGTCCATAAGTTCTTGAACTTCCGCCTGTTTTTCAATCAAAGCGTCCATTTCGTCAGCTTCCATTGGTTCGGAAAACTTTGCGTTTATGGCTTCAAACTCGTCTCTGATTTTGATAAGCTCACTTACGCCTTCTTCGACAATTTCTTTGACGCTTCTGGTTTCGTCAACGAGAGGTTCTTGAGGAAGATAACCTATAGTATAGTTAGGGGCGAGTACGGTTTCACCATCAAAGCTTTTATCTTCTCCGGCTAAAATTTTTAGGAGCGAGCTTTTTCCGGACCCGTTAAGCCCTAAAACTCCTATTTTTGCTCCATAAAAATAAGATAAAGAAATGTCTTTCAAGACTTCTTTTTGACCATGTTTTTTAGAAACACGAATCATCGAATAAATAATCTTATCAATCTCTTGGCTCATTATGCACCTTTAATAAATGGAAATATTGATTTAATAAATAATCATACTCTATTTTATTTATTTGAACAAGTTGTAAAACAAGCTTTTTATCTTAATGAAATATTTAAACTAATCTAAATTAGGCTGAAAAATAATATTATGCTTGACAGACTTTGAAATAATATATAATGATTTATACCCCCTCTTTAGTGAAAAGGGTCGGATTGGTAATTAAGTTAGTTTTAAAAAGAGTCATATTTTTTATGATTATGGCAATTTTTATTTTTTATAACAGCTAAATTTATAGTACTTTGGCTCTGCCTTAGGAGTTTTCATGGCACGCATTACCGTTGAAGATTGTCAAGAACGTGTGAATAATCGTTTTTTATTGGTGCAAATGGTTATTAAACGTGTGGCTCAATATCGTGAAGGGTATGAGGCACTTGTTGGCTGTAACAACAAAGAAATCGTTACTGCTTTGCGTGAAATTGCCTCAGGAAAAATTATTCCTGATGATTTTGCTCAATATAACCCTATGGAAGGGCAGGTTATGCCTGATCCAAATAATTTAGAGGCACTTTCTGAATCACAAGATTTAAGAAAGCCAAAGATATACTTTGAAGACCATGTAGATTAACATAGTTTTTTAGCTTGTTCTTATATCTTTTAAACCACCGTAACACACTCAAAAAGTGAGGTTATGGTGGTTTAAACTTGGAATCAAATTAAAATTTTGTTTGTTTTTTACCCTTGACATTTGTGTTGGCTGTATAATGTTATTTCATAACTAAGACCATTGCAACACTCGGTTTTGCGTACTTTTGTCATCGTTTTATACTCTGTATGCACATAGCATAAAACGTCTTAAGTCTCAAAAACCACTCATTTTACAGGGAAATTAAATTTTCCCTTTGTTTCGGGGGATTCCCCCGAATCTCCCAAGTCCACTGGCAGGCAAAGCCAGCCTAGTGTCCTTATTCGTGGTTTTTGGAGTGTCTTTCTGGCGAAAGCCACTTTGAGCCTATTGTGCAATAGTCTCTAACTTATGTTTAACCATAAGTTTTTTATTTTATTGTCATCTGAAAAATATTGTTTATAACCCATAAATATTGGAATAATGGCTGTTTTATATGAGTCGACGAGATTATTATGAAATTTTAAGTGTTGAACGTACTATTGATGAAGATGGTTTAAAAAAAGCATATCGTAAAATCGCTTTTCAATATCACCCCGATAGAAACCCTGATGACCCTGAGGCAGAAGAACGCTTTAAAGAAGCGGCGGAAGCCTATGAGATTTTGCGAGATCCAAATAAAAGAGCTCGCTATGATCGTTTTGGACATGAAGGTGTAAGCGGTGGCGGAAGCGGATTTAGTAGTAATGATGATATTTTTAGTAGTTTCGGCGATATTTTCGGCGATCTTTTTGGTTTTTCATCAGGTTCACGCTCTCGTGGCCCTAGGCCTAGCGTTGGAAACGACCTGCGATATAACTTAAATATTAGTTTTCGTCAGGCTGCTAAAGGTGATGAGGTCAATATAAAAATTCCTCGTATGTCGACTTGTCCTGAATGTAAAGGGAACAGATGTGCCGCCGGTTCAAGCCCTGAAACCTGTCCGCAATGTCAGGGCAGTGGGCAAGTTAGGCACAATCAAGGCTTTTTCCAAATTTCCGTTCCTTGTAATCGTTGTAATGGTGAGGGTGTTATTATTACTAACCCTTGTCCAAAATGTAAGGGACGTGGACAAATTCAAGAATTTAGAGAGTTAAGCGTTAAAATTCCTGCCGGTGTTGATAGTGGTAATCGCCTTAGAGTAAGGGGCGAGGGCGAAGCCGGTAAAAACGGCGGCCCTAACGGCGATCTTTATGTGTTTATTAAGGTTGATGATGATAAAACTTTTGAAAGGCAAGACCAAGATTTAATATATACAACTGAAATTACTATGGTTCAGGCGGCTATTGGAAAGCGTATAGAAGTTCCTACCTTAGATAGCCCCGTTCCTATGGAAATTCCCGCCGGAACTCAGAGCGGTGAAGTATTCCGCCTTGACGGTCTTGGATTGCCGAACCCAAATAATCCTAAGATAGTTGGAGATTTGTTGGTTGAAGTTAAGGTTTTAACTCCAAAACGCCTTTCAAAAAGACAACAAGAATTGCTTGAAGAGTTTGAAGCTTTAGAAGAAGAAAGACCAATTAATAAAGCAAAAAATATCTTTAAAAAAGTTGGAAAAGCCATGGGGCTTGATGATTAGTGGCTTACCGCAAAACAACGCCAACCTTTATTGATTAAAAAACCTTTTGGAATAAAGCCTAATTAAGGCTAGACAATCAAAATAAAGACCATTACAATATAAGTTTAACGGCTTATTATAATGGTCTTTGTTGTATAAAATATAAGGTATAATGCCAATAGTTAATTTTTTAGACGTTTTATTCTATTTACAACAGAGCATAAAACGATAAAAAAAGAACGCAAAACCGAGTTTTGCAATGGTCTTTATTTTGAAATTTACCTTTAACTAAATTATTTTTGAGATAAATTTTTATGTTACATAGTGGAACTCATATATCAATTCCGGCATCAGCTTTTATCCGAAAAACTCTTTTTTTGGATCCCGAAAGCTTTAAAGAATATCCTGAAGGCGTGCGTAAGCTTGTTATGGAGCTTGCCTCAGAACTATATTTAGTTTGTTATAACCCTTTTATTGATGCCAAAAGAGTAAAAGCAAGCGTAAATAAGCGTTTTTACTCTTTAAAAAACGGTTTATCCGATGAATACGCTAAAAGTATTCAAGAAGGGATAGATTCTTTTTGGGACGTCTACGAAGGCGACTTACGCTTTCGAGATACGATTATCGAACGTTTAAAAACTGTTTTGCCTGCTGATAGTATAGATATTCGCCCTTCCGCCAGAGTGGAACGTGCGACTGATGCGACCGATTTAAGAATGGAACTGCCTTTAATGGTGCTTTTACCTCATAATACTGAGGAAGTTAGTGCGATTGTGCGTTTAGCTAACGAGCTTGGTTTTGCGATTGTTCCTCGTGGTGGGGGAACGGGCTTAACCGGCGGAGCTATTCCCGCTAAGAGGCGTTCTGTTATTTTAAGTTTGGAAAAATTAACGGCGATTAAAGAGATTAATGTTGAAAATCAATATATTTGTCTTGAAGCCGGCGTAATTACGGTTAATGCATTTAAAGCGGCGGCGACCAAAAAATTGTTGTTTACCGTTGACCCTGCCTCTAAAGCTGCGTCAAGTATAGGCGGAAATATTTCAGAAAACTCAGGCGGACCAATGGCTTTTGAATACGGTTCGGCTATCGACTGTATTTTATCTTATCGCATGGTTTTACCTGATGGAAAGGTTGTGGATATTGAACGCCAAAACCACCCGCGTCATAAAATTATGCCTGATGAAACCGCTGTTTTTATAATGAAAGACTCGGAAAGCGGAAAAGAAATAAAACAAATTTCTTTAAGCGGAACTGTGGTTAGAGCAGAGGGTCTTGGCAAAGACGTTACTAATAAAACCCTTGGCGGATTACCCGGAGTTCAAAAAGAAGGCGTAGACGGTATTATTACCGAAGCCTGTTTTGTGCTTTATCCCAAGCCTGAACATATGCAGGTCATGGTTTTGGAATTTTATGGGCAAAGCATGCGTACCGCCATGAACGTTATTAAAGAAATCGTTGAGTTGCGTAATGCGGAAAGGGAAAATGCGGATAAAGTCAAAATAACCGCCTTAGAAGAATTTAACAGTAAATATGTTAGAGTTATCGAATATAAGAAAAAGTCTCATAAATACGAAGGCGAGCCGATTTCTGTTTTAATTTTACAGTTAGACAGTAACGATAAAACCGCCCTCGAAGAAATGAGTAATAACATTATTGCGATTTGTGAACCTTTAAACGAAGTTGATGCCTTTTTAGCTAAAGACGAGAAAGAAGCCGAACTTTTTTGGGAAGATCGCCATCGTTTATCCGCTATTTCCAAGCGTACTTCTGGCTTTAAAATAAACGAAGATATTGTTATTCCAATGGAAGTAATTCCTGAATTTTCTGTTTTTTTAGAGCGTCTTAATGTAGAATGTTTAGCTAGTGCTTTCCGTGATGCGTTAAGAGATATTGCGGGGCTTGAAGACTTTCCTAACGAAGACAAAGAGTTAAACCAAATGTTTAGTTTGGCGTCTCGCTTGATGCAAGATGGTGGTTTGAATAATTACGAAAATGATTTGAGAGAAGCCAACTTGCTTAAGCGTTTAATGAGACAGGGAAAACGCATTCCTACGCCTACTTTTACTTTAGATGCTTATGTTGAACAGTTAAGAACCAATACCCTTAAACCTTTGGAAAAAGACGAAGAAGGGCTTGAATTACAGTGTAGCTTGTTCTTTTCCGAGTTGGTGGAACGCTATCCTTACTTGGCGGAAGAAATTTATAAAGCTGAAAAAATGATGCAGGATAAGCGTGTTATCGTTGCCAGCCATATGCACGCAGGCGATGGAAATTGCCACGTTAATATTCCCGTAAACTCCAATGATGCCGTTATGTTAAGAAAGGCAGAGTTGGTTGCAGGCGTTGTGATGAGCGTTGCTCAAAAACTTGGTGGTGCGGTTACCGGTGAACACGGCATTGGTATCACAAAAATTGCTTTTTTATCTGATGACGAGATGAATGCGTTAAAGGCATATAAAAAAGAGTGTGATCCCAATGACTTATTTAACCCTGCTAAACTCACTCAAAAAGAACTTCCAACACGCCCCTTTACCTTTTCATTTAACAAGTTAATTCAAGATATTAATCAAAGTGGCTTAAGGGAACAAGATAGAGAAACATTAGCTTCTTTATTAAAAACAGTACAAGTTTGTAACCGTTGTGGAAAATGTAAAGACGTTTGTCCGATGCATTATCCTGACCCGACTTTCTTTTATTATCCACGGAATAAAAATATTTCTATTGGGGCTTTGGTCGAAGCAATTTTTTATTCAAACGGCTACCAGAATACGCCTGATCCCAAACTCTTAGCAGAATTATTGCGTATTATGGAACACTGTACGGGCTGTGGAAAGTGCATGGCGGTTTGTCCGGTTAAAATTAATTCGGCGGAAGTTGCCTTAAAACTACGTTCTTTTGTCGCCGAACGCAAAGCCGGCGGACACCCGATAAAAACTCAAGTTTTAAATTATTTAGCTCACAAACCCGAAGAACGTATTCCTAAAATGGCAAAGATGGCGGCTTTTGGGCAACATGTTCAAGAAAAGCTTTTTCCTTTATTGCAAAAACTGCCCGAAAGTTTCAGATCACGCATCAACAACCCCTTATTTAACAGTAAAACTCCGCCCGTAGGAAATAAAACCCTTGCCGACGCTTTACGTTTAATGCGTGGTAATATCTTTTTGCCTAAGACAGAACCGTCTTTTGATGCACAAAAGTCCGGGGCTTTGCCTGATGCGGTTTTATACTTTCCGGGTTGTGGGGCTTCGTTGTTTTATCGCAATATTGCTTTGTCATCTATTCAGCTTTTGTTGATGGCGGGTTATGCGGTGATTATGCCTGATAAACATTTGTGTTGTGGTTATCCTTTGTTATCTTCCGGTGATGAAAAAAATTATGAAAGAAATCGCCAGCATAACAATGAAACTTTAAAAAGTCTTTTAACTGCTGCTGATAAGCTCGGTTTTGAGGTTACACATTTACTAACCGCCTGTGGTACTTGTCGAGATAGTATTGGGAAACACCAACTCAAGGAATTTTTGCCTGAAAATATGCCTGAACCTGAATATATGGACGTTATTCAGCTTTTAATGGCGAACCACCTTGATTTATTTACTAATGCTTCCGATAAAAAGCCTGTGGTTTATGATAAACTCTTATATCATGCGGCTTGTCATAGTGAGTGGGTGGGTGTGGCTAAAATGAAAGCCGCCGGTATTTATGCAAAAGCTTTGGAAAAGGCGAGCGGCAGTAAGGTGAATATTAGCCCCGGTTGTTGCGGAGAATCAGGATTAGGGGCTTTAAGTTCGCCTGAGATTTATAACTATTTGCGTAAACGTAAGAGTCTACAATTGTTTGAAGAATTGAATAATTATACGGCTGATACTCCTATTATTGTTGGTTGTCCTTCTTGTAAAATAGGTATTTCGCGTATTTTATTGGAACAAGGCGATGAACAAAAACGCGTGGTTCAACACAGCCTTGAATACTTGGCGAATAGAATTTGTCCTGATAATTGGCGTATGCAACTTTTGCATTCACTCAAAGAAACGCAAGCAATAGGTGGATTACGTTATATTGACCCTTATGCCCAAGTTGTATTAAGCCCCGAAGAGTTAAGTCAAAAAGACGACTAATAAAATGACTGTTTAAGTTGGTTAGTATTAAAATATATCTTTTTATTTTTTTAATACTAACCAATTTTTTATTGATATTTTTTATAATAAATAAAGGTAAGTTTAATGCTTGAAGTTATCTGTTCTATGCTTTTAGGCGGATTTATTGGTTTTTTCTTTAAAAAACATACTTGGTTTTTAAACGGTGCGGATAAAATTACTAAACCTGTTCTTTATTTGTTACTTTTTTTATTGGGTTTAAGCTTAGGTAGTAACGCTCAAATTATGAGTCAAATTTCGACTCTTGGTTTGCAGGCGGTAATTATCGGTTTTTGTTGTACTTTTATTTCGGCATTAATAGTTTTTTTCTTGGATAAATTTTATTTTGTTAAGTTGGTTGAGTTTAGTCGTTATATTAAAGTCAACTCTGAACAACAAGCACCTCAAGCTGAACAAGAAAAAAAACAACGCTTTATTTCGTCTTCTATTATTGCGAGTGTATTAAGCAGTTTCTATATTTTAGCCGCTTTTGGGTGTGGAATTGTTATTGCTTTATTTTCATATCACCCTGAATTTTTAACGAATAAAGAATTAGTTCCGAGAGTTTTTTATTTTTTGTTGGTCTGTGTTGGTGTGGGCATTGGTTCAAATTTGAATTGGATTCATATTATACGCCAATATTCTTATAAGGTTGTTTATGTGCCTTTGGTGGTTGCTTTTGGAACCTTGCTTGGGGCTTTTATTGCAACTTTTTTGCTTTGGCTTTTGCCTTTGGAACAAACAACGTTAAGTTTAAAAGATGTGAGTGCCATTTCTTGCGGCTTTGGTTATTATAGTCTAAGTAGCTTATTATTAACACAAATAGCCAACCCCGTAATTGGTTCTATCGCTCTTTTGGCAAATATTTTTCGAGAGCTTTTAAGTTTAGTGGCGACCCCTTTGCTAGTGCGTTGGTTTGGTAAAATGTCGCCGATAGGAGCGGCCGCCTCTACGTCGATGGATACTGCGTTACCTGTGATTACTGCTTACTCCGGTGAAATTTATGGAATTATCGCAATATTTAATGGAATGATTTTGACTTTATCGGTTCCTTTAGTTTTACCTTTGTTTTATTAGAGCTTTTTCCTTGTTATATTATATTGTTAGAACTGAAATGCTCTTTAGGCTTGTATTTTGTTTTTTTTTCGCTTATTTTCTAAAAAGGGCTAAAATTATTGAAAAGGGTAATATTTTATTGTGAGTCTTAGTTAGAGGCTATTGCACAATAGTCTCTTAGTGGCTTTCGCCAGAAAGACACTCCAAAAACCACAAATAAGGAAAATTTAATTTCCCTGTAAAATGAGTGGGTTTTGCGGTTTAAGACGTTTTAACAGTTAAGTAGGAGTAAGTTATGTCTAAAACAACGCTAGGACAAAGAGTTTCTAAATTACGCATAGTAAAAGACTTAACAAGAGAACAACTTGCCGAACTTTCGGGTTTATCGTTGGAATTTATTACTACGCTTGAAGAAGAAGACCTTTACCCTTCTATCGGACCTTTACAAAAAATAGCCAGAGCTTTAGGCGTTCGTCTAGGCACTTTTATGGACGATTTGGTAGCAAAAGATCCGGTTATCATAAAAAAAGATGCCTGTACCAGTGATTTGGTTATGCAAAAAACACGTAATAACTCAGTTAAATATACCTATTATTCTTTAGGAAAAGGCAAAAGTGATCGTAACATGGAGCCTTTTTTGATTGAAATTTCACCCGATGAAGAAGAAACCAAAACACAACAAATGCACCAAGGTGAAGAATTTATTATTGTTCAGGCGGGCAAACTTTTGGTGCGTTATGGAAAAGATGAACATATTTTGTTAGCAGGCGACAGTATCTATTTTAATTCAACAACTCCGCATTATGTTACGGCTTATGGCGACCAACCTTGCACTATTTATGCGGTAATTTATAACCCTGCGTAATTTAGTTTTAACTTGTTTAATGAAAATATAACGATACTGAATCAATTGATATTGTTGTTATTATCTGTACGTACTTTAAACAGGATTTTGAGTTATGAAAATTGAACCTTTTGTATTAAGAGAAAAAACGCTTGGTCAACTTTTGGACGAAACTGTTTCTCGTTATCCTAACAAAGAAGCGTTGGTATATGCAGACAGGGATTATCGCCAAACATGGAAACAGTTTGACGTGCTTGTTGATGATTTGGCTAAGGGGTTAATGGCTCTTGGTGTGCAAAAAGGGGAAAAAGTTGCGGTTTGGGCGACTAATGTTCCTTATTGGATTACTTTACAGTTTGCTACGGCTAAAATCGGGGCAATATTGTTAACTATTAATACTAATTGTCGTGAAAGTGAATTGCGTTATATTTTGACCCAATCAGACTGTGAAAATCTTTTTATTATCAGTAATTTTAAAGATCATAGTTACTTAGAGACGATTTATAAAATAGTGCCTGAACTTGGGGTTCACCCGCGTGAAAATTTGCGTTGTCCTTACTTTCCGCATTTAAAAAGAATCATGTTTTTAGGGGCGGAAAAACATAAAGGTATGTATTCCGTGCCTGAAATTATGGGGCTTTCTTGCATGATTTCCGATGAGGAATATCAAGAACGTCAAGACAGCTTAAGCCCTTATGATGTTGTTAATATGCAATATACCTCAGGAACAACCGGCTTTCCCAAAGGGGTTATGCTTACGCATATAAATATTTTGAATAACGGTTATTGGATTGGGTATCATCAGCGTTTGAGTGCTAATGATGTTGTTTGTATTCCCGTTCCTTTATTTCACTGTTTTGGTTGTGTTTTGGGGGTTTTGGCGTGTGTTAATCACGGGGCAAAGATGGTTGTTTTAGAATCATTTAACCCCGGTTTTGTGATGGCGGCTGTGGAACAAGAGGCTTGTACTGCTCTTTACGGTGTTCCGACCATGTTTATTTCCATAATCGAACACAGAGATTTTAAGAAAACCAACTTTTCATCATTGCGTACTGGTATTATGGCGGGTTCTGTTTGTCCCGAACCTTTAATGCGTAAAGTTATAGAACTTATGAATATGAGTGAAATAACAATTTGTTACGGTTTAACTGAGTCTTCGCCGGTAATGGCACAAACTCATGCCGATGAAGCATTTTTAAGACGTGTTTCGACGGTTGGGCGGTGTATGCCGGGAATGGAAGTAAAAATTGCCGACCCTGAAACTTGCGAAGAATTGCCACGTGGAACTCAAGGCGAGATTATGTGTCGGGGTTATAATATAATGAAGGGCTATTATCATATGCCTGATGCGACAAAAGCGGCAATTACCGATGATGGGTGGTTGCACAGCGGCGACCTTGGAGTAATGGACAACGAAGGTTATATTGTTGTTAACGGGCGTATTAAAGATATGATTATTCGTGGAGGAGAAAACATCTATCCTCGTGAAATCGAAGAATTTATTTTAGGTATGCAGGAAGTCCTAGATGTTCAGGTTGTTGGAGTTTTAAGCCAAAAATATGGCGAAGAAGTAGGGGCGTTTATTATTGTCAAAGAAGGTATGAAGTTAAGTGCAGAGGCAGTGAGATCTTATTGTAGAGGGCGTATTGCCACTTATAAAATTCCTAAATATATTGTTTTTGTTGAGAGTTATCCATTAACCGCCAGTGGAAAAATCCAAAAGTATCTTTTAAGACAACAAGCTGTCGAACTTTTTTCCGAGGCGATGAAGTAAAGCGAATAGATAAATCATTTTGATATTTCTAAGTGTATTTGCCAAAGCTTTTTTGAACATGATATTTTGCTGTTTGTTTACTTATAAAAACAAATAAAATAAACAAATAAAAGATAATAGTGTAATCAATTTATTTTTTATTTTTATATAACCAACGTAGTTAAACTTTTAAGGTTTTATCATGTTGGTTTTTTATTGTGTATTAGTCGAAAAAATAGTTGTGTTATTATTCTTTTTAACCAGAAATAAAAAAAGGTGAGTAAAAATACTCACCTTTTCTATTATTTACGATTTAACGAATTAACGAATTAATTTAAACTCACTAATTATTCTGCGTCTTCTTCCATTTTTTGCTTAAGTAGATCACCTAAGTTTTGTCCGGAAGCTTCGCTTGTTGTATTAGGTAATTCTTTATTTGGTTTTTTGCGTTCTTCGTCTTCTTTAATTTGTTTAATAGAAAGACCAAGACGACGCTCTTCAGCAGAAACATGAATAACTTTTGCTTGAATTGTTACGCCTTCTTTGAAAAGCTCAGAAGGAGATTTGATTTTTTTGGAACTGATTTCAGAAACGTGAACCAAGCCCTCAATTCCTTCTTCTACTTCAACAAAAAGACCAAAATCAGTAATATTGGTAACAACGCCGTTAACTAAAGTTCCAACAGGGTAGCTGGACGGTACGGTTGCCCAAGGGTCTTCCGTAAGTTGTTTGATACCGAGAGTGAACTTTTCATTTTCTTGATCAACGGTAATAACTTTTGCTTGAATGGTGTTACCGACTTGATAAACTTCGTTAGGGTGGCGGATTTTCTTTGTCCATGAAATATCAGAGACGTGGATAAGACCGTCTATTCCGTCTTCTATGCCGATAAATACACCAAATTCAGTGATGTTTTTAATAACACCTTCAATGATAGTACCTTCGGGGAATTTTTCAGCAACAAGTTCCCAAGGGTTTGGTTTAACTTGTTTCATTCCGAGAGAAATACGTTTTTTATCTTGGTCTACGCCTAAGATCACAACTTCTACTTCGTCGCCTACTTTAAGCATTTGAGAAGGGTGGCGTAATTTTCTTGTCCAAGACATTTCAGAAATATGTACAAGCCCTTCAACGCCCGGCTCAAGCTCAACAAAAGCACCGTAATCAACAAGATTGGTTACTTTTCCTTTAAAGCGAGTTTCCGCAGGGAATCTTATGGTTATATCTTGCCAAGGATCAGAGATAAGCTGTTTAAGACCTAAAGATACTTTGTGGTTCTCACGGTCAAAAGATAAAACTTTAAGTTCAAGCTCTTGTCCCATGCTGACCAATTCTTTAGGGTGGCGAATTCTCTTCCAAGACATATCAGTAATATGTAAAAGACCGTCAAGACCGCCAAGATCAACGAATACACCGTATTCGGTAATGTTTTTAACTCTTCCGACCACAACTTGGTGTTCGTCAATATTTAGCAATAAATCATGGCGTTTAGAATCGCGTTCTTCTTCTAATAATACACGGCGAGAAACAATAACGTTGCTTCTGCGACGATTAATTTTTAATACTCTAAACTCATATTCTTGATTAACCAAAGCGTCCATATCAGGCACAGGGCGTAAATCAACATGAGAACCCGGCAAGAAAGCTTCGATTCCGCCGAGGTCAACGGTATAACCACCTTTAATGCGACGTTGAATGCGTCCTTTGCAGATAGTATTCTTTTCTTGAACATCTTCAAGTTTGTCGAATAACTGCATACGCTTGGCTTTTTCATAGGAGAGGGTAATAGTGCCTTCGTTTTCGTTTTTACGCACTACATACACATCAACGGAATCGCCCACATTGTGGTTACAGTCTCCGTTAATATCGTTAAACTCTGATTTAGGTATTTGCCCTTCTGACTTGAAGTTTACGTCTACCAATACATTGTCATTGTCAATTCTAACAATGATGCCTTTAACTATATTCCCGTCTTCTAGTTCGCCAAAGTCAGGGTTTAAATAGTTTTCAAGAGCACTCTCAAAATTGAAATCACCGTCAAAAGTTTGATCCATTTCGTTGTTTGTTGCCATTATTTCCCGATCCTCCACCTATAAACAATAAATTTCCGTATAACGGAATAAACATTATACTGCAAAAATATTGTGTTTGCAAGTGTTAATTTTTTGTATAAAATTCACATATAACACCTGAGGGTACTATCTTTTGTCTAAATATGCAACAGTTTTTGAAAGAGTGTTTCAAATAAAAATATAACTTTTTTAATTTTTTAATCTAATATCTTGTTTTTTTATATCATTAAGCCTTGTCTTTTTCGGCGTTCTTTTAGTTTTTCCAAAACAAACTCGGCAACTCTAAGCCCGCCACGTCCTGACCCTAGTTTTACCCCGGGTTTTAATTCGCCGTGATAATCAGAGCCGCCGCTGATATCAAGGTTATAGTTTTTGGCAAGCTCAACGCAAAATCTGGTTCCTTCGCTTGAATGTTCGCTGTGATATACTTCCAAAGCGTCTAAACCATAATTTGTCATCTCTTTAACTTTTTGTTCAATTAGTTCGTTTGGGGCAGAAGTCAACATTGGGTGGGCCCAGACAACGGTTCCGCCGGCATTTTTTAATATTTCAATAGTTTTTTTAAGGGGAAATAAACGCCGACTTACATAAGCCGGAGCATTTTTTGCCAAATATTTTGTGAAAGCCTCTTTATTGTTTTCCACTTCTTTAAGTTCTATTAAAGCGTGAGCGATATGTGGTCTTCCGAGGCTTGATTCGTTTATTCCCTGAAGCTTGTCTTTGTTACAGATTTCTTTAACGTAATCATATTCAATTTTTATATTTAAACTTTGCAACTTTTTTATAATTTGTATATTTCTTTGATACCTTGCATTTTGAAGTTCTTTTAATTCGTTAATGAGGTTTTTGTCGTCGTGTTTCACCCACAAACCCAAAATATGTATTTCGCCAAACTCCCATTCTGTTGCGAGTTCACAGCCCGGAATAAATTCTATGTTTAGTTCTTGACTTTTGGTCTTTGCTTCGGGAATTCCTGCGATTGTATCATGATCGGTAAGGGCGATCGCCGATAACTTTGATTTTTTAGCTTTTTTTATCAGTTCGCTCGGAGAGTCGCTACCGTCTGAACAGTTGGAATGAGTATGTAAATCTATAAAGTTAAGAGCCATACATTTACCTTGTGTTAAAATACATATATTATATATTTGGGTTTGTTTTTAATGAGTGAATATGATTTCTTTTAATTTACTATAGTTTAGCTTTTGGAGCAAGCATGTCTTTAGAAAATAAATTAACTGTTTTGTTGACTGTATATAATGGAATGCCTTATTTGCCTGATACTGTAAAAAGTGTGTTAAACCAGAATGATAACTCGTCTGGTTCTCATGTTTCGTCTGAGTTGAAAGAAGATAATTCTTTAAAATTCAACTTGTTAATTATTAATAATGCCAGCACAGATGGTACGGCAGAATATTTGAAACAAATAAACGACCCGAGAGTAAAGATAATTCACAATAAAGTTCAAAAAGACCGCACTCAAGCCTTGAACCAAGGTTTAGAATTAATTTTTACCGAATATACCGCAATTATTGATGCAGATGACCTTGCTCTTGACGGGCGTTTTGTCAATCAATTAAACTTTTTGGAAGAAAATCAAAATATTGTATTACTTGGCTCAAACATAGAATATATTGATACCGAAGGAAGAGTTATCGGTTTTGAAACTTACCCCGTTAATCATAAAGATTTATGTAGTCGCCTTCCGCTTTTTAACCAATTTGCCCATGCGGCCTGCATGTTTAGAACAGAGGCGGTTAAGCTTGTTGGTGGGTATCCCGAAGATTTCAAATATGCTCAAGATTTGGCATTATGGCTAAAGCTTATTACAAATAATTATCAGGTTGCGAGTTTAGCTCATAATTATGCGGCAATCAGATTGCACAAAGCCCAAGCAACACGTTCAAAAGAATATCAAGAATTACGCTTGTTAGACGAATTGCGTTTACATAAACTTATGTTGAAATTGCCGAATATTGATGCAAATGTGCGACAGTTTGCGTTGTTTAGAGTGGCGGTTGCCGCCTTTAAACTAGGTAGACGTAATCAGGCAAAAAGAGCTTTTACGGAAGCTTTTAAAGAAAAGTTTTTTCTATTTAACCCCTTGTTTTGGCTCAGGTTAAAAATAGAATTAAAACGTTTGTACAAAAAAAGTATTTAAAAACGACCTTCTTTGAAAGTTTATTTGACTTTTTCTTTTTTATACTAATTTTTATAAAATATTTATAGTTAAAGAATATTTATAGTTAAAGAATATTTATAGTTAAAGAATATTTGTTTAGTTGAATTTTTATAAGGTAAAACATGGATTTTAAAACCAAAGAACCCGCTTCTCAATATCTTGAACTGCTTTCTGTTCTTAGCCAAGCGAATCAAAAGCCAAATTCTGTTAAAGGCGAAACGGAAAAAAACGCAATTTTTATATCACGTTCGGGTTTGGCGACTCGTGCCAGAATGGCTATTTCTCTATTGGAAAAGGGAAATAATGTTCTTTTATTGACTAAAAACTCCGAAGAACTTTCAGAGTTAAAGGCTTTTTGTACTCTTTTTCACCCTGATTACTCTGTTGATAATCAAAATATCGAACGCTCTCTTTGGGAAGAAGAAATTCTTGTCTTGCCTGAATATCCCAATAATTTACAAAGTAAAACCGCTTGGACAAACCGTTTGGCGGCATTTTACGCTTTAAAATGGACAAACAGACCAAGAGTGATTCTTTGTTCTTTGGCGAGTTTGTTATATCGTAGTATTCCTCTTGATTTTTTTGACAAGCGTTCATTAAGCATTAAAAAAGGTGAAAATTTTGCACCCGAACTGATTTTGGAACAAGCTGTCGAATGGGGTTATATCCGAACTCCCTTGGTAAATCGTCCCGGTGAAGTGGCGTTAAGAGGGGATATTTTAGATATTTATTGTCCGGGATATTTAAAGCCGTTACGTCTTGAATTTTTTGGTGATACGCTTGAAGATATTCGTATTTTTGAAGCCTCGAATCAGCGTTCTTTAGCGAAGATTGCGGAAATTACTTTATTACCAAGTTCTGTCGTTTGCGGAAAAGATACGGAAGAGCAAGCCTTAACTTATTGGCAAGCTTTATTAAAAGACAAAAGGCTTAATGAAGACGATATTTATCCTTTAAAGAAATCTTTGCAAAACGGAGCAGGCAATATTTTAGCGGGAATGTTAAACCCTCTGACCAGTACCTTGGAAGACTGGCTACCCGCTCATACTGTTTATCTTTTGCCCTCAGAAAACTGTTTAAAGCCCGAACTTGAAAACGCCGCCAACAATCTTAGCCTAACTTTAGAAAAACAAGAACAAGCGGAAGGGATTCATCAACCTAAAACTCTTGTGATGCGTAGTCCGGAAGAAGCTCTTGAATTAATAAAAAGACAACAAAAAGTCTTTTTTGAAGATTTATTGATGGGCATTGAAAAACGTGGACTTGAGCTTCAAGAACGTAAAATATGTTCTTTTAAAGAACTTTTTTTGAGTGCCAAAAACTTTGAAGAAAAAAATAGTGCCGCTGCTGTTGATGATACGGATAGACCTTGGCAAAAATTGATTACGGCTTTAAAAAAATGGGCTTTAAATAAAAGAAGGGTTTTGCTTTCTTTTTATTCAGACAGAAGCAGGCAAAAATTTTTAAAGTTGGCGGAACAAGACGGAATTTTTCCGCATTTACGCTGGAATGTAAACGAAAGGGGCGTGTTTGCTCTTATTTCTCCCGTTAGTTTTGGGGCTGAACTGTCTTGGGATTCAGATCTGTTAATTATTGGCGAAGAAGTTTTACAACCTAAAACAACTCGCACAACAACCCGTTCGGCAACAGGAGCTTTTAAAGGCTTAAATCGTTACGAGGGGCTTTCTGATGGCGATTTGTTGGTTCATAGAGATTATGGAATTTCTCGATTTGGCGGTCTACACCGTTTAGATTTAGGCGGGGCTTCCAATGATTATTTACTGCTTTATTATGCGGGTAACGACAAAGTCTATTTACCGGTTGACCGTTTAAGTTTAATTCAAAGATATAAGGGCGGAGAAGACGGCGTTGCCTTAGATAAGCTAGGCGGAACAGCTTGGCTTACAAGTAAGAGTAAGGCTAAAAAAGCTATTGAACTTATCGCCCAAGATTTAGTTGAAATGTATGCTTATCGTAAACTTGCCAAAGGTTTTCGCTATGGTCCTTTGCCTGAGCTTTTTAGAGAGTTTGAGGCTTCTTTTGGTTTTGAAGAAACCCCCGATCAAATTCGTACGATTAATGAAGTTTTAGATGATATGGATAAAGACGAACCGATGGATCGTTTGGTTTGCGGTGATGTTGGGTTTGGAAAAACCGAGGTTGCTTTGAGGGCGGCTTTTAGGGCGGCGTGTGCAGGTAGACAAGTCGCCATGCTTTGCCCCACAACGATACTTGCGGAACAACATTATCAAACTTTTCGGGCAAGATTAGCGGCGTTTCCTCTCAATATCGGTTTGTTGTCTCGTTTTGTAACTAAACAGAAACAAAAAGAAGTTTTGGAACAAGCGAGTAAGGGGCAAGTTGACATTCTTGTCGGAACCCATCGTTTGTTGTCTCAAGATGTTGTTTTACCTAAACTTGGTTTACTTATTTTAGATGAGGAACAAAAGTTTGGGGTTAGGCACAAAGAAAAAATGAAACAAATGAAAAAAAATGTTGATGCTTTAACTTTAACCGCAACTCCGATACCCCGTACCTTGCAATTATCTATGTCAGGAGTTAGAGAACTTTCGGTTATTGAAACCGCACCGCCTGAGCGTAAACCCGTTGCGACTGCTTTAATCGAGCGAGATGAAACAACTTTACGAAAAATTTTAGAAAGAGAGCTTGAACGTGGTGGGCAAGTTTTTTGGGTGCATAATCGTATTCAAGGTTTAGAGCGAGTTTGTGATTTTGTGAAAAAACTTGTGCCAAGTGCCAGAGTTGCTATGGCACACGGTCAAATGCATGAAAAAGTATTGGAAGAAACCATGCATAAATTTTGGCATGCCGAATTAGATGTTTTGGTTTGTACGGCGATTGTTGAATCAGGTTTGGATTTTCCGAGGGCAAACACTTTGATTGTGGATCAAGCTCAATTGTTTGGGTTAGGTCAATTATATCAACTACGTGGAAGAGTCGGACGCTCTGATCGTCAGGCTTATGCGGTTTTTGTTGTGCCTGATATTGATACTTTGCCACAGGTTACCAGAGAACGCATGAAAGTTATTTTGGAAATGGATTATCTTGGTGCGGGTTTTCAGGTGGCTATGGAAGATTTGCGTTTGCGTGGAGCAGGCAATATTTTGGGCGAATCACAGTCAGGACACATGACCAGGCTTGGTATTGACTTATTCCTTGAACTTTTGGAAGAAGCCGTGGCAAAACTTAGAGGTCAACCTTTAAGAGAAGAGCAAGAAACCGAACTTAACTTAAGTGTTCCGGCTCATATTCCCGAAAACTATATCGCTGATGCGAGTGAACGTTTAAGTTATTATAAAAAACTAAGTTCTGCTCAAAATGAAAATGAAATGCAAGAAATTTTATATGAGGTACAAGACCGTTTTGGCGTGCTTCCTTTAGAGCTGAAAAACTTTGTGGCAATTTTATATTTCAAACGTTTCTTGCAGGAAAATTTAGTAAATAAAGCAGATATTTATCCTGATAAAGTGCGTTTGACTTGGAATGCGGAAGCTCAAGGATCGGAAAAACAAGCGTCTTATTTAAAGCCTGAAACTTTGTTGCCTTGGCTTGCCAAACGACCAAGAACTGCCAGATTGTTGCCACCAAATACTCTTGAAATTGCTTTTGGCAAAGAAAGTTTGGCTCCTTTGGTTAAAGCCCCGGCTCCTTATCTTTTGCCAAATAAAACAGCGAATAAGCAAGTAAATTCTCAGGTTGTAAAAGGTCAACAGTTTGGCGGCAAAAAACAAAAAACAGAGCATGTAAACACATTGGCAAAATCGGAAAATGTTAAAACGGAACAAGTAAACACAAAACTTGTGCCGGATTTAGAAAAGCTTTTAGATGAGATGAAGGGCGAATTGAAAACACTGTTTATATAATAATTGTTTTATTTTTGTGTTTTTTATATAAACAAATTAAGACCATTGCAAAATCTCGTTTTGTGTATTTTTTCATTGTTTAAAAACATAACTATTTAATTTTTGAGGAGGCTACTATTTCTAAAATAGAAGGAAATCTTAACGGCTTAAAACCTAGTGAAATTAAAGCCTTAAATCGCCTTTATACAAGGCGTTATCCTGCTGATGCCCCTTATCGCTTGGAACAAGCAAGGGAGCTTGCGGCTTTATCTCGTTTAATCGGGCGACAAATTGCCTTGTTAATAGACCGTCAAGGACGTATAGAATTACTTATCGTCGGCGAACCCGGTCGTATCGTTATTCCCGAATTACCTCGTGCCAGAGGGGCAAGCGGGCGTTTGCGTGGTTTGCGTTTATTACATACACATTTAAACGATACTTTGCTTGATCAAGAAGACTTAATGGATATGCTCACTTCTCGCTTAGACAGCTTTTCTGTCTTAAGCGTTTCGGAGTGGGGCGAACCATTATTGCATCAACAAGCACACCTTTCGCCTGTTGTTAAGGAAAATCAAGAACTTTATCAAGTTCACCCGGCAGAACATTGGGAAAAAGCTTCGGTAAATCATACGGAACAAGTTTTAGCTTTGGAAAATGAACTCAGCCGAGTTTATACGGAAGCCCAATCTCTACAGGCGAATACAAAAGATGCTGTAGTTGGTTCTAAAAATATGGGGCGAGCGGTTTTGGTTTCCGTTTCCAATCAAACCAGAGACGAACAGGCTTCGTCTTTAGCCGAGCTTGAAGAACTTGCAAAAACAGCAGGCGTTGTTGTGGTCGGAACTTTGACCCAAAGAGTGCCTGTTGTAAACCCTAAATTTATTATGGGTAAGGGAAAGCTGATGGAACTTGAGGTGCTTGCATTGAGAACGCACGCATCTTTAATTATTTTTGATTCGGAATTAACAGCAACTCAACAGCGTAACTTGGCGAACCTTAGCGAACGCAAAATTTTAGACAGAACTCAATTGATTTTAAGTATATTTGCTCAAAGAGCGAGTTCAAAAGCCGGAAAATTACAAGTAGAATTGGCACAACTTAAATATACTCTACCTCGTTTAACCGGTGGGAATAAATCTTTTGACAGGTTAGCCGGCGGAATAGGCGGAAAGGGACCGGGAGAAACTCAACTTGAAACAGACCGCAGGCGTATCCGTGAACGTATAAGCAAAGTCAATACTGATTTAAAACAGTTACGCAACCAAAGAGCCTTAGCCAGAGACAGACGCTCAAAAGGGTTGATTCCCGTTGTTTCTTTGGTCGGTTATACTAATGCAGGTAAATCAACCTTATTAAATGTGTTAACTCGCTCTGATGTTTTGGCGGAAAACAAGCTTTTCGCTACTCTTGACCCAACGACAAGACGTTTGCGTTTTCCGCATGAACGTGAGTTGATTTTATCTGATACGGTTGGGTTTATTCGTTCTTTGCCGAAAGAACTTAAAGAAGCTTTTCAAGCGACCTTAGAAGAGCTTGAAAGTTCCGACTTGTTGATTCATGTGGTTGACACCTCTCACCCTGAATATGAAATGCAGATGAAATCAGTAGAAAAAATCTTGGCAGAGATGGAATTAAACGATAAAAACTCTTTATTGGTGTTTAATAAATGTGATAAATTAGACGAAGAAACGTTGGGGATTTTGAAAAATCAATATCCCAAGGCAGTGTTTATTTCCGCATTGAATAGTTTTGGACTTTTGGAGTTAAATAAAGCTATTTTGGAAAATTTACACTGGGAGCATTGGTTAAAACAAACCCAAGGTAATATGGTTTCAACAGATGAAACAAGGTCTGACCTTGATGAAGAATATTTGAAAGAGTTATTGAATAATTCGCACAGTGAGTACAGAATACAGTGAAAAAAGCGATATTAATTATTGTTGTGGGTTCAACCGCTCTTGAGGCTCAAGAAACTTTAAGGCGTTTTTGTGAAAAAGTGCAAGTAGCGTTTGTTGATGCCGATGTTTTTTTGGCGTTTACTTCTGATAGAGTAAGACAGCTTTTAAAACAAGAAGGTAGAGAGGTTTATTCCATAGAAGAAAATTTACAGCGAATTTATGATAAAGGTTATAATCAAACGGTTATTCAACCGATGTATACACTTTCCGGTGTGGAATATAATGAACTCATTAAAATCGTTGAACTTTTTACAAGCAAAGTAAAAGAAGGCAAGGCAACATTTAAAATTCAATTAGGTTCTTCGCTTTTGCCTTTACAAAAAATATCTATGGTTCATACAAATCAAGTAAGCGATTATCAAGATACCCAAAGTTCTCCAAATTCCCAAAGCGTTATAGATAGATATTATAATGAATTTATTGTTGATTTAGAGAAAATTTCCTCGGCTTTAATTGGGGAACTTCCTTCGGAGCGAAAAGCTTATGAGCCGGTTATTTGGATGGGACACGGTAGCCCCGATACTTCTGATCTAGCTTATGCCGCTTTGTCAAAGGCAATAAAAAACTCAGATAGTTTGGGGTTTGTTGCCACTTTAGACGGTAAAATCAAGCTTGAAACGATTTTGCCCGAGCTTTTGAATTGTTTGGCGAAAGTGCAAAAGCAATATCCTAATGAAACCATTCATGTCTGGCTTATTCCTCTTTTATCTATAGTGGGTCGGCATGTTTTAGAGGATATGGTGGGTGAGAACAATCATTCTTGGAAAAGCCGTTTGGAAAAAGCGGGAATTAGCGTTAAAGTTGATTTAACCGCTTTGGTTGATAATGATAAAATCGCCCAGATGTGGATAGATAAAGTAAGGGTTGCTTTTAAGCTTTTGGCAGAGTAAATAGAGCTTTGTTTTAAATATTTCACTTTTTAACTTTATAAACCTTAGGCTGTTGAAAGGTCTAATTTTAATAATATGATAGAAGCTAACTCTCAACAAAAATCGCAAAAATCTTTTTATTTAGAAGTAAGTAGTGGCATGAAAAGGGCTATTCCTATTGTATTAAGCTATTTCCCCGTTTCTTTTGCTTTTGGTGTTTTAGCTTCGCAAGCAGGACTAACCCCTTTGGAAGCTTTGGCTATGGGGGTTTTGGTTTTTGCAGGTTCAGGTCAGTTTATAGGAATAGGGCTTTTGGCCGGCGGTGCGAGTATTGCTAGTATTATTTTTACTACTTTTATTATTAATCTTAGACATTTATTGATGTCAGCCGCGATTGCTCCATATTTATCCAAATGGTCTCGTTTTTATCAATGTTTATTTGCCTATGAAATGACCGATGAAACTTTTGCGGTCAATATTGCTTATTGTGGTCAAGAAAAGGGTAAAGATGTTGATTTTAGCCCTAATATCGTTGAAACAATTTCTTTAAATATGTTTTCTCATTTCGCTTGGTTTGGTGGTGGTTTTTTAGGGGCTTTGTTTGGCGATGTGTTGGGCGATGTGAAACAATATGGTTTTGATTTTGCAATAACGGGTATGTTTATTGCTTTGGTTGTTCCTTTATTGAAAAACAAAACCTTTTGTATTGTCGCTTGTTTAGCCGGTCTTCTGTCTGTTTTATTGTTGATGGCGGGCGAAAAACAGTGGAATATAATGATAGCAACTATTTTGGCGGCGACTATAGGTTCTTTTTTGCCAACTGATCAAAAAGACCAATGATTTTTAGAGCTTCTAATCTTTTTTTATGTAAATATAATTTTTTTATAATTGATGAAAAGGATCAATAATGTTTAGCCTCGATCACGCCATATTAATTTTAGGCATGGCAGCCGTAACATATTTTTCAAGGGCAACCCCTCTTTTACTTTTATCCGGTAAAAGGCTTAATCCTTTTATTGAACGCTGGCTTAAGTGTGTGCCTGCTGCGGTTTTAACGGCTATGCTTGTGCCTGATTTAATTATGAATAAAGCTGATACAAGCACTTTGTTTTTGAGCTTTCAAAATCCTTTTATTTTGGCGGCGATACCGAGTTTTTTAATAGCCCGTTTTCGTGGCGGTTTTTTTGCTCCTGTTTTAACCGGGGTTGGAACTTTAGCTTTTTTACGTTATTTAAGCACAAATAGCGCACTATTTAAGGGGCTTTTTTAAATGCGTATATTAAAATTTTATAAATTTTTACCGGGTGGAAACTCTACGATTTTAATCGAAGATCAGGGGTTTAGCGATAAAGAACGTGTAATGATTGCTGATGAGTTAATGAAAGCTGATAGGCTTTGTGCTGAACAAGTTGGTTTTATTAGTTTCGGCGGTAATGGGGTTGAGCCAAAAATTGAAATGATGGGTGGTGAGTTTTGTGGAAATGCTTGCCGTACTTTTGGGGCTTTACTTGCGTTAAAACATAAACTTAAGCCTGATAGTACAACAATTGATTTTTTGTCTTCTTACGCTGATAGATTCGATTCTTTGAGCGGAACTCTTTTAAGTTCGGGTATTGATACAGCGATTGAAGTTAAGATTTTTTTAGATAAAAACGAGCCTTCGTTATATACCTCGGAAGTATTTATTTGTCTTGATTTAAGTGAGGCTCCTGTTTTCAAAAATGGAGTTAAGTATTTAGATAAGGGTGCATTTTTAATTGAGCTTAATGGGATAGTCCATCTTATTTTAGACCAAGAGATTTATAAAAAATATGATGCAAAAGGGCAAGAAATTGACCTTATTCAAGAAGCCGAAAAGTTGAGAGCTCGATTTAATTTGAATGATTATACGGCGGTTGGAGTAATTTGGGCTGATTTAAACATTGAAAATTGTGAAATTACGCCGGTGATTTGGGTAAAAACCATGAATACGGCACATCTTGAAACCGCTTGTGCGTCTGGTTCTTTAGCCTTGGCGTTATATCATTATTATAATTTGCAAAAAAATATAGACTCAGGCTTAAATTTTAATATAATACAACCAAGTTTTTCTGTTTTAAAAATATTTTTGTCTGTTGAGACAGGTTTAAAGGCTTGGTTAGGCGGAGAAGTTAAATTTATTGCCGCCGGAGAATGTTTTTTGGATTCAGATATAAATCTTATTGTCTAGTTTTTTATCTTTACCTGAAACAGACTTTGATTTAAAATGATAGATATGCTTATATACTTTTATTGAGAGGATAAAGTGAGTTCAGATCTTAATATAGCAAAACCTTTTATTGATGCCGTTGTTGTTATTTTGTCGACTATGGCGGGAATTAAACCAAAAGTAGGTACTCCGTTTGTAAAAAAAGACAAACAGGCAACGGGAGATGTTACCGGGTTTATTACACTATCAGGAGACAAAAGCGGAAGTATCGCCGTATCGTTTGAGCTTCCCTGTGCGTTAGCGTTAGTTCGGGGTTTGCTGGGTGATGATGTTGAAGATATTATCCAAGACGCTGAAGATGCGGTTGGCGAAGTTACTAATATGATTTCAGGTCGAGCAAGAGCGAAACTTTCGGAACAGGGAATAACAATGAGCGGTTCTACACCGACAACCTATTTTGAACCGGGTCTTGAAATTCCGCATATTATAGAAAGCGGAAGGGTGATTGCTATTCCTTTTAATACCGAATATGGCGATTTTTCCGTTGAGTTTTGTTTTAGCTAACTTAAATAACTTTATATAGATAATAGTTTTGTATCAGCCTTTGTATAAAATATTTGATTTTAATGTAAAATTCGCCTATATTTTATTTGTGGTGGTTATATTTTAATATTATTATTTATATCAAGGAGCTTGCTTTTATGTTCTCTAACTTGAGTACAATGTTTAAGATTATGATCGTTGTTATTGTTATGACAATAGGTATGTCAGCAATAAGCTTTATTGCTTTATCCGGCTTATACCGTGTAGATGCGATAACCAACAAAGTCGTAGATACAGAACTTCCGGGTATGATGGCAACGGATAGCACTTTAATGTCTATAATGGACATTACTCGTTTAGAGAAAAATATAGTATTGGAGCAAGATCAAGAAAAAATAAAAGTATACTTGGAGGAATTACGTTCTCTTTATACTCAATTATCCAATAATTTAAGTTTGATGGATAAATTTTATTATACTTCTGCCGGCGTTAACAGTATGACGGAATTACGCACATTGGTCGATAATTGGCTTACGGAACATAAAAAAGTTGTTGAACTTGGTGTATTAGAAGGTGGACATGAAGATATTTTTATTCAGGCTCGTGCTTTGTCAACAGGAATTGTAAAAGATAAGTTAAATTCATTGCAAAAAGCTTTAGAGTCTTTATCTAAGGTTAAAGTTGATGTAATTAGAAACGGTTCTGAGGAAGCAGGAAGATTATTTGATTTTGCACAAATTACCGTTATTTCTGCTACAGTAATTTCTATTTTGGTAGGGTTGTTTTTTGGTTGGTTGATTTCTAAAAATATTATGAAACAACTTGGTGCAGAGCCTAATGACATTGGGATTTTAGCTGATAAAATAGCCGGTGGTGCTTTAGATACAAAATTTGATAAGACGATTACTTTTGGTGTTTATAATGCCATAAATCGTATGACCGACAACTTGAAAGCCAAAATATTAGAAGCAGAAGATGCAAAAATACGGGCAGGGCAGGAATCAGAACTTGCTAAACAAGCAGCAAAAGAAGCAGAAGAAGCAAAGCGTATGGCAGAAAATGCTAAACGTGAGGGAATGTTACACGCAGCAGGACAGCTAGAAGAGGTTGTAGGGCGTATGACTTCGGCTTCAACTCAACTCAGTATTAATGTTGATGAAGCCAACCGTGGTGCAGGTGTTCAAAAACAACGCGTTAGTGAATCTGTTGTGGCAATGGAAAAAATGAACGCTACAATTATGGACGTTGCTCGTAAAGCCGCAAACACTTCCGAGTTGTCCTTGGCAACTAGAAGTAAAGCCATAGAAGGTTCGACTATTGTTAATAAAGTTGTTGGTGCAATAGGGATTATCAAAACGCAGTCAGATACTTTGAAAGAAGAAATGAGCAGTTTGTCAAAACAGGCTGATGATATTGGTCAAATCATGAATGTAATTTCGGATATTGCCGATCAGACTAACTTGTTGGCGCTAAACGCCGCAATAGAAGCCGCCAGAGCCGGAGAGGCCGGGCGTGGTTTTGCCGTTGTTGCCGACGAAGTGCGTAAGCTGGCTGAAAAAACCATGCAGGCAACAGAGCAAGTAGGTAATGCGATTAACGGCATTCAAAACGGAACTCAACGCAGTCGCAATAGCGTTGATACCTCTGTAAAAACAGTAATAGAAACCACAGAGCTTGCCGGACATTCCGGTGCTGCTTTAAATGAAATTGTAGAATTGGTTGGAACAGCCGCAGATCAGGTGCATTCAATTGCAATCGCCAGTGAAGAAGAGTCTGCCGCCAGCTCTGAAATAACCACAGGTATGGAATTCATTAATACTCTTGCCGACGAATTGTCTCATTCCATGGAACAGTCGCATATCGCTGTTAATGAAGTTGCACAACAAGCCAATACAATTCAGAATATTATTCATGAAATGAAAAAAGCATAATTATTTTTTCTACTAATAAAAAAAAGCCTCTTAATTTTTAAGGGGCTTTTTTTGTTTATAATGATATTATTGAAAAACTATATCAGTATTAATTTTAGCTACGTTTGCTTGAATGTTTTTTCAGATAAAGCCACTTATAGCTTTGCATGACTCTAATTAATTTAAGAGATAAGTTTGCCTGACTGTCTTTTAAGTCGAAGGCGTTTAGAGTTTATGTATAATAGACTCTAATTATAGCTCATGCTGTTTTGTTCAATAAGAGATATAGTGCGTTTAAGCTGCATTCCGAGTTGGGTTTTTCTGTTCATTTCTTCTTCTAATGAGGTGATTCCTTTGATAACGCTTGAATGTTTTCTGTTGAAGCGTTCACCAATCTGTTGGAGGGAAAGGTCTGTATATTTGCGAGCGAGAAAATAAGCTGTATTACGGGCGAATACATATTCTCTTTTACGGCTCTTAGATGAAATTTGTTCAGGAGTGAGTTGTAGCCCCTGGCATATTTTTTCTAAAATCTCATTAAAACTGAGCTTTACTTCTGAATTAATATAATTTTTTAAAATATCCATTGCCATATTTAAGTCGACGGGAGCATTAAGCAATTTGGCTTTTAACACCAGATTTTGAATACAACCTTCGATTTTTCTTATGTCGCTTTGAATGTGTGAGGCGAGAAGTTCGGTAACTTGTTCGGGTAAAACAACTTGATGTAATTTAGATTTTTCTTGAATAATTTTAACTCTGGTTTGCAAGTTGGGACGTTCGATATTGGCGATAATACCTGATGAAAAGCGTGAAATAAGTTGGTCGTCAATGTCGTGTAGCTCTTTTGGAGAAAAAGAACTTGATAAAACAACACGCCCACCTCGTTCGGTTATTGCTTTAAGAGAGGCAAGCAACTCGTCTTGTATTTTTTGTTTTCCTTGTAAAAAGTGAACATCTTCAAGCAATAAAATATCGAGCTCTCTAAATTTTTCTTTAAAGCTGCTAGTGGAATGATTCTTTAACGTTGCGACAAATTGAGAACAAAACTCTTCTGCTGTTAAATAGGCAGTATTAAGCTTTTGTTTGTTTGCCGAATTTTCAAGAAGCTGTCCTGATGCTTGGGTTAAATGGGTTTTTCCAAGCCCGGGTGCAGAATTTAAAAATAAAATATTTGCAAAACAATTATTTGTACAAAGGCTTTTTGAGGCAGCATAAGCAAATTCGTTGGAAGCTCCAACCACAAAACTATCAAAGGAATAACGCCAAGAAAAGTTATTTTTAGACGTTCTTTTATAGTCTAAACCTTGGTAAGTAACAGGTAGGCCGAGTTGTGTGATTTTTTCGGCTGATAGTTCGGTTTTTGTGGGTTGTGTGCCCTGTGTGAGTGGTGATATTGTTTGTGGGTTACAATTTTCAAAAGAAGACAAAACCTCAACATAGTCTGTTTTAGGCGTTTGGGAGGGGAGTTTATAAGAGCTTGGAACAGGCAAGGGCATAAGAGAGTTTGTTCCTGCTTCGTCTTTGCTGTTTGGTGGGGAAGATGAAAGGCTTAGATCGCAAGCATTTAAAACCGCGAAACGTAAAACGGTATCTTGTTCTAAAATATTGTCGGCGACTTCTTTAATAATAGTCGCAAACCTTTCTTTAACCGCATTAACAACAAAGGTGTTTTTTGCCTTAATGGTTAAAATATTATCATTAATTTCGCCCTCGAGCTTAGACACCCAAATATTAAACAATCCGGGGTCTAAACAATGCTCAAGCACTTGTAATATTTCTTGCCATCTTTTTTGCATGTTGTTCTTCTACTCTGTTGTGTGTTTTTATACAAATTTGAAAATGCATTACAGTTCAAAAAAAAATATCTTCTATACACAAATTTTTTTTCAATCTAACATATTGAAATTATGTATATTTATCTTTGAGTGCCGATAATCTACGCCTGTGTTAAAGTCTACTGAAAAAGGGGTTATCAGACCTGTCAAGCGTTGTTTCCACATGTATTGATAAAAAGTTTTCCACAGGTATATTCTTTTAAATCTTGTTTTTTGTTATAAATATATCAAAAAATCTTTTTACTCTTCTAAAGATTTTTTAAAGTAAGTCTGTATTGTTGATTATTTTGTTGATTATAATTGTTTTTGTTATAGATTTTTCTATCAAGGAGTGATATTTTTAAAATATATTATTTTTTTTGAGCAATAAAAAATATTTTTTTGTTTAGCTTTGTAGTTAATAGACTCTAATTTTAAAATATGATATTTTAATAAATATTAAAACAACTGATTTTTTTGTAATATAAAATTCACCAATAAGAGTCGTTGTCTAAAAATTAATCTAAAAATCAAGATAGTTAGATTAATTTTGTAGCATGAAAAATTTAATATGCGGTTTTGTATCTTTTATGTTGACGAATATGATAATAATGATTATCGTTATCACATAAATGTTTATCAGTCTGAATATTTACTTAACTAAAAAATATAAGGAACAATTATGTTAGAGATAAAAGATTTACATGTTAATATCGGAGATGTCGAAGTTTTAAGAGGCATTAATCTTACTATTGATGCCGGTGAAACTTTTATTTTATTTGGTCCAAACGGTTCGGGAAAAACCACGCTATTAATGACTTTAATGGGCTTTAATAACTATAAAGTTACTTCAGGAAAAATTATATTTAAAGGCGAAGATATTACTGATGCCCCTATGTACGATCGTGCGAGAATGGGTATGGGTATGTCTTTCCAACGTCCTCCGACTATTCATGGTTTAAAAACCAGACATTTGGTTGAAATGTGTGGACAAGGCAGAAAGGTGCCGGTTGATGATTTGGCCGCACAGGTAAACTTTGATCGTTTTTTAGAACGTGATGTAAACGCCGGTTTTTCAGGTGGTGAAATTAAACGCTCAGAACTTTTACAACTTATGGCTCAACAACCAGATTTGGTGCTTTTTGACGAACCTGAATCAGGCGTTGACCTTGAAAATATGGTGTTAATCGGTCAAACCGCACGCAAACTTTTAGACGGATCGGTTCAGCCAGCCTCTTGCTCCGGTGCTGCTTTGTTTTCCAATAAAGAAAGCATGAAATCGTTGAAAGCGAAATGTAGCACCGCCGGTTTGATTATTACTCATACCGGTTATATCCTACAGTATGTTAATGCAGACCGAGGTCAAGTAATGTTTAACGGACAATTGTGTTGCGAAGCCAGACCGTTGGATATTTTGGATCATGTGCGTCAATATGGTTATAAAGAATGTATGCGTTGTTTTTCCAATGATAATACCTGTAGTCCTCTGCCTGATATGACTTCTAAAAAATAGAGATAATATCTTTATTTATTTCGCTTAAATTCTTTTAGCCTGAAAATTAGGCTCTTTAATATAAAATAAAGGGGAAAATCAATGAGTTCTTCAATAGAATTAACTAAATATAACTTTAATGACGGTCAGGAAAGTCAAATCAGCGATTTGCGTAACTTGAACAACGCCGATAAAAAACGCTTGCTGTTTGCTGGTATTGACGTTGAAGCAAAAAACAGTGCCGGAACTTTTATGCACTTAAACCACTCAGGCGTTCATTGTCAAAGTCGCCACGAAGGGCTTGAAATACTTGATATTAAAAGTGCATTGAAGAAATATGACGGCTTACCCGAATATTTTTGGAAAATGGTAAACCCTGAAAAAGACGAATTTACTCGTGCGGCAAAAGAACATTTGCATGGCGGTTATTTTATTCGTGTTAGAAAAGGGGTAAAAATCACCGAACCTGTCCAGTCATGCCTTTTTATCAGGGGTAAAAACGTAGGGCAAAACGTGCATAACATTGTTGTAGTGGAAGAAGGTGCAGAGCTTCATGTTTTAACGGGCTGTGCCACTTCTGAAGATTCTAAACATACGGCACATATGGGTATTTCTGAATTTTATGTACATAAAGGCGGAAAGCTTACTTTTACCATGATTCATAACTGGGGCGAAGATGCTTTGGTGCGTCCGCGTTCTGCCGGAATGATGGACGAAGACGCTGTTTTCATTAATAACTATGTGTTGTTAAAACCTGTTACCGATTTACAGATGTATCCGAGTATTTCTTTAAACGGTGCGAATAGCGTAGCACGTTTTAGCTCTGTGGTTGTTGCTCCCGAAGGTTCTCATATTGATAGCGGTAACCGTATATTATTGAATGCCCCAAAGACACGCGGTGAAATCGTGGCACGTACTTTAACCACAGGCGGAACAATTATTAACCGTGGTTTTATCGGCGGACATGCACCAACAGCCAAGGGACATTTGGAGTGTAAGGGTTTAATTTTAGGAGAGGGTAGAATTTACGCAATTCCTGAACTTGATGCGACTGTTGACGGGGTTGACTTATCTCACGAAGCAGCCGTTGGAAAAATAGCCCAAGAAGAAATAGAATATTTAATGGCGAGAGGGCTTGATGAAGATCAGGCAACCTCAACAATTGTACGCGGTTTCTTAAATGTTGATATTATGGGATTGCCTAAAGAATTGGAAACAGCCATTCAGTCTCAGATTGATCAGCTTAATTCCGGCAACGCCATGTAAGTTTATTTTACTTAACTTATTTTGTGTCGAGTCTTTTTGAGGCTCGACACTTTTTCGTTTATAGAACAAAAACTTTTTAGTCTGTTCTTGCTTAATTTTTTGATTGTTCTTAAAACCTCTTTATATAATTTTGTCTCTCTGATATTATATGGCGTTATATGCTTAAAGCGTACATTGTCTTAATCATCAAAATAAGGATTTTATATGCCACCTGTATCTTGTAACGTAAAAATATTAAATCATACTCCCGAACCGCTTGCCTTAATATATGCCGCATTTCGTCAATGTTATCACTCAGGATATATTGTTGATATGTGGGAGCGGTTGTTGAGCGGGGCTGTTTCTAAAGAAGAACAGGCGGAATTTGTGCGTAAGGTAATAGAAAGCGGACATACCAGCCCGATTGAGCATGTCAGTTTTACTTTTGCCGCCGAGGGAATTTCCAGAGCTTTGAGTCATCAGCTTGTACGCCATCGTATTGCCTCTTACTCGCAACAAAGTCAGCGTTATGTTAACGCTTCGGCTTTTAACTATATTTTGCCGCCTGCTATTGCGAAAAACCCAGAAGCGAAAGCCTGTTTTGAAAAATGTATGTTGGATATCACCAAAGCTTATGGGGAATTAAAAGAATTATTGGAAAAAGATGGGCGTGGCGACAAAGCTAAAGAAGATGCACGTTTTGTTCTACCTCAGGCAACGGAAACGCGTATTGTTTTTACCATGAACTGTCGCTCTTTGTTAAACTTTTTTGAACATCGCTGTTGTTTAAGGGCTCAATGGGAAATTCGCCATTTGGCAGAGCTTATGCTTGAAGAATGTAAAGAAGTACTGCCGGTTGTTTTTCAATATGCCGGAGCAAAATGTGAAAGCCTTGGTTATTGTCCTGAAAGCGAAAAATTTACTTGCGGGCGTTATCCTCAAAAAAGTTAAATATATTACAGCAGTTAAATAAAAAACAAAAAGATTGAATTATGACAGAAAATATTGATATTACAAAGTTATTTATAGGCATTGAGTTAAAAGCAACAATTTTTAATTTAAAACAATTAGATGAGAACAGTGAATTAACAGACTTGCCTCATCTGGCTTTAGTCGGGCGTTCCAACGTTGGTAAATCAAGTTTGCTCAACTGTTTGGCGGGGCGGAAATCATTAGCCAAAGTTAGTGCCAGCCCGGGAAAAACTCGCAGTATTAATTTGTACCAAGGGCATGATTATAAAGGAATTCCGCTATTGTTGGCAGATCTACCCGGTTATGGTTATGCAAAGTGTAGTCATTCCGAACGAGAATCTTGGCGAAAGCTGATAGAATATTACTTTGATAATGCACAAGGATTAAAAGGACTTATCTTATTATTAGATAGTCGGATTGCACCGCAAGATTCAGATAAAGAAATGGCAAGATATGCTTTAAATAGAGGAATGTTTTTAGTTCCCGTGCTGACTAAAGTTGATAAAATAAATCAGCGTGAAAGGTCTTTAAGACAAAATGAATGGGAAAATATTTTAAATATTACTCCTCTTTTGGTGTCTAGTAAGAACCGCTTTGGAGTTATTAAAATGTGTGAAAAAATGTTGGAACTGTTAGAAATAAGCGTTTAAAGCAAAAGAGTGAATATTCCAGTTTTTACTTGAGACTATTGCACAATAATTCAAAAATAATTTCATAACATAATAATATTCTTGGTTTAAATTTAATGTCTATTTTTACACGCAACCAACATTTAGGTTTAGCCTCTCTGATTTTATCTCTTAGTATTTTATTGTCTCGCTTTATGGGCTTAATCAGGTTTAAGGTGATTTCATATTTTTATGGGGTCAATATTGATACGGATATTTATTTTGCCGCTTTTGCTATTCCTGATTTTATTAATTATTTGTTGGCGGGCGGTTATTTTTCTATTACTTTAATTCCGCTTTTATCGGAAAGTTTTGCCAAAGACCAAGATGATGCATGGACTTTTTATTCTGCCGTTTTTAACTGGGTTAGTTTGGCTATTCTGAGTTTAACAGTAGTGGCGTGGATTTTTGCTTTTGAACTGGCTCGTTTTAGTTTTCCTCTTTTAAGCGTAAGCGAACTTGAACGCTTAACATATTATACGCGCATTATTTTGCCTGCTCAGGCGATGTTTTTGCCGGGTGCTTGTTTTACGGCTTTATTATATTTGCGTAAACAGTTTGTTGTTCCCGCTTTGACCCCTTTAATTTATAATGGTTCTATTATTTTGGGTGGAATAGGGGCATATTATTTCGTGCCTGATGCCGGAATGGAAGGATTTTGTTGGGGTGTTGTTGTTGGTGCGGGGCTTGGAAGTTTGATTTTGCCTTATTTTACGGCTTTAAGCGGTGGTTTAAAGTTGCGTTTAGCGTTGTTCCACCCTTTGCTTAAGCGTTTTATCATTTTAGCCCTTCCTTTAATGCTAGGGCAATCGATAGTTGCCTTAGACGAACAAATGTTGCGTATTTTTGGAGGATTGGCAGCGGTTGGATCGGTGAGCTTATTATCTTACGCCCAAAAAGTTATGCAAGTGCCTGTTGCGGTTTTTGCTCAAGCGGCGGGGGCGGCTTCTTACCCTTTTCTTGCTTCTCTGGCGGCGAAAGGCGATGAGGTTGCATTTTCCGAAACTTTGGCACGCTCGCTAAAAAATACCTTTTTAATGATAACTCCGGTTGCTGTTTTAATGATTGTTACGGCCGAACCGATTATTAAATTATTGTTTGAACAGGGTGAATTTAAGAATACTCTTGAATGTGCGATTTTATTGCAAATTATGTTGTTGGTTGTACCTTTATGGGGTGTTCAACAACTACTTGGCAGGGCGTTTTATTCACGGCAAGATACTTTAACTCCGGCTATTTTGGGAACAATTACTACCGCAGTCTCGGTCTTTTTTTATTGGCAAGGTGCTGTGCGTTACGGAGCTAGAGGGGTGGCGATTGCAACTTGTATTGCCTTATTTTTATATACTTTTGCCTTAATCGTAGTTTGGAGCTTTAAGTTTGGCTCTCGAGTTTTTTCGGGTATTAAACTAACTTTGTTAAAAAGCTTGGGGTCTTCTATTTTGGCGGGCTTAGTTTCACATTTTCTTTTTATTTCAATATATTACTCAAACGAATTTCAAACTATAGTGGGTAATAAGTTTCTTTTTGCATTTTTGACGTTATGTTTGGTGAGTTTTGTGTTTGCCCTGGTGCATCTATCTTGCAATAAGGTTTTAGGTTTACCGTTTTTACCTCTTATGTTTTTCTCTAAAAAGAATAAGTAGATTTTATTTTCCTATTGTTTTTATTTATTATTTTTTTGTCTGTTGTTAGACATTAAAAAAGCCCCGACCATGTAACATGATCGGGGCTAAGTTTATTGTTGTTTTTTATTAGTTGGTTAATTTAATAAATTGTTCCAAGAAAGCAATTTTCTCCAGATGATCGCTATCAACACCGCTATAAGCATGAGCAAAATCTACACCTGTTTGGGTTTCACCATGAACGATAATTGTTTGCTCCGGTGTACCATCATCAGACTTAATAGTAAGCTCAAGAGCTTTATCATTACTCTCACTTACCTTAACGTCTAAACGATTGTTAGTAAGCAGATTGCTTAGGTTAAGAGTTTCGGAAAAATCAGTAAATAGATCGTGTAGGTTAATAGTATCACCGTCAGCAAGATTCAGATCTTTGATGGTATCTCTTCCACCATCAAGGTCTTCCTGATTCCAAACAAAGGTATCTTGTCCAATTCCACCAAAGAGAATATCGTCGCCGTCTCCACCATTTAGGATATTGTTTCCGATTCCGCCATATAGAGTGTCATGTCCAGCACCACCAGTTAAGGTGTCGTCTCCGGCTTGACCGTAGATAATATGGTTATAATCGCTATCAGCATTAATCGTATCAGAATAATCCGTTCCAATGATTGGGATTTGAGCTAAATCTACATCGCTGAACTGATACTCAGGAGTAGAGGCCCCTGTTTCGTAAGAACCAGCAACAAATTTTAACTCAGCACCGTCAAAACCATCAGGTACATTTAAGCTAAAGGTAGCATTAGTGTTGCTGTTGTCATCTAAGCCGACTTTGTAAACATCTCCGCTTAGACCTGCGTCATTTAAGAGATTGCTATCGGTTACTTTTTCCCAACCGTTAGGAACGTCTGTATCTGTAAATCCATCAGGTAATTTTACGAAGAAGAAGTGTTCTTCTGAACCGTCATTATCCACAAAGTTAGCAGAGAGTGTAATTTCTACAGCTCTGTCTACAGGGCTTCCGACAAGTCCTTCTGGGTCAACATGTGTTGCTGTAACATTATCAATGTTGACCGAAGCAGAATTATTGGTGAAGTTTTTCGGTACATTAGAATTATTATCACGGACTTCAGCGTCGTATCTTAATTCAACATTTCCGTCAGTGCCAGGTGCCGCTTTAAAGCTATACTCTTTAGTGAAGTCGGTAATTGTTACCTTGCCACCTGAAGCGGTCATAGGTTGATCACCACACAGAATCTGTGCACCCGTTGGTACTGTGATAACAACCTTGCTAATGCTGTCGTTGTTGCCACCTTGGAGATTAAAGTTAAGTGTTTGGAGTTCGCTTCCTTCTTGACCTTGTTCGCCAATTTGTAACTCTACGCCAGTAGCACTGACCACTCCGATATTAACAGTAACTGTATCAACCACTTCTGCACTTGCAGCAGTACCGTCTTGAGATACTACTTTAACGTCTAGGTCGACAGGTCCATCAGTTGCGTTAGCAGGTGTTGTTAAGGTAATAGTAACAGTTGGGTTAGGATTATTGCTTGCTACAGGAATTTTGAAGTAGCTTGTACCACCAACATTCACTGTGGAATAGCCTGACCAACCTGTTTTTGCTTCTACTAAAATATAATGCTGTTCAGAGCCATCAAAATCAGCAAACTTAGCGGAAACGTTAAAGGTTACGGTCGAACTAGCACCAACCGCAGTATTAGAACCATAGTTAGTAGGATCAGTTACATTAACCTCTGTTGGAGCATCAGAAGTAGCCTCAACGCTAATATCAAGTGTATCAGTAAATGATTTTTCTTCGCCAGACTTGGTATCAACCACTGTACTTTCAGTGTTAATAGTTACCTTGCCGCTGTTATGGTTGTTTGCGTCCATAACAAAGCGGAATTCTTTTGAGCTATCAAACTTTGGTGTAAAGTCGATAGAGGCAGTCGCTTTACCGTCTGCACCAACTTTAACTTCATATGAAGTACCATCGTAGATAATATGACCAATCACTGTACCTGCTGTTGTTGAACCAACTTGGCTAACAGTAAAGGTTGTTTTGGTAATAATTTCATCATTCGCAAGATCGTTGTTAATGTCTTGGGTTTTAACACCGCTCAAAGAAAGCGTAACACCGTTAGTAGCATCTTCTTTCAGTGTGCCTGAGAAATCAATATCCACTTCTTTAGTTTCAACGATAGCCATATCAACAGTGATGTTTTTAAGACCTTCACCCCAGTTGTTGTTAAGGCTAGTTTCTTTGTCAGCACCTACACCGGTAGTTTGTTCAACAGAAATACCGCCAACTTTTAAACTACTGTGTTGATCGCTTGTTCCTTTTGGAGCAGAGAGGTTAAACTGTGCTGTTATGGAACCGCTAGGGTCAAGCATGGATCTACTTACTTCAAGGGCATATAAAGGAGTACCATCATCACCGAAAATTGTTGTCAATTTAGGGTCAGTGGTAGCACTGTATGTATTAGCACCAATAGTAATACTATCACAGGTCCAGACTCCGTCTTGTTCTAAAACAATATAGTGTTTTTCGCTACCGTCTTTAAAGTCTTCAAAGCTAACAGTAGTATCTATAGAAGCCTTAGCCCCAGATACAGCAGCTATTTTGCCACTTTGAATATTACCATTAGCATCTCTTGCAACAAAGCTAGTATCTGTAACATCAGGAGCTTGAGCTATAGCATCAACGATAGTTTTAACTGAGCCATTTATGTTGACCTCGTCGCCAGACTTACTGTCGGTTGCGTTAGCCTTATAAGTAAAGTCAATATCTTTATCGCTATAAGGGTTTGGCGTAAATGTAAACTTAGACTTATCAGCGTCTGTTGGGTTAGTTATTTTTAATGTGAATGTACCATCATGGTTATCTGTTAAGCTATAACGGCTGTCTTGGGTGTCAGTATAGTTAAGCACACCTTGAGCAGATTTATAAGTAAACTCAATAGAGTTAAGAGTATCATTCGCTCCTACTGTCCAGCCAACAGTTACAGGAACAGGCCCGTCAGTGGCTGAAAGTTCGTATGGTATGTTTAAACTGGCCGACATAGTAGTATTAACAAGAGAAACATCGATAACGGTTGTTCCACTAAGGTCGTAACTAAGGTTATTGCTAGTATCTACTTCATAGTTACTAGGATCACCAAAGTTGGTTTCTTCAGTTAATACACCGGTTTTAATTGTGTGGCTTCCTTCTGTTGGGTTAGTAAGTCTAACTTGAATATCTACAGAAGTTTGACCTTTTGGAATTTCTATTTTAAGCCAAGATTTACCATTACCATCTGTATCATAGAGGTAAATTGAGGTAGCACCTGCAGGAGATACAATTGTGAAATCGCCGGTATTTTCTAATAGAGCATAATGCTTTTCAGAACCATCATCAGAGTCAGCAAACTTGCCGCCAACTGTAATGGTGGCTATGCCTTCGTTACCGCCGTTACCAGCCGCACCCATGGCTGTATAGTCATAGCCACTGCCGTCTGACTGCGAGTTGCCATAATCTACATCACTTTGCCAACCATTAGCACTATTGCCATCGAAGTCTGTAGGTTCTGGTAATTGAGCCACAGCGTCAATAATAATAGGGAAGTTGTTAGGTCCAACTGTAGTAGTACCATCAGACAGCGTGTATTTCATATCTACATCGTTGTCTTTATAGTTTGGATTTGGCACAAAGTAAGCGTTTTGCAAAGCTGGACCGCTTAGATTAGCTGTTCCTTCAGTATATTCTGTGGTTGAACCATCGCCGTTTTTAACAACAATTTTACCCGCAGTCTTATCCCACTCTAAATCAGCTTTTGTAATACTTCCACCACCACTAATTGTACCAAAGGTGATTTTACCGCCAGTTCCGGGTTGTTCGTTTGGTTGTTGACCAGGTTGACTTGCGTCATCTAGATTAGCGTTTGGCGTATTATTTTCATAAGCCGGGTTAATCCAGATGGTGTTTCCACCGGGCCAGATGTTGTTAACGGTAATTGTTTCGCCTGCTTTAAAGGCTGTGTTATTATCTTCTGATATTTCACCAGCACCAAGCGTGGCTGTTTCTTCGGCTAAGGCACCGGTTTTAATTTCTCTTTTCTTGTCAGAACCATCGTTGCTAAACATACGAGAATAAGTGGTAATGTGAATATCTTGAGACACATCGCCGTCTGCGTCAAATGATTCTGTTACAGGAACCTTATAATAACGCACTCCGCCGGGACCGTAGAAGATTGAACATTCTATCTTATTGCCACTTGCATCAGAAATATAACTATTGGCTGTTGCTTCAATAAGAATAAAGTGTTTTTCAGAACCGTCAGTTGTATCAGTACCAAAATTAGCATCTACCGTTACTTTAATAGTTTGGAAGCGTTCACTGCTACCAGTGTCGCCACCAGGAATTTTGGTTTTGTGATCCATTGTAAATTCATTAGCATCAGTACCAGCTCCACCACTTACGCCGACATCTTTTGGTTGGTCTGCCACAGCGTCGACAACAACTTTGCTATTACCGCTATTAACAGCAATATCACCAGAGCTTGGGTCTTTAGTTGTTGCGTCATAGTGAAAGTTAAAGTCTTTGTCGCTATTGGTGTCAGGAGTGTATTTTAATTCAAGGTTGGTATTATTGTTTTCACTTGGGGTAATAGTAATTGTTGTTGTGCCATTAGTTGCGTCACCAGTTTGGTTAATAACAATCTTGTTACCGTCAGCATCAGTATATGAACCATCGGTATTGGGGGAAGCACCAGTAATATTACCTTTACTGTCAATTTGCATAATACCATCAGGTAAGGTAACTGTTCCTTCGATTGGAGAGTCATATTTTATAACAACTTCTGTCAACACCTCATCATCTCCACCAGGGGTTTTATTGGAAGAGAAAGAGATAGAGGCAGGGTTACCTTTTGTTGAGTCGCCCTTATGTTGATTTGCCATAAGATCTTCATAGACTTTACCAACGTTAACTTTAGCATTGGTGGCATCATCAAAATGAATTTTAACAGTTTTGTCGTTAATCACGGTAGCTGCGTTGTTGCTATCTGGGCTTTTTCTACCGTCAAAGTCTACGTTATTCACGCTGTTTATCTGACCAGCGTCTTCGTATGCTCTAGCACCAATTTCAAACTCAGTATCCCCTGTGCCAGAATTTTTTATATATATTTTGGCATCAATTGTTCCATTAGATTGTCGGATAAGATCGTTAGGGATTTGAATTTGGTTATATAGCGTTCCCTTGTATGATTGTGTGTTTATAATCAGCGGGGATATTTCATATTCTGTGTCACCAATGACGATGGTTACTTTATTGGGTGCTACCCAACCACCTTTTGCTTCAATAAGTAAATAGTGGATTTCAGAACCATCTTTGTAGTCTTCAAAGGCTACCTGAGTTCTTATAATCACGTTTTCTACATCAGATTTAAAGGCACCACCATCATCAGAGCTTTTTCCGCCTGTTTCTTCATAGTATGCTTTTCCATCTCCATCAAAGACCGGAATTTGAGCAACGGCATCAACCTTAATGGTTAAATCATCTTGTCCATAGGTTGTGTTCTCAGCAGGGTTAGATACTGGTGCAGTATCAGTTGTCCAATGTTTTTGTGCACCAGATGAATTGTCGGTTACTGTAATGTCATAATCGATTTTAACATCTTGGCTGTTATGGTTATGACCCGGATTAAATATAAGCTTACCGTCAAGGTCAGCGGCTGAACCGTTAACTGTGATTTCACAAGTCCAATTGCCGTTAGCATCTTTAGTAATTGGGTGGATTTCATTGGCTTCAATGATACCATTACCATCACTATCATACCCAATGCTCATTAAGCTAGATGGGTTGCTTTCGTCAAACTCTTCATCAAAATCAAAGCCAGCTTTATTACTGCTGAAGGTTAAGGTGATAGTAGCGGTTTCATTTGCGTCTATTCCTTTAACATCAATTTCGGCACCATTTGACTTGCCGACATTGCCTTTATTGGCGTTAGGGGTAAGATTTTCGTAAACTCTGTCTTCACCTGTGGCAATATTGATTTCAAGTTTAGGAATAGAAGTTACCGGTTTAACGCTAATATCGATAGTTTTAGAGTCTGTAGTTGTATTATTACCAGTTGTGATTTCGTCTGCAGTAGTGTTATTAGCTGTTTCAGCAGCTTTACCACCAACCGTAACTCTATAGTTAGTATCTATAGAGGTATCAGGTGCTGTAATAGTTATTTTTACATCTATGCTACCATCTTTGGTCGCTTGTAAAAATCCGTTTAATACAGGTGCTTGAATAGTAGTACTATTAGTAAAGAGAGAGTCCCACTCTGTTGATGTCAATGATCTGGTTTCTTTTACTGTTCCATTAGCATCAGTAAATGAAATAGTCGATGTATTATAATTAGTTCCAAAAACTATTGTTTGAGTAACCGTATCACCGTTTACATCTTTTCCTGTAAACACAAGGTTCTCTTTTACTAAAGAGGCACTTGAGTTAGAAACTCCAGAGGTAAGACTTGTTAAAGCTTTGTTTATGTAAACATAATGTTGTTCAGAGTTATCTTGATAGTCGCCAAATTTAACTGTAGCATTTAAAGTAAGCTCTTCACCTGATTTAGCACTCTTGGTTGTGTCATTTCCACCATTTTCAGCTTCATAATCAACTTGAGTACCATCGTCTTTAATTGCAACACCAGGCTTATCAGCAACAGCGTCAACTTTAACTTCGCCACTTCCACTGAGTTCGTTAGTATCGTTAGATTCAGTATCTTTAGTGGTTACTTTATAAGTAAAGTTAAAGTCTTTATCACTGTTATCTTTAGGCTCAAAATTGATGACAGATTTGTTGCCAAGGTTACCACTAGGGTTAGTAATAACAATAGTAGTTTGACCATTATTATAAGTCGTCTCGCTTATTTGACTACCCGTAGGAAGAGTCAATGTGCCAAGGTCTTCTAATTTACCATCAAAAGTTAAAGTAATATCGGTAATAACTTCGTTCGTTGTATCGTTGGTTGAAAAGCTAATATTACCCCAATCAGCTACTTTGTGAAGAGTGGTACCAGCACCTGTATTTGTTGTATAATTACCATTAGCATCAAGTGTGCGGTAATCTGTAGCATTTCCAGTTATGTTGTTATTATGATCTTCAAATGTATTTTCTGTTTTAAGAGTAACACCATCAGCAGGAGAAACTTTAAAGTTAATAGGGCTTAAAGTTATAGAATCATTGTTGTCGTCTCTGATTTCATTATCATTAGGTGTGCCATCGTTTGTATTACTAGTCAGAGCTTTTTCAGTCGCTTGACCGCCAACGTTAATTTTGTAGGTAGTATCAACACCTGGAGTAGCCTTAACTTTAATATCAACGGTATATTCTGGCTGATTATCAGTTACTTGTATTCTATAATAACCGTCAGAATTTGGTGTAAGAGAAGAGGCGTCATATTCTGTTCCATTAACAATAATCTTTTCGTAATTAACGCCAGACACTTTTTGAACTAAGATATAATGGTTTTCAGAACCATCAAGGTCATTAAAGCTAACTTTAGCGTGGAGCGTAACGATTTCGCCAGGTTGAGCGGCTTTTGTTAAATCATTACCACCATTCTCGGCAACGTAATCAACTTGAGATCCGTTATTAGCGATTACAACACCAGGTTTATCAGCAACAGCGTCAATAACGATAGTTTTAGTATCGCTAAAGGTTGTTTCAGCATCAGAAGCGTTATCCTTAACAGTTATATCGTATTTTAGTTCAACATCAGCATCGCTGTTGTTTTTAGCCGGAATAAACGTTAGGGAGTCCGTGGTAGTGTTTTCAATTTTTGGATCAAAGTTATCAATTGTGAGGGTTACTTTGCCGGTATTATCCATAGTGCAAGTATAGTTATCGCCATTGATTGATCCATTTGAAGGAATACTAATTGCTGTACCTTTATATACAAACGTACCTGGCGCTGTATCCATTGAACTATCTTTAGAATCTATTGTAAAGGTAGCTTGTGTAATTGTTTCATTAACACCACCTGTCCAATTTACCGTAATAGGTGCACCGCTATCAGGGGTTTGTGATGTGTTAGCATCATGGACAGTAGCTATATTGTCTTCGTAACCTTGACCTGGATTTACTGTTATTGTTGAAGTAACAACGCCAGCTTTAATATCGATCTCTTTATAAGTTCCAGACCAGTTGTTGGTAGTATTAAGTTCTTCTCCGGAGAGAGTTCTTTCATTGGCGGCCGCACCAACTTGAATGCTATATGTAGTATCGCTTGTAGACTCTGGGGTTTTAACGTCAAACGAAGCAGAAACCTCACCACCAACTTTTTGTAAAAATTCGTTAGGAATTCTTATTGATACACCATATTGATCTTCAACTCCATAGCCTTCGTAAGATACTGTCTGTCCATTTTCTGTATAAGTTACCTTATAGGCAATGTTGCCATTAAGATCCAGCTTTGGGCTTCCATCAGCATTCCGATAAAGTTCAATCTTTATATCTAAAGTTAGAGGCTGACCTGAACTATTTTCACCAGTAATATGAATTGTTTGGTCAGGCAAGCGACCAAAATCACCACCTGATACATTATTAGTTTCAAAAAACTCACCCTTGGTTAAGATGCGTAAAAAGTGAAGTTCTGAACCGTCTTTATAATCATTAAATTGAATATCATTGACTTTTATATTAACAAGTTCGCCAGATTTAGCGGCTGTTTGGCCTGCGTTATAATCAACATCTGCACTATCAACAACAGGCTTATCAGCAACAGCGTCAACGGTAACAGATGAGTCTGATCCACTGGCAGCACCCTTGCTAGCAATAGTTGTGTCTGTAATACCGTCTAGCAACTTAGTGCCATCATTATCACCAACATAAGAATCATTGCTCCAACCGTTAATATTTGTGCTAACTGTGGTATCGCCAGAATCTGGATCAATAATCGAAGCTGCAAATTCAATATTCACGTCTTTATCGGAATTGCTACCATCATTTGGTACATATTTTAGATCACCATCGCCAAGGTCTGCTACGTTTAGCGATTCAAACCCGCTAGTTGAGCATTGACCAGTGGTTGGGTCAAATTCAAGCATAGTACCGCTAGGAATTGTTACGTTATTGCAGATTAAGGAGCCTTCGCTATCTTCGTATTGTAAGTATACACGACCGATATATTCATTATCTGTTGCATCTGTTAATTTAATTTTTACCGTACCGGCATTTGTTCCTGGAGTAACGTGAGGTGTACCGTGCTGGTTAGCATCGTTGCCTTCGTAAGTTCCAACCGTGGTAATTTTTACATCAGCATTGGCACTAGCAACTTTAACGGTAGTTGAAGCATCAGAAACAGCGACATTGTTTTGGTTATCACGCTCTCCGCCAGTGCTTCCATCAACGTTTGTGTTTAGGCCGTCTTTATCAACAGCAACAGCTTTAATATCTATTGGTAAATCTTGATCTGCGGTATAGCCGTCTTTAACTTGTACTTTTAAATTAATATCAACATTTCCATTACGAGCACTATCTTGTAAATAACTGTTATCAACTTTAATAACAAAAGAATTATTACCCAGTCCTGAGTTGCTTGTGAAAGTATTAAGATCAGCACCAGATAGAAGGGTCATTCCTGCTGGTAAGTTATTAGGGTCAATATTATTGATATTGTCTTTACTAATAACTATATAATGATTTTCAGAATCATCAGTATAATCACCAAAGGTAGCTTTGATTTTTAGAAAAACTTCGCCACCGGGCTTGGCTGCTGTAAAGTAGTCGTCGTCAGTGTCAGATGTTAGGTCGTTAAGTTCATATTCATGACCAATATTTAACTCAGTTGGCTTATCAGCAACAGCGTCAACAACGATAGTAGAGTTACCGTTAAATGTGGCAGTCGCACCAGCACCGTTCTCGACGTTTACAGTATAATCTAACTTTACATCTTCATCACTATATGAATCAGGATTTGGTTTATAATTTAGGTCAGAACCTAAATTTGTTTTTCCGCTGGAGAATTCAATAGTAAAACCATTATTGGCATCATAACTAACAGTATCACCACCAATATTTTGTGGAAAAGAATCAGATGGGTCAAGAGGAGTGCCTTTATAAACAAAATTACCATCACCATCATGATTAATAGTAATGCTTGTCATTTTCTCTGTTGTATCTGTTGCTCCATCTAATTTGATTTCAATAGGAGCTATACCGTCATTGGTGGCATCTTTTTCTGTACCTTGATATTCATAAGTACCAGTGCCTTTATATTTATTGTCGTCAGAACTCTCTGATCCCCAACCAGCTTTTATTTCTAGCTTAGAGTCAATAGTGTCAACAGTAAAAGAGGCTTTTCCATCTGCTAGGTCATAAGCAGTATTATTGTCTGTGGTTAACTCACCATCTGTGCCTGTACCTTCCGCCGCTTTGGCACCAGTGATTAAATCTATTGTAGTATCTTCTGTTAAATTAGTGTCTGTACCCTTAAATGTAACATCAAGAGTATAAGAACCATCAGGGTTGATTGCTGTATTTGGAACATCAATTTCAAAGAATTGTTTTTCTTCGGCTCCGACAGTACCTTCAGGAACTACTTTTTCCTCTCCATCTACCTCTTTTACAAATAAAGTAATCGGTCTATTTGCAAGCGGTGTATCCAATGTCCAAGTGCCGGGGGAGGGAACTTCAACTAGGGCGTGGTGTGTTTCGGAGTTGTCGTCGGCTTTTATGTCTGAGCCAAAATTAATTACAGTTGTAAAAGGTACGGTAACGCTCACTGCTTGTGCATTGGTCTCGTCAACATTCTTTTCTAGTTTGTCTACCGCATAACCATCTTTAAATTCTTGTGTGGAATTGTCTTCTGTTATTTTAATGGAACCGTCTAAATCTACTGTTCCAAATGTTCCATCAGAAGCCTCAGGCTTATCAGCAACAGCGTCAACTATAAAAGTTGTATTACCACTAACTTCTCCATCTCGTCCGCTACTGTTATTATGTAACTTAACCAAAACACCGATATTCATATCAGCGTCGCTGTTGGCAGGCGGAACAATATAAACACCGGCATTTAATTGAGCGAGAGTAAAGCTATGACCAGCACCGCCAACAGTAATGTGAGGAGTGTTGGGATCATTTGGATCGCCAAAGTATAATGTTGTGCCTTCGGTAAAGCCGGTTAATGTAACATTTGTAACAACAGTATTTCCGGAAGGGGTAAAATTAAAGTTTATTCTAGCGGGATCTGCTGTGTAATCACCTTCATTTTGGCGAGCTTGACCATCTTCATACATCCCGGCACTTATTTTGCCATTAATATCAGTAGTAGTAACATCAAGAGTAAAAGTTCCTGTGGCAGGGGAGGTATCTGTATAATTTTCATTAAGTTCGGTATCTCTAGCCCATTGGTTGTTACCAAGTCCGCCTAAACGGTTAAGGCCGTCAATAAGATTTCCGGCATCATCAAGGTATTCACCTGCACCACCACTTCCGGCGGCTCTAGCAGCAGCACCGGCAGCAGGGCCGGCAGCAGGCAAGAGAGATTCATCGTTAAATTGAGCTAAAAATTGTTCAGCGGGAATATCAACGCCTTCTTCAACAATAAAGTTTGGCAATTCTTCTTTGGGTTGAGCGTAAAAACCTTCTAAAACGATCTTTCCGCCATCTTCAAAGGCAATAACAAGGTTTTCGCCTTCGTGAGTATATAATCCTGCACCGGTTTCAAAGCCGAATTGTAATTCCATTTTTGGTGTTATTGCAATATTAACGGTTTGTCCCTTTGGATTTACTAATTGAGTAGCCATATTTCTCTCCTGTTTTGTAAGCTATTGAAAAAATAAAAAAACGATAAGTGAACTGTCCCTATAAGTTCCACTTATAACTATAATAGCATATTTTATAACGCTGTCAACATACAAGTTTGTTTTTTATGCGGTATTTTTGAAAAAATAATATTTTTATTATAACATCTATGAATTACTTGATTATTTTTTTATTATTTTTTTATTATCTGGCAAAAAACTTAGTTAGCCAAGAAAGGACAGAGAAGGTTTCTGAGTTAAGTTGAGTCTCTGTCATTCGCCAGCTCCAGTTGCCGCTTGATGATGAAGGGGTATTCATTCTTCCCTCTTCTCCCAACGCCAAAATATCCTGCATTGGAATAATAGCTATATTGGCGATACTTGCCATAGCTAAACGCATTAATACTGCGTTTGCGTTATGCATTTGAACTTCATGTCCGACATAAGCTTGTAGTTGTTGTTTTTCTTCTTCGTTAGCAATAGAAGAAAACCATTCTTTGGTCGTTGGATTATCGTGTGTTCCTGTATAAACCACACTGTTTTTAGTATAGCTAAAAGGAATATGTGGATTTTCCGATAAATTACCGCCAAAGGCAAATTGTAAAACTTTCATTCCCGGAAATTCAAAGGTATCACGCAAATCTTTTACGCTTGAGGTTATAATTCCAAGATCTTCAGCAATAATAGAGAGTTTTTCAGGTTTTGTATTGAGGGTTTCAAACAATTCAAAGCCCGGTGCGTCTATCCACTCGCCGTTAATGGCGGTTTGTTCGCTTGCCTCTATTTCCCAATAATTTACAAACCCTCTAAAGTGGTCAATGCGTATTGTGTCGAATAAATTAAGGTTGTGTTTTACTCTTTTAACCCACCAAGAGAAGTTATCATGCTTTAGCGTGTTCCAGTTATAAACCGGGTTTCCCCAACGTTGTCCTGTTTCACTGAAATAGTCTGGTGGAACGCCTGCAACATGAGTTGGTTCGAGGTTATCGTCAAGTTTAAAATATTGCGGATTTGCCCAAACATCAGCACTATCATAAGTAACATAAATAGGTAAATCGCCAATTAATTTTAAGCCGATTTTCTTACAATGATTATAAAAGGCGTTCCATTGTTGATAAAAGATAAACTGAATAAAACGCTCTTTGTCAAAAAGTTCACAGTGTTCGGAAGACCAACTATCGACGACAGCTTGTTCCTTATGTTTCAACGGTTCAGCCCAAAGTTTCCACTCTAAACCTTGATGATATTCTTTTAAAGCACAAAAAGCCGCATAATCGTTAAGCCAATATGCTTCTTTTTTACAAAAAATCTGAAAATCTTGATTGTTTGAAAGTTGTAATTTGTTTTTTTGATATGCAAAATCGAGGAGTTGTTTTTTTTGTTTTTCTACTAACTCATAATTTATATGAATATTTTGTGAATTATTTTCTTGATTACTTTGAAAAATATTTTCGAGTTCTTGCCATGAGATAAAATTATCTTGTACCAACATTTCAGGGCTGATAAAAAGATAATTTCCGGCAAAAGCCGAGGGGCTGGAATAGGGAGAGTTTCCCAAGGCGGAATTAGTAGGGGTTATAGGTAGCATTTGCCAATAGAGTTGGTTTGCGTTTATGAGCAACTTGGCAAATTCATAAGCCACAGTACCTAAATCGCCTATTCCATATTTTGAAGGAAGAGAAGAAATATGTAATAAAACACCACTCGATCTGTTATTCATAACTTACTCCTAGAATGGCGATAAAATATTAATTAAATTTTTATTTAGCTAATAGACTAATAATAGAAATTATAACTGACACTGTGAGGACTTTGTATTTTTATTCCCAGATAAGAAGTTAACAAAGTCTTTAAAAAGCCAACTTCTTTTTCAGGCTCTTCTTTAAGTTCTATTTCACTATCTTCCAACCCGGTGATTTTTTTTGCCAAATCTACGGCTGTGTTAAAATCTCCAAGTTCGTCTATTAATCCGAGTTTTTTGGCTTCATTTCCCGTAATCGCTCTTCCGTCTGCGATTGCAACAACTTTTTCTTTTGCTAATTTTCTGCTGGTTCCGATTACTTCAATAAAGCGATTGTTCATATCTTTCATAATGTTCATAAGATATTCTTTTTCTTGTTCTGTCATGGGGCGATACATGCTGCCTGCGTCTTTTAATTCTCCGGTAACCAAAACTTGACTGCGAATTCCCAAAAAGTTCATCGCACCTTCAAGATTGGGAATTTCCATTTTAACGCCGATACTACCGGTTAGGGTAGTTTGGTTGGCAACAATTTTTCTTGCCCCCATAGCAACAAATAAACCGCCCGAAGCCGCAATGCTGCCCATAGAGGCGATAACGGGTTTTGTCTCATTGAGCCTTGCCAGAGCCGTATAGATTTCTTCTGATGCTCCAACGCCTCCGCCAGGTGAGTCTATTCTAAGGATAACAGCTTTAATATTCTGATCTTTTCTTATTGTTTCTATCCAAGCCAATGTTTTATCAGCTTCAAGAATCATTCCGTCTATTCTGATTACGGCAAAAGTGTTTTCAAAGCTACTGCCTGATTTTATTTTACCTGCAAATGATTTCAGAATATTAAACAGGCTTAAAACTGTTAATAATACGGCGACCCAAAAGATAAAAGGGTGGCGTTCTTTAAAAGAGGGGAGTTGTTTGCTTGTTGTATAGTATGTATCGTTCATAAGTTTAGTCAGTAACAAAAAAAAGTTTAAAAGTGAAGGATATTTTTAAGAGTTATGTTTTAAATTTTGTCTTTTAATAAAAAACACTCCCGAATAAGATCCGAGAGTGTTTTTTTATGAGTTCTTTTTAAAGCTTATTTAAAGGCGGCTTCAAATTTTGGAACAACGTCTTTTTTACGGCTCATTACTCTAGGTAACCAGACAGACTTGTCGCCTTTAACTCCGAATGCTTTTTCAACAACACTTGGATCGTCGGAACAAATCAACATTTCTGAACCTTCTTGCATAATATCGGTTAAAAGCAGGAATACGCTGTGGCGTCCGTCGGCTTTGGCTTTTGCAATTTCTGCTACAAGGTCAGGTTTACATTTATCTAACATTTTAATGTCGATTACTTCAAGTTGACCTATACCGACTTTTTTGCCGTTCATGTCAAAGTCTTTATAATCACGGAATACGAGGTCTTTAGCAGGAACGCCGTCAACAGCTGATTTAACTTTGAACATATCCATGCCAAGTTCTTTATAGTCTTTAACTCCGGCTATCTTCATTAAACCGTCAACGGCTTTTTTGTCGTCTTCGGTAGTAGTAGGAGATTTAAAGATAACAGTATCGGAGAGGATAGCACAAAGTAAGCCACCGGCAATGTTTTTAGGAATTTCTATTCCGTAATAATCATACATGTGTTTTATAACTGTTCCCGTACAACCAACAGGCCAAACCCACATTAAAAGAGGGCTTGAGGTTGTAATATCACCAAGTTTATGGTGGTCGATAACGGCGATGATTTCAGCATCTTTTAAATCGGCAGGAGCTTGTGCCAAGTCAGAATAGTCAACCAATACAACTTTTTTTCCGGCAACAGAGCTTACAACTTCCGGAGCTTTTAAACCAAATTTATTTAAAACAAATTCGGTTTCCGGTGTTGGTTTGCCTTGTGCAACTGCTGTGCTTGGAATACCGCGTTTACTCATAAGATCAGCGGCGGCGATAGCAGAAATAATACTGTCAGTGTCAGGGTTTTTGTGGCCAAGAACTAAAGCGGACATAAATCCTCCGTTTTTATAGGGTGTTATCCAAATAAAACCATTAAATTGCCTTTAACGCACATAAGCACATGATAAAAAACTCAACGTTTGTAACTTTATAGCTTATAACTACCGTATAAGTCTATAAATTTTTTTATTGTGCGATGTTTTCTTGTGTTATTTATCACAAACGTTTGTTGATGCCAAGAGGTAAATTGCATATATTTTGCTTTTTTTAATAAAATGTTTTTTATCAATAGGTTGTGAATTATATTTATATCTGTTGAATACGTTTTAAAGACTATAATTGCAAGACAAACAGCTTAATAAATATTTTTATTATTCTGGCGAGTATTTTTTATAAGTTTGGTTTTGGCTGAATATGTCGATAGTATAAAAAAGAACTTATTGATTTTTTACAATAGGTTATATAAAAATTTATATTCTTTCATTTGGTTGTCTTTCTTCCTAATGAATTGGAAAAAATTATAAGCCAGCCTTAAAGGTGGCTTGCAATCAGTTTTTTAGCTCTTTAATTTAGTGAGGTATACTTTTTTAAAGAGAGTATTTTTTTATGTACACGGCATGTGGCGTGTATATTTTTTATTGTTGTGTTTTTTTTAACTGTTTAAACTATTCTGGAGAACCTATGGGTACAAAAAAGGTTGTATTTAACGAAGATAGAGTTGCCTTGTTAGTAGGTAGCTTTCTTTTTGTTATGGCACTTTTACAAATGTTTGGGATTGATACTCTTGGTTGGGTGGTAAAAACAAATATCTGGACTTCTCCGGAGATGATTTTTTCTGCTTCAACTTATACTAATCTTAACGGTATAGTGGCGTTATTTGTTACTTATTTAGGATTAATGGCAATTTTGGGTACCGGAATCAAGCTTTTGAACGGGGATCTTAAAAATTTCTTTTTTTCCTTTACAGTAGTATTTTTTGTTAGCTATTTGTGTTATGCAATCGGGTCTTATGCGTATATTGCCGCTACGCCAGACCAGCTTGAAAAATATAATATTGCGTGGGGAATGAGCTTAACCGGTGAAGCGGGCTTTATTATTGCCTTAGTTACCGGTGTGTTGGTTGGTAACTTAATGCCAAATGCTTCAACCACTTTGCGTGAAGTTTGTCGTCCTGAAATGTTTGTTAAAATTGCAATCGTTGTAATGGGTGCTGAACTTGGCGTTAAGGCGGCCGACGGTATCGGGCTTGCTTCTTCTATTATTGCCTTGGGGCTTTGTGCTATTGTTGCTGCTTATTTGATTTATTGGGCTGTTGTTTATTATATTGCTCGTAAATATTTTAAGTTTAGCAGGGAATGGGCGGCTCCGCTAGCATCAGGTATCTCAATTTGTGGTGTATCCGCAGCGATTGCAACAGGTGGAGCTATTCGTGCCAGACCTATTGTTCCGATAATGGTTTCTTCTTTGGTTGTTGTTTTTACCTGTATTGAAATGTTGATCTTGCCTTTTATTGCACAACAATTTTTATATCATGAACCATTGGTTGCCGGCGGTTGGATGGGCTTAGTTGTAAAATCAGACGGTGGTGCTATGGCTGCCGGTGCTATTACCGAAGCTTTAATTCGTGCAAAAGCAATTTCGTCTTTGGGTGTAAACTTTGAACCGGGTTGGGTAGTTATGGTTACTACTACGGTTAAAATTTTCATCGACGTATTTATCGGCGTTTGGGCTTTTGTTCTTGCTTATATTTGGTGTACAAAGTTTGATCCTAGTGTTGCCGATGGACGTATGAAGTTTTCTGCAATATGGGAGCGTTTTCCTCGTTTCGTATTTGGATATGTTATTACCTTTGCGGTATTGTTATTTATTAGTACCCAAATAGAAGGTGGACATGCCAATGCTAAAGCTATGGTTAAACCGCTTAACTCATTGCGACTTATTTTCTTTACCCTAACCTTTTTTACTATTGGACTTGTTTCAAACTTTAAGAAGTTGATGGAAGAAGGAATAGCCAAACTGGCAATTGTTTATGTTATCTGTCTGTTTGGTTTTATTATTTGGGTTGGATTGGCAATTTCTTGGATATTCTTCAGCGGCATTTTGCCTCCTGTTGTCAGTTAACTTAAAGGAGTCATTATTATGAAACAAATGAAAGATCTTAAATTTAAAGATGAAATTCAGGCTATGGAATATGAGCCGTTAAACGATACAGAAGTTAAGCTTGTACGTAATAGTGTTTTATTGGGTATTGGCTTAATTGTTATCTTTTATGTCTTGAGTTCTACGTTTTTCCCAAAACAAGATTTTAACTTTGCGGTTAAACCGACTGTAACAGAACAGCATTAATACTATGAATACCTATAAAATGCGTTATATCCATGGTCCCCAAGAACATCTTATTTCTCTTCATGAACATGAAGTTAAAGCAGAATCAGTTAAAGAGGCTCTTCGTTTAAAAAGTGCATGGCCTATTCATCTAAATATGTATAATAATTGCGGTTGGGCACAAAAACCCGGAAACAGTATTTATTACATAGAAGCTTGGGAAGCAGAACAGGTCGTTTAATTAGTCCAAAGAAAAAAGTAAAACACGGTTGCAGGATATGTAACCGTGTTTTTTTATAGAGACTATTGCACAATAGTCTCTAAGTGGCTTTCGCCAGAAAGCCACTCCAAAAATCACGAATAAGGAAAATTTAATTTTCCTGTAAAGTGAGTGATTTTTGTGTCTTAAGACGTTTTAGGCTGTGTTTATACAGAGCATAAAATGATGATAAAAGAACGCAAAACGGCGTTTTGCAATGGTCTTCTATAAATAAAGTAAAATTATTTGATATTCCATAATTTTTATTATATATTTAATGTGAAAAATAATAACTATATACTTCTTTAATAAGGCTATTAATAACAAACATTTGCGGAGTTTACTCTATGAATAAAAAAACAATATCATTGCGTCTTGTTGTTTCAATTTCTATTACTATAGGCATGTTGTTGCTTGCCGGTATTATTTTATTCCAAAATTTCCGTAACTCCGTTGACAACACTATGTTTGCAACCAGAGTAACTGCAAAACATGTTTCTGATTCCATAAATATGTCAATACGTTTTCCGCTTGCCCCATCAGGGATTATTTTAAGGCTTTTAAGTAATACAGTCATGGTAAACGCACTCACAGTGGAAGAACGTATTCAACGTCTACCTTTATTTGTCTCTGTTTTAAATGAAAACCCTTTAACAAGGGCAGTTTTTATCGGGTATGATAGCGGTGAAATTTTCCTCGTCAGGCGGGCGAGTGAAAAGGGAATACCTTTTATGAGTGATATGCCTGAAACTGCCAGTTTTATTGTACAGTCAAAAAGCTTAAACCCAGAGGGTTCTTTTTTAGATCAGGTTTTCTTTTTTGATGCTAAATTACATTTGATAAAACAACTGGAAGTTCCATACAACATAGATCCGCGTCAACGAAAATGGTTTAAACTTGCCCTTGCAACAGATGATATTGCCGTTACCAAACCTTATATTTTTTATACAACCGGAGATGTCGGAATAACCGTTGCGGCACACGGGGCAAACAAAAAATCTGTTGTGGGTCTTGATATAGCAACAACAGATATAAGTAATGTTTTAGCAGAGTTACGCATTACGCCAAATACAGAAATGATTATTGTTGATAGTGAACAAAATATTTTTGCTTATCAAGATATAGATAAACTTGGAATTAAAGATAATCATTCCACAGAATTACCTACTCTCAACAAACTTGAAAAACCTATTTTAAATAGTATTATTCAAAATACATCAAAGTATGGTGTACTTAATTCTTTTCGTTACAATAATGAAGATTGGTTTGGAATAGTCAGCCCGATTACTGCGTTAAGGGGGTCTTCATTTTTTATTGTAATTGCTATTCCTGCCAATGAATTACTAGCCGAAGTCTGGTCTGATATTTATAAACAGGCGTTGATTGCCTTGAGTGTTGTAGCTATTATGTTAATAATCGGTTGGCAATTTGGACGCAGCATTACTAAACCCCTTCATCACCTGACGGAACAAGTTATTAACATAGGTAATTTTGATTTTAATAAACCAATAGAAAGTAAGAGTATTTTAACAGAAGTACAAAGATTGGCTCAAACGTTGAGCTTAACTCGCGATACGGTCAGGCGGTTTTTGCAAATTTCCTTTACTCTTAATAAAGAAAAAGATTTAGAGCGTATGCTTGAAAATATTTTGGGTGAACTTTTGCAACTTGTACAAGCAAAACATGGTGGCATTTACCTTTATAACGAAAAAAGCGGACAATTATCGATAGCTGTTGAACAAGGTGTTCATTATGAAAATATTAATTTAACAAATTTAGATATTAGCGACGAAAACTTAATTGCGATTATACAACAACAAATTAATGGCGATGAAATTATTATTCCTTTGCGTAATAGAAAAAACGAATTAATAGGTTGTTTTTGTTTGGAAAATCCCGGTAACGCCGAAAACAGAGACGCTCTTATCGGGTTTATGGAACAAATTTCAAAATCGGCTGCGGTGGCTATTGAAACAAGACAATTGATTCTTGCACAAAAAACCTTGTTAGATGCAATTATCAGCCTTATCGCAGGGGCGATTGACGCTAAATCAAAATATACCGGTGGGCATTGTCTGCGTGTTCCACAAATTGCTTTAAACCTTTTGGACAAAATATTGGAAGACCAAAGTTCTGTTTTTTCAGATTTTAAAATGTCTGAGAATCAGAAAGAAGAGTTTAGAATTGCCGCATGGTTACATGATTGTGGAAAAATCACAACGCCTGAGCATGTAGTCGATAAGGCAACCAAGTTGGAAATGATTTACAACAGGATACATGAAATCCGTATGCGTTTTGAGGTTTTACATCGTGAAGCCGAATTGTCTTGTTTGAAAAATATTCTTAATGGCGTAAACCCCATAGATGCCGAACAGCAATGTCTTGAGGAACAAGCTAAATTAGCCGAAGAGTTTGCCTTTATTGCCAAGTGCAATGTGGGCGGTGAATTTATGAAAGACGAAGATTTAGAAAGGCTTTACGCTATTGCCAAAAGAACGTGGCTCCGTTACTTTGATGATACGCTCGGACTCTCGCACGAAGAGGGAGAAAGAGTAAAAAAAGATCAAACGTTGCCTGTTGTGGAACAACTTTTGGCAGACAAAGAAACAGATAAAATACCTTGGACAAAAGATGGGGTTCCGCCGGTTGAGGCTTCTGATCCTCGTAATATTTGGGGTTTTGATATGAAAGCACCAAAATATATGGCAAATCATGGAGAGCTTTATAATCTTGGTATTCGACGTGGAACTTTAAATGATGAAGAGCGTTTTAAAATTAATGATCATATTGTACAAACAATAAAAATGCTGAGTGCTTTACCGTTTCCAAAAGCTATGGAACATATTCCCGATATTGCAGGGGCACACCATGAAAAAATGGACGGAACCGGATATCCCAGACGTTGGAACTCAGAGCAAATGGGGGTTACAGAAAAGGTTTTGGCGGTGGCTGATGTTTTTGAGGCTTTAACGGCGGCCGATAGACCTTATAAAAGCGGAAAAAAACTTTCGGAAGCGATTAGTATTATGTCAAGAATGGCAAAAGAAAAGCATTTGGATATAGCCGTTTTTAACTTTTTGCTGACTTCGGGTGTATATTTGGACTATGCTAAACAAAATTTGGCACTTGAACAAATAGATGCGTTTGATATTCAAAAGTTTATTGTGTCTGAATAACAAATAGAGACTATTGCAAAACTTCGTTTTACGTGTTTTTTCACAGCGTCATGCTCTGTATACATAGAGCATAAAACGTATTAAAAAACAAAAGCCACCTAGCGTCCTTACTCGTGTTTTGGGGAGAGACTTTCTAGCGAGAGCCATTTTGAGACTATTGTGCAATAGTCTCAACTAGTTAATATTGAAATCAAACGGTGTGGAATAAAAATGAAAAAAAAATGTCTGTTTAAAATAGTCTTTATATCGCTTCTTATTCTTGTTTTTAATTATGCGTTGGTGTTTGCCCAATCCCTTAACCCTGAGAAATTTGTAGAGAATTTTTATCAATGGTATTTAGAAAACGAGATGAATGTCAAGATAGACGATAAAGCTTTTGCTCAATATTTATCTCCTTGCTTGATTGAACAGATCAAAAAAAGCCAGAGTAAGGGTGCGTTACCCGATGGTTTTAATTATTTTATTAAAGCCTCAGATTATAACGATGAACACCCTAGAAAAATTAAAGTACATAAAGCCACATGCTTTAAGGATAATGTGATTTTAGTGCCGGTTACTTTCGGAGAAGGATTTGCTTACAGCGTATTGGTTTTTTTGCGTAAAGATGGAAATGCTTTGTCTATTATAAAAATTGCTCCAACCTACAGCTATGGAGAGTATCCGGTTAGTGGTAACCCAAATAAAATTAATGCTTCTCCGGAAAAATTTGTAGAAAATTTTTATCGCTGGTATCTAAGCAATGAGCATGGTGAAAATTTACCGGAAAGAAATAAAGAGATTTATAATTATGTTTTTGAAGCTACCGTAGAAGCGGTAAAAGCAAGACTAGGTTTTTATTATACTAGCTATTTTACTGCTACAGCCGTCAATGGAGCTGATTGGGAAAATAATATTCATGTATATCAACATATTACCTTGCCGGACAATCTTATAATAGTTCCTGTTTCTTTTGGAAAAGACAAAGATACAAACGTTGTGGTTATTTTAAGTGCCGAAGATAAAGGCTTGCGTATTACAAGGGTTGAAGATACTTGGGGATATTCAGCTATTCCTTAGTTGTTTTGGTGTTATTTTCCGCCATATCAATTAAGGTACGAATAGCTTGCGGAAGCTCTCTTTGTGTTTCTTTTCCGAATAGACGTTTAAAGAGAGGGGTTAAGAAACCTCGCATTTCTACTTTGTGAGTTATTACTCCATTACTTATTTGATGTCTAAAAATAATGGTCGTGAAGGGCAAATTATTACGAGTTGTAAAAGACTTAAAAGGCGTTACTTCTTCAAGCAAACAACGTACTTTAGGGCCGTTTACAGGCTTTATGCTAATGTATTCCCCTTGGGAAAATGTTGTTTCTAGCTTTGCCCATTTTACGCCACAATCCCATTTTGACCATGAGTCAACGTTTGACCATAGTTCCCATATTGCTTCAGGGGAAGCAGTGGTTGTAGCTGATTCTTCAAATGTCCAGTAAAACATTGTGGTTTATCCTTTTTAGAGTTTAATGTTTATTAAGCTAATAAAAAAAACAACCTAACTAAATAGGTTGTTTTCAAAATTTCTGGTCGGGATGAGAAGATTCGAACTTCCGGCCCCATGCACCCCATGCATGTACGCTAGCCAAGCTGCGCCACATCCCGACGAAGTCGCTTTTATAGATAAAAGAATCTGTGTTGTCAAGGACAACTTTTATTTTTAAGATGGTTTCAAATCTAATATTGAGTGTTTGTTGCAACGTTTAAATAATTTGTTACGCTTTTAACGTAAGTCATAGTTTTTACAAGATTAACAACGCGGTCTATTTCTCGTTGACTGCTCATTAATCCTAAAAGAACAACATGTCCGCCCCAAACATCAACTCTTACTTGAGTGGATTTTATATCTTTATGCAAAAGAAGTTCTGAGTCAATATTCGCCTCGAGTCTAGTATCATTTATCGTGCTTGATGAATCAGTCGGAAACCAATGGGCGGTTACTTTGTTTACTCCGTCAACGCTTTGTGCTTTATTTACCGCAAAGGTGCGTAATTCTTTAGGTAGTTGACCAACAAGATAAACATCACCGTTAAAAGAATAGATATTCACATCTCTGATTGATTTTATGGGGCTTTCAAAAAGAAGGGCGGTTTTAATTTTGGTTTCTATACTTGTATCTGAAAGTTGTGTACCCAAACTACGTTCATCGTTAATTGTGGCACAAGCTCCAAGCAGGCAGAGGGAAAGCAAAAGAAACAACAATAATATTTTTTTCATAACTCACCAAAATTTATTTTATGAACTTATTTTGTCCATTGTTAATACAATATATTTATGCTATCTTAAATTAAACTTAATGAAGATCATTGCAAAACTGTATTTTGCGTGCTTTTGTTATCGTTTTATGCCTATGTACAAACAGAACATAAAACGTCTTAGATCGCAAAATCACTCGTTTTACAGGAAAATTAAAATTTCTTTATTCGTGTTTTTTTGAGTGTCTTTTTAGCGTAAGCCACTGAGCGACTATTGTGCAATAGTCTCTTAATGATAATTATAATGAATTTTATAAATTAAGCAATATATTAACAAACACTACTAGTTGGAGTTTTCTCAATGTCAATAAAATCTAAAGTAATTTCAATTGTTATGATACTTGGTGTAATTGGTTTTGGTTATTGGTTTTGGTTAGGCGGTCAAGAGCTAAAAACTGATAATGCGGTGGTTGAAGGCGATATTATCCCAATTTACGCAGGTATTTCGGGCTATATAAATAAAGCTGAGTTGAATAATAATGATGAGGTCAAAGCGGGTGATTTATTAGTCAGCTTTGATACAACGGAATATATTATGGCGTTAACCGACGAAAACGCAAAACTTGCCAAGATGAAACAACTTTCTCCAAATCTTGGTATGAGCGATGCTCCAACAAGAAACAGCTCATTACAGCAACTGCAACATAACGAAGAAGTTTTGAAACAAGAACTGAGCCATTATTCCACGCTTCATGCACAGGCGATGATAGAACTAAGCCGAGTGAAAAACCTTGTTGCCCAAGGTTCTATGTCTGCTGAACAGTTGGAAATTGCACGTAATGCCGAAAACGTAATCAAGTCTAATTTAGAACTTGTTAAATTTAAAATGGAAACGGCGAGTCGGGCAAGGGCGGCAAAAGATCAGGAAATTCAACAAACTTTGTCTGACCTTGATTCCGCTTATGTGCGTTTTACTAATCAAGACTACGAAGCTCAAGTTGCAAGAGTGAGAAAGGCTGAAGAAGAGTTACAACGTTGCTATATTAAAGCTCCGATTAGTGGATATATTATTAATAAAAATGTAAAAGTCGGCAAAATGGCAGAAAAAGGACAAGAATTGTTACAGATTATCCCAAAAAACCCTAAGGGGCTTTGGATTAATTCGACTTTTTCTCGTACAGATGCAGAAAAAATAAAATTAAATCAGTATGTTGAGTTTAGTGTTTCCGCTTATCCAAATACGGTTTTTTCTGCCTACGTTGCAAGCATAGAAGAAAAAGAGATGCCGATTGTAGAAAATACGGGTGATGTTGCGAAAAAATTGGATAGTCAAGTCAGTGTAAAATTTAATCTTTTAAATCAAGAACAAATGATGCAACAGCCATTACAAATTGGAATGCAGGCAAATCCAACTATTTTTTTAAATAAATTTGTTTCGCTTGAACAACAACGTCCGGGTTTATTTAATCAAAACTCTGAAAATAGAGATAACAAACCCAAAGAAGAAAATAAGCTGCCACAACAAACCACGCAAGAGCTTCAAAATGTTTCCGAAACGAAAAGTCCACCCCAAACTTTGCCTCAAAAAGTAGAACTTCCGCCTATGCAACCTGTTGCTCCCTCGGGTGAACAAGCTGCAACTGGATCAAGTCCTGGTCAAATTTTTCAAGATCAGGGCTATAATTCTTTATATGAAAAAACTGCTCCTCAACAAAATGTGGAAAAGCCTTTAAACGAAAACAAGAGTAATGATAAAGCCGAAGCTGTCAGTATAAGCCCGAATATGATTAACAATGGTGTAATCAAAAGTGCAAACCCTGTTCAAGATCCAAGATAAAAATACCAAGATAAAAAGACTAAAATGGAACAGTTTTAACTCGACTTAATAGCCCAGAACAGTAGACATTTTGTCAGGTTGATGGAAGAAGAATTCAACTCTGCGGTTTTTTGCCGGACTGTCTTCGCCTTTGGCAATTGGCCTTGAAGCCCCATAAGTAACGCTACTTATTGCTGCGTGGTTACTGCGGGGTTTACGCCTTTGTCGATTAAGTAGTTAGCGTACGGCAACAGTGGAACGTGCAAATATGATTAACAATGGTGTAATCAAAAGTGCAAATCCTGTTCAAGATCCAAGATAAAAATACCAAGATAAAAAGACTAAAATGGAACAGTTTTAACTCGACTTAATAGCCCAGAACAGTAGACATTTTGTCAGGTTGATGGAAGAAGAATTCAACTCTGCGGTTTTTTGCCGGACTGTCTTCGCCTTTGGCAATTGGCCTTGAAGCCCCATAAGTAACGCTACTTATTGCTGCGTGGTTACTGCGGGGTTTACGCCTTTGTCGATTAAGTAGTTAGCGTACGGCAACAGTGGAACGTGCAAATATGATTAACAATGGTGTAATCAAAAGTGCAAATCCTGTTCAAGATCCAAGATAAAAATACCAAGATAAAAAGACTAAAATGGAACAGTTTTAACTCGACTTAATAGCCCAGAACAGTAGACATTTTATCAGGTTGATGGAAGAAAAATTCAACTCTGCGGTTTTTTGCCGGACTGTCTTCCCCTTGAGCAATTGGTCTTGAGGCCCCATAAGCAACGCTACGTATTGCTGCGGGGTTTACGCCCTTGTCGATTAAGTAGCGTACGGCAACAGTGGAACGTGCAGAGGAAAGTTCCCAGTTTGAGGGGAAATATTGTCCGCCTGTTTCGCTGCTGTCGGCGTGTCCTCTAATTACTACAAAGATTTTGCGAGTTTTCATGATATTCGATACTTCGTTTAAAACTTTTACTCCTGCGGGTGTAAATAAAACGGAGTTTGGTTCAAACAAAACATCGCCTGATACTCTTAATAATACGCCGACTTCGCTATTGGTTATTCCGTTTTCAGCAATAGCTCTTGTATCTTGGTTAAGATTAAGCGAGCGTTGTAATTCGTAAGAAATAGCTTGGAAAGCCTTATTGTCTTCGCCTTTTGTTCCACCTGTTGTTAAAGATGGGGCGGGGGTTGCGGCTGAACCTTGAACGGGCGTTGTTGAACCATCGGCAATATTATAGTCGGCTTGGAACATTGGCGCGAGTTCTTTTTTAGTCTCAGGCGGAGTCATGTTGAGAATCCACATAAGTAAAAAAAACGCCATCATTGCAGTAACAAAGTCTGCGTAAGCTACCTTCCAAGAACCGCCACTCATATCAATAAACTCCTAATATCCCAGAGTCAAAGACAGACTATCGGGTTTGTGAAAATAAAATTCTACTCTGCGATTTTTAGCACTCGCGGGGTCGTTTGGTCCAAAGCTTGGAACGAGAGGAACGGTATCCGCATATGCCACACTGCGAACTCTAGACGGATCAACGCCTTTATCAACCAAATAACGAACGGCAACCGTTGCACGTGCAGCCGAAAGTTCCCAACGAGAAGGAAAATAAGGCAAGCCTGTTTCTGATGAATCGGCGTGCCCTCTAACTACAACATAAATATTACGATTTTTCAGTATTTTGGCAACTTCGTCTAAAACTTGCATGCCGGCTTGAGAGAAAACAACGGAGTTTGGTTTAAACATTACGTCGCCAGCAACACGCAAGAGAACACCGGCATCGCTTCTGGTTAAACCGACACTTTTTTGTGCATCAGCTTCTTCGGCGAGCAGTAAAGATTTTTGTAATTCGTTTGATATTGCTTGGAGGTTTTCGGCATCTGCCTTGTCTCCGCCTATTGTAAGACTTGAGATAGGCGAAACACCTTCGCCGGGCATAGGAGCCCTACCTTGTTCATCGGATAATTTATAGTCTGCCGTAAAATATTGAGCCAATATTTGCTTGGTCTCAGGCGGAACCATATTTAAAATCCACATAAGCAGGAAAAATGCCATCATAGCCGTTACAAAGTCTGCATAGGCTACTTTCCATGAGCCACCGCCCATAGTTAACTCCTTAATTTAATATCTTGACTGTAAATTTTATAAAGTTACCCTTTTACTTTTTGTTCCATTTCTAAAAATGATGGACGAAAAGACATTGGAATAGAGCGTCTACCGTATTCAAGGGCAATTATCGGGCTTGAACCACGCATGGCGGCACCGATTGCTTCTCTAATAGATTGAAAGAAAAAGTTTTGTTCTCTGGCTTGGTTTTCCATTTTGGCAGCAATAGGTCCAAACACACCATAACAGAGTAAAATACCTAAGAAAGTACCAACAAGAGCCGCACCGATATGGTGTCCTAAAACTTCCGGTGGCTCGTTAATAGCACCCATGGTAACAACAACACCCATAACGCAAGCAACGATACCCATACCCGGTAATGAATCTGCCATGTGTGCGACGTTATGAGCCCCGACCATTTCTTCTTCGTGCATAATTTCCATATCAACAGACATAAGGTGGTCTAACTCGCCGATACTTCCTGTTGTTAAATATACACGAAAAGTATCACCAATAAACAAACAGGCGGATTTGTTTTTTGCTAAACCTCGAAAAAGCGGGCTTGATGCCGGGTCTTCTATATCTTTTTCAACGCTGATAACACCTTCACGGTTTATTTTTGCAAAAAGAGCATATAAGGCACTTAAAAGTTCGAGATAATCAGCTTTAGATGGTGTTTTTCCAAAATAAGCGTGCCCTGCACCCTTTAAGGATAATTTAAGAGAGCAGGCTGTTCCAGAGGTAATAAACGCACCCATCGCCGCACCGAAAATAATTATTAATTCTGCGGGTTGCAATAACATGGCAAATGGACCATTAACCATGGCAAACCCACCTAAAACCGAGGCAAAAACAATAATCAAACCGGCAACTGCAATCATAAAACGCCCCCTTGGGCAATAATTATTTTAAGTTTAGAAAAACAGAGTTATAAGTAGTTATTTTATAAGCTGCAAATTAAATCATAAAGTTAACCGATATGGTTTTTCTTTAATATTTAGAAAGTGTTAGCATTACAACTTAACTTATGTTGATAAACAAAAACAAGCAAATTATCTTGCTTTTATACTGGATATTGAGCATTTGTCAAGCCTTATGGAAAATTATATGAAATAGCAATTAGTTATATAAAACAACGCATGATTGCTATTTTTTAATTGTCCATTTTTTAAGCAATGATCTTTTTCTTTTAACTGTTTTGTTGCATAAAACAAAAAGTTAAGGCAAACTTACCAGATAAAACGTTATGGAATAAATTTTTCATAAAGAAATAGCCTGATAAGTTTCTAGCAAATATCTTATCGACACTATTTTAAAAAAGTTATGAGATTTTTTTATTTTTTATTGTGAACTAAGAGGTAACTATGAATATAACTCAAGAAAAGATTTCCAAAATACGTCAAGAGTTAAAAAAAGATTTGTTTATTGTGGGACATCACTATCAAAACGATGAGGTTATAAGACACGTTGATTTACGTGGCGATTCGTTGGAGCTTGCTAGAAAGGTATCCGATAACAATGCGAAATATATTGTTTTTTGCGGTGTATACTTTATGGCAGAATCAGCCGCTTTACTTGCCGAAAAAGAACAAAAAGTGTTTTTACCTGATAAAACGGCAAATTGCGTGATGTCGCAAATGGCACCGGCACAACTTTTGGATACGGTTATTTCAAAACTAAAAGCCAAGGGAAGAAAAATTATTCCTCTGGCTTATGTTAATACTTCCGTTGCCGTTAAAGCGGTTTGTGGTAAACATGGCGGGGCGGTTTGTACTTCCGCCAATGCTAAAACCATGTTAAAATGGGCGTTAAAACAGGGCGACGGAGTTCTTTTTTTACCCGATAAAAATTTAGCAAGAAACACAGCGAAAGATTTACAATTGCCAGAGTTAGAACAACGCATTATTGATATTCGCAATAATGGCAACAATCTTGAGATAAGCGAACTAAATAAGTTTAACTTATTAATTTGGCCGGGCTGTTGTGCTATTCATGCACGTTTTAATACGGAGCAGATTGAAAAAATTCGTAAAAACAATATAAATGCAAAGATTATTGTCCACCCGGAATGTTCTCCTGAGTTGGTTAACTTGGCAGATGCCTCCGGCTCTACTTCTTTTTTGATTAAATATGTGGCTGAGTTACCAAAAGGTAGTGAAGTTTTTATCGGAACGGAGTGGAATCTTGTCAAGCGTTTGGCGGAACAATATAAGGGCATTATTCAAGTTAAGCCTTTAATTCAAAGTTCTTGTTCTCATATGAATAAGATTAACGAAGAAAAACTTTTGGCTGTTTTAGAGCGTTTGCAAAAGGCTACGCCTGATGAGCTTGAAAAAATGGCAATACAAGTTCCCGAGTTGTTGCGTGAAGATGCTAAAAACTCTTTATTGCGTATGTTAGAAGCTTGTAGCGAAAACGCCTAGTTTTTAATTAAAAAATATATAAACAGCACAAACAATAACTAAACTTAAAGCTCGCCAAATTTGGTTTATACAAACTAAATAAAAGGCGAGTTTTGGTTTGAAATATCCCACATACGCAGGGTATTGGTGGCGTATTGCTCTAATTGGAGACGATAAAATATTGCCGACAAGTAGGGCTATGATAATATCTTTATTTTCCAGAGATTGAGTGTGAATTAAAGCGGACGCAGCGGAAAATGAGGCTCCTGATTCGGCAAAAATATTAAACAAAACTATAGTCATAGCTTCTGGTTTTATAAAGGTAAGCCAGTTTAGGTGAGTTCCTAGCCAAAGTTCAAGGGTATTAAAAGTACCTGTTTTATTTAAAATAAAAAACAAAATATATATGGGAACGGTAAAGACTAAGAGTTTGCGAATGCGTTTTTGAAAGCGTTTTACGCTAAGCCTGACTGCTTCTTGAAAACTTTTGCGTTTTATTGTTGTATCTGTTGAAAACTCAGGCGTCTGATTGTTTTGTGTTGTTGGTTTTAAAACAAAACGTCCTATAAAAATAATGCTGATACTGCGTAAAATGGCGGCAAAAAAACTTAAAGCGATATAAACAAACGCCAAAGACCCCAAAAACGAAAAGGCAACCGAAAATAAAGTAGGCAGATGAACCAAAAAAGTTGGTGAGCTGTTTAAGATATTTGCCAAAACAAGTTCGTTTCGGCTGATTTTTCCTTCTTCTTGTGCCTCTGCTAATAGGGCGTTTGAGCTTTGTGCCGAAAAAAACGCTAAGGCAAAAGAGGCGGCCGAGCTTTCGCTGAAATTTCCAACTCTTACTAAGGGGCGAAATACTCGTGCCAGATATTGACTCCAGTTAAAGGCTTCAATAATATTGGCGATTAAAAGTCCTATAGAAAGATAAAGCAAAAGCCTTAAAAGCGGTATGCCCAAGCCTTGCCAAAGAGTTATTAAAAAAGGGATATGATCTTGTATTGATGTAAACATTTTTGTATTTTTAAGATTTAGATTGGTTATTTGTGGGAATGGGAAATGCTTGTTGTTTGTATTTTAAACTGTGTTTGATATTATCAACGTGTTGACATAATAACAAGAATATGTATAGCTTATTTGGGTTATAAACTGACCTTAAGTGAATATTTTAAAAGAACTTTATTAGTAAATGCAGGCATAAATCATGAAAAAAGAAAAGTCTGACTTAAAAATTCCTGTTTTAGATAACATTGTTGATGCGTTATGCCAACCATCTTCTTATGAGCCTGTATTATATCGGGCAAAGAGCCATTTGCCAATGTTGTCTGGGGTTGAGCTTCAAAAAATTGTCTCTTTGTTGCGTCAAGCTCTTTTTCCCGGTTATTTCGGCGAAACTACCTTGCGTCTTGAGTCTATGCGATACCAGTTGGCCGCTAATTTAGATACTATTTCTCGTTTACTGAGTGAACAAATTGCCAGAGCCTTGTGTTTTGACTGTGATAATAGAGGCGTTGAACAGTTGAGCGTAAAAAGTATAGAAAGTCGTGCGAGCGAACTTGCTTTGGCTTTTCTTTCGACTTTGCCAAAAATACGCCATTTGTTGGTGAGCGATGTTGTTGCGGCTTATGAGGGCGATCCTGCTGCTAAAACTCCTGCGGAAACCATACTTTGTTATCCATCGATAAGCGTAATGATTAATCACCGCATAGCACACGAGCTTTACTCATTGAATATACCTTTTATTCCTCGAATTATTAGTGAATCGGCTCACTCTTTGACTGGAATAGATATTCACCCCGGGGCAAATATCGGAGAAGAGTTTTTTATTGATCATGGAACAGGCGTTGTTATTGGCGAAACGTCCATAATTGGGCAAAGGTGTAGACTTTATCAGGGTGTAACCTTAGGGGCTTTAAGTTTTCCTAAAGAAGAAGACGGAAGCCTGACTAAAGGGATAGCCAGACACCCTATTTTAGAAGATAGAGTAACGGTTTATGCCGGAGCGACAATTTTGGGGCGTGTTACGATTGGAGCCGATGCGACTATCGGCGGAAATACTTGGATTACGCAAAACGTTCCTGCTGGCACAAAGATTTTACAGACAAAATATGTGAATGATTAACTAATTTATTTGTAATTATGTTTTACTAACAAAAAAAAAGCCATTATTCTTTGCTGAAATAATGGCTTTTTTTGTTAGTGAGTAAACTTTTGTTTTGTCAATTTACGTTAGTTAGCGTTATTCTTTTTGGCTTTTTTATTCTTTTTTCTTGTTGGTGGTTGCCAATTTGGGTTAGCTTTTTTATGAGCTACGGTCGCTTTAAATTGAATCTGGGCTATTTCGCTGTTGATTTTTTGAACTTCGTCAAAGGTCTTTTGTGCTTCAGCTTCGTTAAAGCTTGACGCTTTGAATAGCTCATTTAATTGTTTACTTTTTTCTCTGTGTTGAGAACGCAGTGTTTTGATTTTTTCTTTGTCTTCAACGCTAAGAGGAGAATTATAGCGTGTAGTGTCTTGTGCTTTTTGTATTACAGGCGGTTCTTTTTTAGTGTCTTGTGCAACTGCTTGATTTAAGGGCATTAAACAAAATGAACCGATTAATGCAAAAAAGGCAATACCGTGTAAGGCTGATTTTAAATTTAACATGAGTGATGCTCCTTTAAACGAGATACCAATGATTAATATGGCCGTTCAATGTTTTGATTTTCTTTGTTTTCGTTGTTTTCTTTTACGTTTTGATATTCTTTGATTTCTTTTACTCTGGGAATAGCTTTTAAAAGTTCATATGCCATTCTGAGTTGATTATCTTTTTCATATTGTGGTAAAATATCAGGGTTGATATTTGCACTGCGGCTTTTGACGTCTTTATTTTTTAATACGTCTAAAGGAATATCTTTTTTATCCTTATTATCTTTTTTGTCGCTTGGCTTATTATCTTTTTTATCTTTTATATTACCATTTTCCAAGTGTTTGGACAGGTCTTGTTCTCTGATTGAAAAACCTAGCTTGTCGGTTTCTCCCGTGGTTCCAAGCTCAAAAGGAATTTCCATATCAGGCTCTATACCTTCTGCTTGAATAGAACGTCCGCTCGGAGTATAATATAAAGCAACCGTCAATTTAATTGCCGAATCATCGGGGAGGTTAATAATGCTTTGCACAGAACCTTTTCCAAAGCTACGCTCTCCGACTAAAAGGGCTCTGTTTTGGTCTTGAAGAGCTCCTGCAACAATTTCAGAGGCGGAAGCTGAACCTGCGTTAATTAAGACAACAAGCGGAACATCAATGTCAGAAGTTTTATTTTTTGCTTTAAAGCTACTGCTTGAACTTCCGGCTCGTCCTTTAATAGAAACAATATCGCCTGAGCGTAAAAATACGTCTGATACTTCTACGGCTTGATCCAAAAGTCCGCCGGGGTTGTTGCGAAGGTCTAGAACAATTCCTTTAATCGGTCCTTTTTTGGCGGCTTCTTTAATGGCATTGTTGAGATCATCAACCGTGCGTTCGCTAAAGCGAGTAAGACGTAACCAATAATATCCGTCTTCGATTTCTTTTGATTTTACGCTAACGAGCGGGATACTGCTTCTTGTTAAAACTATAGTTTCAGGGGCTTTTGCGTCTTTATGTAAAATTAATAACTCTACTTTTGTATCTTTTGGACCACGAATTTTGGAAACAACTTCTTGAGGTGAAAGATTTTTGGTTGGAGTTCCGTCAACGCTTAGAATTAAATCACCGCTTTTTATTCCGCCTTTATAAGCCGGAGTATCTTCAATCGGTGAAATAACAATTACTTGTCCGTTTTCGGTTGAAAGTTCTATTCCCACACCAAAAAATTCAGAGCTGATGTTTTCTTTTGTTTCTTTGTATTCTTCGGGAGTTAAAAAGGTAGAATGAGGGTCAAGGTTTTGCAACATTCCCTTAATTGCTCCGTCGATAATCTCATCAAAAGTTACTTCTGTAACATAATTGCGTTTGATGAGTTCCAATACTTTAGTAAAACGTTTGAGAGGATCATAGTTTTCCGCCAATGCACCCGTCGCAAAAGTTATTAATACAATAAATATTGTTAATTTTCCCAGTGTTTTCAACTTGCCTCTTAAGTGCATGCAGTCCTCCGTTTTATGACAAAACCTTGTATACTTTATATATTAAAATAATATTAAATAACGATTTACTCTTAAAGCTTCGTAGTATTAACTATTTTTTTTGACAAAGCAACAGCTTTATTAAGTATTCTCAATAAATATTTTTTATAATAAAATTATTCAAAATATTTACGCTGTTAGGCAATCATATTAATCAAAGTGCCTGACATTTCTTCTGTGGCTGTAATTGTTTTTGTGTTTGCTTCATAGGCGCGTTGAGTCATAATCATTTGGCTGAATTCTCTGGTTAAATCTGTATTGCTGGCTTCAACAAGTCCCATCTGCAAGCTTTCGCCACGATCTGTAATATTTACGATTGTTCCCGGCATAAAAGCTCCGGGAACTGTGCTTGGCGTAATCGCCCCAACACTAACTCCGGAACTGTGGGGATTATCCATAAAAGAGACGGAGCTTGCTTTAAACTCTTGGGTGTTGATATTGGCGATATTGTTAGAACGAACCAACATATCAACGCTAAGAGCGTTAAGTGCACTTGCGGCCGTGTTATTTGAGATATTCATATTAACCCCAACTTGTTGTTTTTGTGATAAAACAGGGTTTAAAAGATGATTTTATTTGTTATTTAGGAGTTGGCTCATAAAAACAACGCTTTGGCGAATGAACTTTCCCTTCTTTTTTAAGGGTATCAATTGCTTTACTTACTTCTTTTGAATCAACTCCGAGAGCTTTGGCTATATCACCGGGGCGTACCGGTTTCCCTGCTTTTTCCATTTCTTTTAAAACTTTGTCTTGCATATTATTATCCTTATTTAAAGTTTAATCTTTTGGTAGTAAAAAATATCAGTTCATTTTACTAAAAGTCAAGCACTTTCAAAGGCAAAACAGGTCTTTTTATGCTAATTACAACAATAAAATTTTACGTAAGACTAAAACGACAATGTTTAAATTTTGCTAAATATCCGTTATAAAAAGCAACAGCAGACATAATTTTTTTCCCTGCCGGTTGCAATTGGGGAATAAGATAGATTTTATCCTGACAAACTACTGCCAATTTATCGTTTTCAAGTCCTAAAATTGTTCCATGTTTTGGTCTTTCGTTTTGTTGATTAAGAGCGATATAGTTGTTGTAAGCTGTTGAATCATTAAGCATTTCTCCGGCAAGAAAATTAACTTTTATTGACGGTTCGTCGTCTCTTGTTAGAAAAGCAAAAGCACCGGGGTATGGTGTAACCCCTCGAATATGGGCATGTATTTTAAGGGCTTTTTGATTAAAATTGATTAAGCCGTCTTCTTTGCTGAGTTTTGCGGCATAGCTTGCTTTTGTGTTATCTTGAGCTAAGGGTTGTATTTTTCCTTGTTTGATTTTTTCTAACGCTTCTATTAATAGCTCGGCACCCAACTCAGCCATTTGATCATGCAAAGTTCCGGCAGTTTCGTTAATTCCTATCGCCAAGGCTTTTTGTAGTAAAATAGGACCGGTATCAAGCCCGGCTTCCATTTTCATAATTGTTATGCCACTCACAACTTCGGCATTCATTACAGCTCGTTGAATTGGTGCGGCACCACGATAAAACGGCAATAAAGAAGTATGTACATTTATTGGCAGATATTTTGGAATATCAAGAACGGCTTGGGGTAAAATAAGTCCGTAAGCGGCAACAATTAAAAAATCAGGTTTAAAGGCGGCTAAATTTTTAATGTCTTCATGGTTTTTAAAGTTTAACGGTTGATATACACTGAGCTTATGTTTTAGAGCCAAAGTTTTAACTTCTGATGCTTTAAGAGAATAACCGCGTCCGGCTGGGCGATCGGGTTGAGTATAAACGGCGATAATTTCTCCGCCTTGCCAATTAATTAGTTTATCTAAGATAGTAGCTGCGAGTTGTGGAGTTCCCATAAACACAATACGAGACTTTTGGGGAAAAGAAGCTTGGGTGATGTTTGTGGTATTGATGTCTTGTGGCATTGGTTAGCTCCGAATAAATTTGTTTTTTATATATTTTTTACTAAGAGTTTATATAAATAATTTAAGGGGTTTAACGCTATAGCACGTAACCCCTTAAATAGAAATAGCAGTTATTTCTTATTGTTGTTTTTCCGCTTTAAGCTGTTTTTTTAATCTGGCATCATATAAACTGCGTTTTAAACGGCTCATACGGTCAATAAAGAGTATTCCGTCGAGGTGGTCGCATTCATGTTGAAGACAGATTGCAAACAGATCGCTAGCTTCAAGTTCTATTTTGTTGTTATCTAAATCAGTCGCTTTTAATAAGACTTTATCGTGTCTGACCAATGTGTTGCGATAATCAGGAACGGAAAGGCAACCTTCTTCGGCTTTTTGTTTTTCGCCGATTAGTTCAAGCGTTGGGTTAACAAAAACTTGAGGTTCTTCTTTAAGTTCAGGGCCTGATAAGTCTATTACGATTAAGCGGATCTGTTTTCCTACTTGCGGAGCAGCCAGACCTATACCTTGTTGTTTATACATGGTTTCGATCATGTCAGCGGCAAGAGTTCGAATTTCCGGAGTAATTTCGGTGATTGCTTCTGATTTTTGTTTCAGGAGCGGATCAGGGTGGGTTAAAACTTCAAGTATCATCTTTAATATCCTAGTGCTGTCTTTTAAATTTTTTATAAGCCAGCTTAGCTTTTCTTTTCGTTAGTATTTTCAGAGAGCTTCAAACTCAACTCTTTAAGTTGTTTTTCGCTAACTTCACCCGGGGCTTTAGTCATCAGGCAGGTAGCCTTTTGGGTTTTAGGAAAAGCAATAACATCTCGAATTGATTCAGATTGAGTAAGTAACATGGTTAAGCGATCCAAGCCAAAGGCGATACCTCCATGCGGAGGAGCACCTAGCTCTAAAGCTTCAAGTAAAAATCCAAATTGTTTTTCTGCTTCTTCGGAATCAAACCCCAAGGCGGCAAACATTTTTCTTTGTGCTTCGGCGTTATGGTTTCTGATTGAGCCTCCGCCGACTTCCGTTCCGTTTAAAACCAAGTCGTAGGCTCTGGCTTTAATTTGATCGGGAGAAACGCCAAGTTTTTCGAAATCTGCTTGCACGGGAGCCGTAAAAGGGTGGTGGCAAGCGATATAACGCTTTGAATCAGGGTCATATTCAAACAAAGGAAATTCCGTAACCCAAAGAAGGTTAAAAGAATTGTCCGGTATTAATTTAAAGTGTTTGGCTACTTGAATTCTTAAATTCCCAAGAGCCGTATTAACCATATCTTTTGCACCTGCTTGAAAAAATATAAGATCTCCGGCTTTAAGGTCAAGGGCTTTTTCCAAAGCGGTTTTTTCTTCGGGGCTGATAAATTTTGCAAGGGGCGATTGCCACTCGTCTTCTTTAACTTTAATCCAAGCTAAGCCTAAGGCTCCGTATGTTTTGGCAAGTTCGGTAAAGGCATCGATTTCTTTTCGGCTTAAAGAAGCACCATCAGGAATACGCATGGCTTTAATCAGTTCTGCACCTGCAAAAACTTTGCTTTCACTGTTTTTTAAAATCTCGGTAACATCTTTAAGTTTAAGTTCAAAACGTAAATCGGGTTTATCGACACCGTATTCAAGCATGGCTTTATCATAGCTTAGGCGAGGAAAAGGCGTAACGACATCATAATCCAAAGTTTCTTTAAAGACTTTTTTTATAAGCCCTTCTGTCATGCTCATAATATCTTCTTCGTTGACAAAAGACATTTCTATATCAACCTGAGTAAATTCCGGTTGACGATCGGCTCTTAAGTCTTCGTCTCTAAAACAGCGTGCAATTTGATAATAACGATCTGAACCGCCAATCATAAGTAGTTGTTTAAATAGTTGAGGCGATTGTGGTAGTGCGTAAAAATGTCCGGAGCTTATGCGACTTGGAACTAAGAAGTCTCTGGCACCTTCAGGAGTAGAGCGGGTTAAAAGAGGGGTTTCTATGTCTAAAAATCCGCTTTCATCAAGATAATTGCGAACCGCCATGGTTATTTGGTGGCGTATTTTTAAATTTTTTGCCATAACAGGGCGACGCAAATCAAGGTAGCGATATTCAAAACGTAAAGTATCAGACGCATCAGTATCGTCTTCTAAAACAAAAGGCGGAGTTTTAGAGGTGTTAAGCAGTTTCCACTCGGTTACGTAAACTTCAATTTCGCCGGTTTTTAAGTTTTTGTTGGGCATTCCGTCAGGACGTGGACGCACAATCCCTTTAATGGCAATTACATATTCAAGACGTAAAATATGAGCGTTTTCATGGGCTTTGGCGTTTTCATCGGGAGAAAAAACAATTTGAGTGAGTCCGTTTCTATCTCTTAAATCAACGAAGATAAGTTTTCCTAGGTTACGACGTCCTTGAACCCAACCCATCAAACAGACTTCTTGTCCGAGCATGTTTTTGTTTAATTCGCTGCAATTGTGAGTACGCTTGAAGTTTCCAAGGTCTTCAACATATTGTTGGTGTTCTTTTTGAATATCGAGTGTGCTTTGTTGTTCGCTCATTTTTTTCTCGTAATTTTTTATTATAGCGTTAGATGAATATTTTTTGTTGAGTTTGAAAGTTTAAATATGTTCCAAAATATTTTCTTGGCTGATTTCGGTTTGTTCGCCTGTATCCAAATCTTTAATTGTTACAGTTTTGTTAACCAGTTCATTTTCGCCTAAAATCAGACATTTTTTTGCTTTTATTTTGTCAGCTTGACGCATTTGGCTTTTTATACTTTTTACTGAAAAACTAAGTTCGCCTTTTTTTCCGGCTGAGCGTAATTTTTCTGCCAACAATATAGAGTTATTCAGACCTTTTGGTTCTAGATTGATGATAAAAAAGTCAGGTCTTTGTTCTTCCAACTTTTCCATTAACATTGCCAAGCGTTCCATTCCGCAAGCAAAGCCTATTCCCGCAACATCAGGGCCACCGAGTGAAGCAACTAATCCGTCATAACGTCCACCGCCGGCGATTGAAGCTTGAGAGCCGATATTTTTTGAAACAACTTCAAAGGTGGTGCGGTTATAATAATCTAAGCCCCTTACTAAGCGGTTGTTTTGTACAAAAGGCAGACCCGCCAATTCTAAAATTTCTTTTACCGAAGCGTAATGTTGCTTACAGGGTTCACAATTGTAATCCAAAATAATAGGAGCGTCTTTGGCATATTCTTTACAATGCGGAACCTTACAGTCTAAAAGGCGTAAGGGGTTAGTTTCGAGCCTGCGACGACAATCTTCACATAATTCATCTTTTGGTATTTTAGAAAAATAAGCATCAAGGGCTTTTTTATATTCCGGTCTACATTCTTTACAACCCAAAGAGTTTATTTCAAGCTCTATATTTTTTAATCCAAGTTTTGTTAAGAAATTCATTAGCATAAGGATTATTTCCGCATCAGCCTGTGGCTCAACCGCACCAATACATTCACAGTCAAGTTGATGAAATTGACGCATACGTCCCTTTTGTGGGCGTTCATAACGAAACATAGGACCAAAGGAAAAATATTTTGCAACAGGTTCAAGCGCTTGGCGATTATGTTCTATATAAGCACGCATAATTCCCGCAGTCGCTTCGGGGCGTAAGGTTAGCGACCTGTCTTTGCGATCGGGAAAGGTATACATTTCTTTTTGCACAACGTCTGTTTCTCCGCCTATAGAGCGAGAAAACAACTCTGTTTGTTCCATAATGGGAATGCGCAACTCTGAGTAAGCATAGGCAGAAAACACCTCTCTGGCTATTGTTTCCATGAAGGTAAACATATCACTTTCGGGGCTAAATAAGTCGGCAAAACCTTTAATGCTTTGTATTTTATTCATAATAATAGAACTCGGGTTTATTTAAAGCTTGTAGCTATTGAAAAAATGTTAATGATCGGTGTATCTCAAAGCTATTTTCATAAACTATATATATATTGCTGTCAAAGGGTGATTTTTGGTTTTATGTTTAATAAAAGGTATTTAATATTAATGTGTTATATGAGTTATGCACAAATGTTCGTAAGTTAGTAAAAGTTAGCTACACTAGTATATTATTTTTAAAGTTAAGAACATTTGTTCCTATCTTTAAAGTTTTTATGCACAATTGTGCGTAAGTTTAAGAATAAAAATATAAAAATATTAGAAATTTATTTTAAAATTGTATGATATTTATCTTATATTGTTTTGTATTTATTATAGTTAATATCAAAAAAACACAATTTATAAGCACTCTTGCTAAAAATCATAAAAAAAATATAATAGAAAGAGTATGTAGATATTTATGCTTTATTCTTCGCATGATTAAGGAAAGCTCAAATGAATTCAGCCAAAAAACGCCCTATAGATGAAACAGAACAGTGGCTTTTGTTATTAAACCCGATGTTGCAACAAAGTCAGTCTGTTTTGGTTAAGCTTAATATTATTGAAACAAAAGCCGTGTTAATTCCGAGTTTTGGAGATTTCTCCGTTCTTTGTCGTGATAATAAAGAAGCAGCTTTTGATTTTTATGAATATATAGCCTCGACGTGTCATCAAGACGATCAGGAAAAAGTAAGGAAGAGTTTAGAAGAGCTTGTTTCAAATAGCAGTAATCTCAGCTTTTTTTGTGTGTTTAGAGCGTTTGATAAAAATTTGCAAAAATGGCGTGAGCTTTCTTTTTCCGGTTCTGTCTCTCGTAGTAAAAAAGAAACAGTTGTTGTTGGAATAATTAAAGATACAACACCTTGTTCTTCTGAACTTAAGTGTTTAAACAACAAACCTAAGAGCGAAGTATCAGAGATAACTGGGGCGCTAGGGGTATCAGAGGTATCAGGTTCTGGTGGCGTTGATGAGATCTGCAAAGAACAGGAAGTAATTTTTAATAATTCGGTCAATAAATTAAACAAACATATTCAGCAAATAAATTCTCTTGCACCACTTGTTTATAATTCCTCAGGTTTATCGTCTCTTACAACCTTTTTTAGAGAAGAAAAAAAAGAGGAAAAGGGTTTAAGAAAGCTTGTAGCTTTAATCGATCAAGCCTTACTTTTAACTACCAAAAAAATGCTTTGGTATAAATCGGTTTTAGACGGCATTCCCTTTCCCGTTTCTATCGTTGATTTAGGGCATAAGTGTTTATATTTAAACCCTAAAGCCGTTGAAGACTTGCCGAATAAAAAATCAGAAGAGGCTATAGGGCTTTCTAATGAACGTTTTGGAAGCAGTCTTTATGGATATGAAAAAGAAAATATCCGTGAACTTGGAGCAGGACAAAAAAGTTTTACCTTATATCACCCATTATTAAAAAAATTCTTAAAAGGGCAAGTTGCCTTAATCCATGACCCTAATGGGTTTCAAGCCGGTTATGTGGAAACGGTTCAAGATATAACCGATGTAAACGAAGCGGCGGAAAGAGGGCGTATTATGCTTGATACCGCCCCTGTTTGTGCAAACTTTTGGGATAAAGATTTTAATAATATTGATTGTAACCAAGAAGCGGTTAAACTGTTTGGACTTAAAAACAAACACGAATATTTACAAAGATTTTTTGAGCTTTCTCCCGAATTTCAGCCTGATGGAATTTCATCTCAAGAAAAAGCCGTTAAATATATTACAGCAGCTTTTTCAGAAGGTTATCAACGCTTTGAATGGATGCACCAAAAACTTAACGGAGAGCAAATTCCATCAGAGATTATTCTTGTGCGCGTTAATTGGCGAGATGCTTTTATTGTTGTTGGTTACACCAGAGATTTGAGAGAGCTTAAAGCGGCTCAGGCAGAACTCGATAAAGAACGCATGCTTTTAAAACAGGTTTTGGACAGTAGCCCGGTTTGTCTTGCTATTTTGGTAAATAATAATGTGCGTTTTGTTACGCCTTTTACGATGCAATTTTTGGGAATGCAAATAGGCGATTTGTTTGAAGATTATTGTCTGAGTTCTGAAGAAGGCGTTGAGCTTATGCATAATATTACCGAGGGTAATATGCAACGCTGGTCGCCGATCAGTATAAAGTCTAAAAATTGTACTGTAAAAAAAATGTTGGCCAACGTATTTTATGCCAACTATTACGAAGAACGTGCCGTTATGGTTTGGCTTATTGACGTTACTGAAATTCGTAAAAAAGAAGAACAACTACGCCTTGCTCGTGATGCTGCCGAAGAAAGCACAAGAGCCAAAAGCGATTTTTTGGCAAATATGAGCCACGAAATTCGTACTCCGATGAATGCTATTTTAGGTATGGCACAACTCACTCTGTTGACTGAACTTAACGAAAAACAACGTATTTATGTTGAACGTTTGAGAGATGCGGCAAAATCTCTTTTGCGTATCCTTAACGATATTTTAGACTTTTCTAAAATTGAAGCCGGCAAACTTGAAATGGAAAGTATAGATTTTTCTCTTGGCGATGTGCTTAATGGCATCTCTGCGATAGTGCTTGATAAGGCAAGAGAAAAAGGGCTTGAATTTAACTTGTTAGCTGAAAAAGATATTCCGCCTATTTTATTTGGAGATCCACTTCGCTTACATCAAATTTTATTAAATTTAGTCAGTAATGCCCTAAAATTTACTGAAGAGGGTTCTGTTTCTTTAAGTGTCGCCTTAAAAAATCATATTGACAATAAAATAGAACTATTCTTTTCGGTACGTGATACCGGTATTGGAATGAGCCAAGAACAAATATCTCGTTTGTTTTCAGCGTTTACACAGGCAGACACTTCTACTACTCGCAAGTATGGTGGAACAGGGCTTGGGCTTATTATCAGCAAGAAACTTGTGGAAATGATGGGTGGAGTGATTCATTGTGAGAGCGTTGAAGGTAAGGGAAGCGCCTTTTTCTTTTCCGCTACTTTCGATGTTCCTATGGAAAAAGATGCGATAAAGCTTAGTGGAGTCAATGTTCTGCTGTTTTGCGACAATTTGGCGAAACAAGATGAATTAAGTGATATTCTTCAAACTTTGGGGTGTGTTGTTTCACGTGTTTCAAATTTTGAAGAACTTACAAATTTGCTTCAAATAAACAAGAATATTTCCTGTGATTTAATCGTAATCAATAGCGATGGTTCCTTAAAAGAAGTAGTAAAAACTCTTGAATTTTTACAAGAAAGATTTGTCGGGAATGTTCCTAAAATGTTAATGATGGCTACAGAATCAGAACAAGCTAAGCTCGAGTTGCTTCCATACTTGGGCATCACCGGTTTTATTGATAAAAATTTAGACGGTTCTTTGCTTTCTCATAGCATTTTATCTGTTTTTTCATTAGAGTCTAACAACCAGATAAATAACACGAATAACCTTTCTCAATCTCCTGATTTTACTAGTTTAAAAGGCGTTCGTGTGTTGCTGGCTGAAGATAATGAAATGAACCAGATGATTGCCCAAGAACTTTTAGAAGAACAGGGGGTAATTGTTGATATAGCAAATAATGGACTTGAAGCTATTGATTTAGTTGAACAAAACGACTATGATGTAGTATTGATGGATATTCAAATGCCTGAGCTTGATGGTCTTTCTGCTACGGCAAAAATTCGTAAAAACCCTCGTTTTGAATTTTTACCCATAATAGCTATGACTGCACACGCAATGGTCGGCGACAAAGAAAAAAGCCTTGAATCTGGCATGAATGACCATATTACCAAGCCTATCGATGCTAATGAACTTTATCTGACAATAATGCGTTGGATAAAAAAATAAAATTTTCAATAAGTGCATTTAATTGCTTGCATAAATATATTACTAGGTATATTTAATTATACTACTCGTTATGGTTTGTTTGTTTATAAAGAAATTTATATAAATAAAATATTTATGATTTTTATAGTGTAATATATATTATGATGTTTTGTTTGAGGTATAAGTGTGAGTACTTTGATGAAAAAAGTTAATATTACAGACCTAAAACCCGGAATGTATGTAGTCAATCCGGGAGATAGTTGGCTGATGAATCCTTTTTTGTATACACATGAAGGAAAAATAGAAAAAGAAACCTCAATTATCGAAAATATTCTTGATTCAGGTTTCTTAGAAGTATTTATTGACTTAAAACGCTCTGATCCTGATTCTTTGCCGCCTGATTGGCGAGTTTCCGACGATACATCTACAGAAGATATTTTAAACAGACAATCAGAAGAAGAAAAGTGGAATACTCCTTTGCCTACTGTTCCTATTGGCGAAGAGATGGCGGAAGCTAACAAAATTTGTAGTGAAACCTTAGATTTTGTTCGCGGAATGATTGATGGAAATCATGTTGAGGGTGAACACGTTGAAATAGCTCAACCTTTTGTAGAGCGAATGCTCAATAGCTTACAACGCAATAGTAACGCTTTATTGGGTCTTTGTAAGCTTCGCATGTCAGACAACTATACTTATACCCACTGTGTCAACGTAGCGGTTTTTACCTTGTCGTTTGCTCGTGGTCTTGGTGTTCCCGAAGATAAACTTCAACTTTACGGTTTAGCCGGACTTTTCCATGATATTGGAAAAACAATGGTGCCTCAAGAAATTCTTAACGCCCCGCGTAAATTAACAAACCTAGAATTTGAGGTTATGAAAACCCATAGTTCTCGTGGCTATGAACAATTAAGTAAAATTCCCGGTATATTTCAAGAAATACTCGATGGAACTTATCAACATCATGAAAAATATAATGGTTTGGGTTATCCGTTAAACTTAAAGTCTGATGAAATTTCTATGGCAGGAAAATTAATGGCGGTTGTCGATATTTATGATGCCTTAACTAGCCAAAGGGTTTATAAACCGGCTATGCCTGCTGTTAAAGTGCTTGGAATTATGTACGGTATGAGAGAACAAGATTTTCACCCGGGTGTTGTAGAAAGTTTTATTAGAATGCTTGGCGTTTATCCCGTTGGAACTGTTGTTAAACTGACCGACGGAAGTATGGCGGTTGTTAGTGGAATTAACAACAATAGCGGAACAAAACCACAAGTAGTGCTTATAAAAGACCCAAAAGGAAAGTTTGTTCCTCGTCCTGTGGTAATAGAGCTTGAAAAAGAAGCTAATCTTGCTATTGATACTTGCCTTCTTCCAAATCAGTATAATTTTAAAGTAGACGAAATTTTAAAGAACGTACAAGAAATACCTCCTGTATAATTTCAATTTTAAACTTTTTTTATAAAACAATATGTATAAAGCCAATGTATTTTTGCATTGGTTTTATTTTGGATATTTATGACAAATTTATTAAATTTATCACAACAAGAATTAACAGAATATATGCAATCCCTTGGGGAGCCGCCGTTTAGAGCTAAACAAGTTTGGGAATGGCTTTGGCAAAAAGGGGTAAACGACTTTGATGCTATGACCAATGTGTCTAAAGAAACACGAAAACGCTTGTCAGAATCCGCTTCTATTATTTTGCCTACCCTTGAATTACTTAAAGAGAGTTCTGATGGTACAAAAAAGCTTTTATTACAATTGGAAGACGGAGCTTTAATTGAAACTGTTTTGATTCCAAGCTCTTCTCAAAAAGGCGAAGAGCGTATGACGCAATGTATTTCCGTTCAGGTGGGTTGTGCGATGGGCTGTACTTTTTGCAGCACTGGCCAGATGGGTTTTAAGCGTAATTTAACCATGAGTGAAATTTTGGGGCAGTTATTGTTTGCTCGCAAGCTTTTGGGCGATAATCAACCTTCGCGTCCGATAATTCGCAACCTTGTGTTTATGGGAATGGGCGAACCGCTTTTAAACTTTAAAGAACTGATGCGTTCTTTACATACTTTAAATAATCAAGCAGGTTTGGCGTTTTCACCAAGGCGTATTACAGTTTCTACTTGTGGAATTGAAAAAGGCTTGTTGGAACTTGGGGAAAGTGGTCTTGCTTTTTTAGCAATTTCTTTACATGCTTCAAATCAAGCTTTAAGAGCGAAAATAATGCCAAAGGCAGCTCGCTGGTCTTTAGACGATTTAATGAACGCCTTGGAACGTTATCCTTTAAAAGCTAGAGAACGCTTAACTTTTGAATATTTACTCTTGGGAAATGTAAACGACAGTTTAGATGACGCAAAGGCACTTGCAAGGTTAATGGCAAGAGTTAAAGGAAAGTTGAATCTTATTGTCTATAATCCCGTAGAAGGGTTGCCATATAAAGCACCAAGCTCGGAAAGAGTTTTGGCGTTTGAACAATATTTGTGGTCAAAGGGGTTAACGGCGATTATTCGTAAAAGTAAAGGGCAAGATATTAAAGCCGCCTGTGGACAGTTAAGAGCAGAACATTCAGCTGAATAAATCATATTAAATAACAAAATTTTTTTTAGTAATAACGAAAAAGTTAACTGAAAATATGTTTTGTTTTTTATGGCGACAATTCAATAAATATAGATAATTACGTTTGTTTTTGCAAGATATCACTCAAATCATTTTGCAGAAAGAATTATTTTTCTTTATTCGAGACTATTGTGTAATAGTGTCAATAAGATATTCTTTAGAAAAAAAAATGTTAAAAATTATTTATTTTTGATGAAAAAACTTGACAAAGAAAGTTGAATTATATTAGTAAAAGAAGAAATAAATTTTACTTGAGGCATTACAATGCAAAACCCAGTTATCATCAACAGCTCTTTCGTACCTTTCTTTTGGTACTTTTATAGCTTCGGTGATAACCGTGGCTCTTTTGAGTTGTGTGAAAAGTAAAGTTTAAATTACTGAATAACCTTAAAAGACTACGGAAAACCACCGTAGTCTTTTTTTGTTTTTGGCGTTTGTAAAATTGGTTTGAAAACTAAAAACACTTTTAAGGAGCAAAAAATGAGAATAGGGAAAAAAGTAAGAATGGCACGCATTTTTAACCGTCAAACAAAACGTACGGTTATCGTTCCGATGGATCACGGCGTAAGTATAGGACCTTGTGAAGGTCTGATTAATACTCGCGAAACAGTAGATAAGGTAGCCGAAGGACACGGTGATGCCGTTTTACTACATAAAGGTCTGGTGGAAGCCGGTTCCAGAGAGGGCGGACGCGACGTTGGTTTAATTGTTCACCTTTCCGCTTCTACTTCTTTGTCTCCTTTCCCAAACTCCAAAACCCTTGTTGCTACCGTTGAAGATGCAATTAAACTTGGAGCTGATGGTGTTTCTGTTCATATCAACGTAGGGGATACAAACGAAAGTGCCATGTTGGCTGACCTCGGGCGTACGGCTTCTACCGCAGAACATTGGGGAATGCCTCTTTTAGCGATGATTTACGGACGTGGACCTATGATCAGTAACGAATATGACGGAGCACTTGTTGCTCACCTTGCAAGAGTAGGGGCAGAACTTGGAGCTGACGTTGTAAAAGTTCCTTATACCGGTGATATAGAGTCTTTTGTCAAAGTAGTTGAGGGTTGTTGCGTTCCTGTTGTAATTGCCGGTGGTCCGAAATTAAATTCAACAAAAGATTTTTTAGTCGTAGTACATGATGCAATCAAAGCAGGAGCGGCCGGGTTATCGGTTGGACGTAATGTATTCCAACACCCTAACGTTACTCAACTTGTTCAAACGTTGCGTGGTTTGGTGCATGATGATTGGAGCATTGAAGAAGCTTTGGATTTTATGAAAATAAAATAAATAAGTATTGAAAAAAATCTTTATTGTTCAAAGCAATAAAAATATTTATTTAAACCGATTATGTTAAGTTAATATAGTCGGTTTAAATAAAAAATATAATTTTGCAATAGTCTTCAGTATGAAGTGATTTGTTCGCTTTGATTATTTGTTGTTATTCTCAAAGCTATTAGAATTGTCAGGCAACTTATTTAAGTGTCCCAACATCTTATTGAATGTGCGTTTACAAAGCATCATTGCAACGTGGGTAACCTGAGGAAGAGTGTCTTTGTTCCACTCAGACGGGGGCATTAAGTTGTCAGTAGGTAAGACCAAGTTGTCGGCTAAAGAATATAACGCTATTTTGGGAATCCATTCAGATTTAGTAATACTTTCTTTCGCCACTAACTCTTTAAAAAACGGACCGCTTGGTGATAAACTGCGAGAAGTTTTTTCTATGCCAAATGCGGCGAGTTTACTACCGGAATGTGGTGTTCCAAGGGTAATAACGGCTCTGATGCGATCATGATTGGTTTTTGTCGTTCCGTTTTCTCTGTTTTCAACACGAGGGTCGGTTTCACTCATCCAACCGCGAATCATAAGCCCGCCAAGGCTCATTCCAATCAAAATCGGTTTTTCGCCGGGGTATAAACTTTCTACTTCAGACACAGCCTTTTCAAGATATTTGGTTAAGCCCCAAAGCTCTTTCCCATGAACGGGATAAGAATATAGGTGTACTCTGGTATATCCTGCTTTTTTAAACCAAAGTTTATAAAAAAACCAAGTGCTTGCGTTGTGAAATAAGCCGTGTACCAAAATTAGTGGCGGTTTTTTTCCGTTTTTGTCGACTAAAGGTTTGGCTAACAATCTTACAAACGGATACATTAGGTAAACAACTATCCAGCTTACAAAAGTTTCGATTACACGCCAAATTAATTTCCACCAAGCTACTTTGTTATTATTAAAAACAGAACTTGTAGAATTTTTATATTCATACCAATAAAAACACTCTGTTAGCGTTGCTAAAGAAAGTATAATGCTACATAAAATAAAAAATATATTTACTAATATATCCCAAGACATAATATCCGCCTCTGTTTAATTGGTTGAAAAATATAAGCTCAACAAATAGAAAAAGATACACAATACTAAAATATCAATAATTATGTGTTGAAAAAGTCCTTTTAATTCTTTGATAAATACTCCCCATAATGTTATCCCCATATATTCTTGTTTGTTTTTGTATTTAAACAGATAAGTAAAATATATAAGAACAAACATTACAAAGAAAAAAGTTAAAAGCTGAGCTAAAGAGCTGTCCATAAAATCATTAAAATAACTCATTTTTACTCATAACAAAAAACACAGTTTTGAATATTAAAAAGAAAAATAAATACGTTTAAATATAAAACAGTATACCAAGACTTGCAACAAAAACCTTAAGCTTCACAACTTGACTCTATTGAAATTAAATGTTTAACTTTACTTTTAAATAATCTAATGTGCTATGTATTTTATCTTAGGAGAATACTCATATGTCAGACTCTATACTTTCACCGGAAAAAATTAGTCGTCGTTTTCAAGAAATTGTTCAAAAATCTTATTTACCGGCTCAATTGCTTTCAATAATCAAAACAGTATTAGAACTTGACGCCAACTCACAAGACCAAGTAAAGATTAGTTTAAAGAAAGATGCTAAAGAAAAACTCAGTGATAAAATAAAGTGTTCTCAGGGCGTTGCTTTATTACCCAAAGAATATTTTCCCCTTGATCAAAAACACGCCGAAAAAATGGCTAAAGAAATTTTAGTTGCAATCTCAAAGATAGACAAAGAACTTGATCAAGGTTTACTCTCTGCTATTAAAGAGCTTGAAGAAAAAGTTAACAAAAAAGAATTAAGCTGGAATACTGCCTTTGAAGCAATTTTAAAAGATGACCAAAAGTTTTTTAAAACATGGGCTGAAAAGCTTCCACAAGCTCCGGCTTTAGTACGTTTTATTGCTATGAGTGCGATAATGCCGTCTCTTTTTAAAATAAAAGCCTTGCTTGTTGAAATACTTAAAGAAAACACAGAACAAACAGGAATTGTTTGGACACACGGTCATTGTCCGCTTTGTGGTTCTTTACCTTTTCTGAGCCGTTTAGTTAAGAAAGAAGGTTTTCTTTATGATTCTTGTTCCTTTTGTCAGCATGAATATCGAGTTAAACGCTTGCAATGTCCGTTTTGTCTTAACGACAACACAGAGTCATTAAAACAATACAGCGTTGATGAAGAGCCAAAATATCAAATTCATGCTTGTAAAGAATGTAACAACTATATTAAACAAGCGGATTATAGAGAGCGTTTTGATGACTTTATTGCTTCTTTAGACGATCTTGATTCTTTGGCTCTTGATATTTTGGCAAAGCGTATGGGCTATACTCGCCCAACCTTGTCATCATGGGGTTTTTAAAGAACACGAAACTGTTTTGTGTTGAAACTGTAAAACCATAAACTTTAGAACCCTATAAATATGATGAAGCAACACAATAAATTAAATCAAAATGATATTATAGGCGTTATCTTAGCCGGTGGTTTATCTTCTCGGATGGGACACGATAAAGCGAGTATTGCTTTAAGTACCGATGATGATTTGGATTTGTTGGGAAAAACCTGTAAACTACTAACAGAAACCGGCTTAGATGTTTGGATTAGCGGGCGTGAAAACAAAGCCCTTAACTTATTTTGTTTTCCTGATGCAAAAAAAGGTTTGGGACCTTTAAGCGGTATAGTCAGGGCACTTGAACTTTCCCAAAACCGTGCTTGTTTAATATTGTCTTGTGATTTGCCTTTTATGGATCAAAAAACAATTAATGCCTTAATAGAGTGTCGCAATCAACGCAAACAGGGAACGGTTTTAACGATTTATGTACAGAAAGAAACGGGTTATCCCGAACATTTGGCGGCGATTTACGAACCCGAGTCTTTACCTCTTTTAAAAGAATCATTGGAAAAAGAGCTATTAAAGCTAAATAGAATTATTCCGATAGATAAACAAGAACGTATTTATTATAATAGCGAAGATTCGTTACCTTTTTTTAATATAAATTATCCTGCTGATCTTGAAGTTGCAAGGCGTATAATAAGATCACTGTAAAGGTTGTTGTATGCAGTTTGCAAAAATTTTGTTGATACTTTTTGGCGTTGCTCTGGTTTCTTTATTGATTTGGAGTCTTTTTAATAAAGAAGAGATAAAATTAGTTCCGTCTTTAAAAAATATGAATGTGAGCGTATCGCTTCCTAGTGGCGTAATGATCGTTCCGACCGCACTTTTTTCTCCGGAAGAGTCAGAATTGATTACTAGTGAATTACAAAAATATAAGAATTTTTATAAATCCATGCATATCAATCTTGATGTTCACGGAGCTTATAATATTCGTAGTTTTAAAGAGGCACACTCTCCAACCGCAAAGGCTTCTTTTAGTATTATCATGCAAACAAAAAACGGTTGCATACTGGAAAGTGCCAAGGTTGAAACCAACGGTAGAAGATTAAGCGGTGAAATTAAAAATCGTATCAGTAACGGCTTTACTTTATATGAACAAACCGTACGCCCCTACAGCAAAGAACCGGCAAACGTTAAATTTATTTCAGGTTTTTAATAGTTCATATGTTGGAATATCAATATACTCACGATCAAACAACTTCGACAACCGGTTTTTTTTCTTGTATCCCAACTCAAAACGGACAACCCATGAGCCTTGAACAAGGCTTGCTCTTGTTGCAAAAAACTCCAAACGACAGCTTTTTACACCGTTATATTTTAAGACGGTTAGTCAACGAGAAAGCTGCTAATATAGACACTCTTTTAGTTGATTTTCAGCAAACGTTTAGCCTCGATAAGTTAAATATTTGTAACGCATTATTGGCGGAAATTTTTGAAATAAATCCAAAGCTTTTAAGTGAACAAGCTTTAGCACAAATAAAAAATCAAACTAAGTTCTCTTTATTGTCAAATTTTAGCCCTTTGGTTTATTTACAAGATAAAGTAAAAACAGATCAAGAGCTGCAAAATAGTTGGCGTAAAGTCTTTTTAAAAAATATCACGGCTCATTATAAAATTCCGAGTTTAAGCGAAATCAAGCTCACACCGCTTTATTCAGAAGTAGAACTTGCTGCAATCAAAACTCCAAAAGTCAATTTAGAGGAATTATATCAAAAATATAAGCTAATTGAAAAACAAAACTCTTTTGCAACAACAGTTCAGACTAGTCCCAAAGAAATGGCGGAAGTGGCGTTTGAGCGTTTAAGCGAGTGTGGAATAATCGCAGGCAGAGAAATGCGCCACCAAGCCTCGCTTAGCCCTGTGGCGTTGCAAAGACTTTGGAATATCAACCTTAAAGTTCAACAGGGAAAACATAATTATATACTAAAAGGACAAGCCAATACCTATGGTCGAGGTTTAACTCTCGATATTGCAAGAGTTTCTTGTTTAATGGAAATGGTAGAACGGGCTTCGGCTTATGCCTCAATCACAGAGCAAGGTGTTTTGCATAAACAAGAGAATGCAGAGATATTTTATGGAACTCGTTCCTCTCTTTTGGCTCAAGGTTATGAGGTTCTAGACTTTGATACCTTAAATCTTGATATAAAGTATCAAGATCAGGCGTTGCATTTTATAAAGGGCGAATATCCCAGTTGTAGTGGGTTAAATGCTCCATCAAAAACAGTTTTGGTGCCTATGCAACTTGTGTATCTTTTTAATAATTTAGATGAACCTGATTTGTGTGATGCACCAAGCTCCACAGGGTTGGCAGCAGGCAAGAGCCTAACCGAAGCAAAAATTTCTGCTTTAACCGAGGTTTTGGAAAGAGATGCCGAAGCGACTCATATTTATCATAAAAAACTTTGCTTTAATATTCAAACCCAAGACCAAGAGCTGTTAAAACTTTTTAGTGCCTATCGTTATCAAGGTATAAATATCCAATTTCAAGATTTAAGCGGTCAATTGGGAATGCCCTGTGTAAAGTGTTTTGTAATAGGCAATAAGGGGCAAGTTTATCGTGCAACCGGTGCCGGGCTTGATGCAAAACGAGCTTTAATATCCGCACTCACCGAAACACCGTTTCCTTTTCCTGATGGTCCAAGTTCAGGTCCCGGCTTGAAAAGCTTAGAGCAAGTGAGTTTTGAAGCCCTTCCGTCATATCGTTTAAGTTCGCCTGAACTTACTTTAACAATGCTTGAAGAATTATTGATAGAAAACGAACTCACGCCAATATATATAAATTTAACTCGTTCTGATCTTTCTCTACCTGTTGTAAAGGCGATAATTCCCAATTTATATACTAATTCTGAGCTAGACGAAAACAATAAAATACCTTATAGGCTTTACTCACATTATTTAAAGTTAAATCAAAATTCTTAACTCTCAATAAAATATAAAGAAATTTGCCGGTTCATTATGTATAATATAAATAAATCTTTTATATTGCTTCTGTTGCTAAGTTTTATGGCGTTCAATTCTGTCGCCAATGCCCAAGAAACAAATTTTTCTCACAATACGCTCGCTTATAATAATGAAAATTCTTCTTTTAGCGAAGATGCCAAAAAGCTTGATGCGTATGCCGAAAAAGACAAAAATCAAGCTGATAGCGAACAAGATAAGCAAAACACCGAAGACACGATTGTAATTCCCAAAGGTTCTTTGACTATATATTTTGAAAATGACTTATTTTATAACACAGACAAATATTATACAAACGCCGTGCAAATGCGTTTTGTTTCGCCACCTTTGGCGAGTTTTGCCGATAACAATATCCTGCCTGATTTTTGCGATGAGTTATTAAATAAAATACAAAAGTTACAAGATGAGGACAATATCCAATATAATGTATCTATAGGTATGGGCCAATCAATCTATACACCTAAAGATACCTATACGACTTTACTGCAAAAAGACGATAGACCCTATGCGGGTTATTTATATGGCTTTTTAGCTTTACATGCGAAACAAGAAACTCAGATGGATACCTTTGAGCTTACGGGTGGTATTGTTGGACCTAGTGCCTTGGGTGAACAATCTCAAAACGAAGTACACCGAATTAGAGGGTTTGAAACGGCAAATGGTTGGGAACATCAACTGCGAGATGAACCGGCCTTTATGTTTTCTTGGTCAAGAAATTATCGCTTAAATAAAGATAGTGCTTGGTCCGGTTGGAACTGGGATATACTGCCTTATCATACTATGAGTGTCGGAAATATTTTTACCCAAGCTACTATAGGTAGTGAGTTTCGTTTTGGTTGGAACCTTCCCTCAAGCTTCGGAACTTCTTTAATACGCCCCGGCTCAAGTGTTGACGCTCCGACTCCGAGATCTAAAAAAAGCGTTGAAGAACAGCAATATGGTTATTATCTTTTTGCCGGAGCAGAGGGACGAGCCGTTGCACATAATATTTTCTTAGACGGAAATACCTGGAAAGATAGCCACAGCATAGAAAAAAATAATTTTGTGGGAGAGCTGAACGGCGGGGTGGCTGTTACTATAAACGAAGTAAGAATATCCTATACGCATGTTTTTACAACCAGAGAATTTAAAGGGCAACCTCGCCCTCAAAATTATGGTTCTATTACCGTGATGATGCCGTTTTAGCTTTGAGTTTATTTACATAACTTTTTGATATAAATAATTAACTCTTCTGAAATTAAAATAAGTTTTTTCTTTATTTCAATATTTATTTGAACCGAGTTGTTAAAGTCAGGTTTTTCACACAAAACGCACTCAAGAATAGAATATTGTGGCATAGTTAACACTCCTTTATTCCATTTTGTGTCTTTTAACAAATTCCAATATTTTTTTTGAATTTGTGCATTTTGTCCCATAAGCCAAAGCTCAAATCTCATTTTTTGATGATTTAAGACTATTCCGAAACGTAACTTTTCGTTTCGTAAAAACTCATTAAAAAAAGGAAAATAACTAAAATCCATATATCCAGGAGAAAGATTGCCAAAAGAATATTGATCTACAAAAGTTTTTTCGCAGTCAGTCTTTAACTCCATCATATATTTTAGCAATAGTTTATATGTAATTTGTATCTCACCATTTTTTAGTAGAGATTTATAAATTAAAATATAATCATTTGTAGTTTTATTTGTCATATTATCATCTTTTATTTGTGGTATTTATATTCTAACGACGTGCGGCAATAGTTGCAATACATACGCCGCTTAAAACAAGAATACCGCCGATTAAATGCACAAAAGTCAGGTGTTCGTTTAAAAATAAAACAGCCCATAAACAACCAAAAATAGGAATGGTATAATAAACTAACGAAGCTTGAAAAGAGCCGATTTTATTAATAGCGGCGTTCCATAAAAAGAAACAAATTACCGAAGTTCCAAGCCCGATATAAATAATCGTACCCACGGCTTGCAAGCTGTTAATATGAATCATTCCGCCAAAATATAGTTCGATAAGTGTCATTGGAATTAAACATAAAACTCCAATAATAAAGATAGTATTTAAAAAGCCCAGTTGGGAAATTCCTTTTGGCACAAAACGTACTAAAATAGAATAAACTGCAAATAACACAGCGGCAGTTAAAGAAAAAATATCACCAATAGAAAATTCTAAATCCATTAATGCACCAAGGCTCCCCTTGCTGGCAATAACGATAATACCAATAAACGCAAGCAAAGCACCAAAGATTTTTCCGCTATTTAAAGGTTCTTTTAAAAAAATACTGCCTAAAAGCATGGTAATCATAGGGGCGGTTGAAGCGATAATAACCATATTAATGCTGGAAGTATAGTGAGCCGCATAATAAATTAAGGTATTAAAAAGACTTATTCCCCAAAAGGCAACCAGAAGATGAAAGCCTAAATGCTGGCGAATAATATGCCAGTCTTTTATCATGGGTTTTAAGCCAAAGGGTGCTAAAAAAATACAAGCCGTTGTCCAACGCAATAAAGATAGGGCAGACGGACTTATATCTGAAATTTGCTGTTTTGCTATGATAAAATTTCCTGACCAAATAATAACGGCACACAAAGCCATTAAAACACCTTCAAATCTTCGTAAGCCTGACATATCACTCTCTTTTATTATTACAATTTGACTTAACGTCTAGACGCTATTGTTGCAGTTAATACTCCAACCAAAACCAAAGCTCCGCCAACAAAGTCCATAAACATTAAGCGTTCTCCCAAAAATAAAATTGCCCATAAACAACCAAAAACAGGTAGGGAATAATAAATCATAGAAACTTTAAAAGGACCGATTTTTTTTATAGCTTCGTTCCATAAAAAAAAGCAAGCAACCGAAGAACCAGCACCGGCGTAAGCAATTCCTGCAATGCTTTGCCAGTTGCGAATATATATTGTTCCGCCCAAATAAAGTTCAACAGCCGTCATAGGAATAAGCCACAAAGCTCCCATAAAGAAAATTGCACTTAAAAAGCCGAGTTGTGAAACCCCTTTGGGTATAAAACGCAATAAAATCGAATAAACAGCAAACAAAAAAGAAGCAATTAGGGCAAGCCCATCACCCCAAGAAAAACGCATTCCAATTAATACGTCTAAATCGCCACGACTTGCAATGGCAATAATTCCGCTAAATGCGAGCAAAGCTCCGATTACTTTCCCAAAGTTTAATGTTTCTTTTAAAAACATACAGCCTAAAATCATAGTCATCATAGGGGCAGTAGAGGCGATAATAACCATATTAACCCCGCTTGTATCGTGGGCGGCGTAATAAATTAAGGCATTTGAGAGGCTTATTCCAAAAAAAGAAACAGTAAGATGAAAACCTAAATGTTGGCGTATTATCTTCCAATCTTTTAGCAAAGGTTTAAGTCCAAAAGGTGCCAAAAAAAAACAGGCACTTGACCAACGTAATAAAGATAAACTAAACGGACTTATATCAGGGGCAAGTTGCTTGGCGACAATAATATTGCCTGACCAAATAATAACGGCGGCTAATGCCATTATAAAACCCTCTAGCTTGCGAAATTCTATCATATATTTTTGCTCTTTTTATATTAAATTTAGATATGTCAGTATATTACAGAAAAAATATTGGCAAATGTTTTTATAATAGAACTAAGGGCTTAGGGCGTGTTTTTTATGAAACAAAAGGTGTGTGATAAAAATCAAAAACAAGACTAAAAAAATAGTACCTGTAAAAATCGCATCAACATCAAAAAATCCTTTTAATAAGCCGGCAAATAGAGGGCCAAGAGATTGTGCTAAACGTAAAATCGTGCCGTTTAAGCCCATTAAAACAGCTCTCTGTTTTGGAGGAGACTGGGCAAGTAGTTGAGACGAAATACAAGGCAGGCCTATCCCTTGCCCCAATCCATACAAAGACAAAGGTAAAATAAGCCACCAAAAACTTGTTATCAAAGGCATTAAAATTAAAGTAGCAATATAAAAATATTGGCTAATCATAATTAGGGTTTTAACCTTAACCTTATCGGAAAAGCGACTAACATTCGCAGCACCAAAAGCAGTTCCTGTTGCCGAAATAGCCATCAGAATGCCAATATACATGGGTTCGGCTTGAAACTTTAAATCTGACAATAAAGGCAAGCCGGTAACAATAGCTCCATAAAGAATAACAAAAGTGCCCATGCTTAAAGTAAACAATAATAGTAGTTTTATGTTTTTAAGGCTTGAAATTGTTGTCTTTGTATACTCAGCAATAATAATCTTTCGTTTTATTTTATCAAGCGGTAACCCTAAAACCAAAACGACGGAAATTAAAGCAAGCAAAGGTAAACAAAAAGTTAAACGCCAGTCAATTTGAGCCAAAACTCCGCCTAAAAAAGGGTAACAACCCGTGCTTACGCCAATCATGGTTGTATTATAGCTAATCATTTTAAAGCGTTCATCACCCTGATATAAATCTCCGATAATCGTAACATAAAGCATTCCGAGGGGAGCTGCTCCTATTCCCTGTAGAAACCTAAAAAATAAAAGCATTCTAAATTTATATTCGCCAAATTCAGGAGCAAACGCACAAGCAAAACCGGCAAAAGCAAATAATAATAAAGAAGGTATTAAAACTTTTTTTCGCCCGAAATAATCGGCACAAATACCTGATGGGATAGTAAAAATAACCCCGGGAATAGTAAAAGCCGCCACAACCCAAACAATTTGATTATGTTCAACCTCAAACACCTTTGCCAATAAAGGCAAAATCGGAACAATGCTCGAAACCCCCAAGACTGCCATGAGCGTAACGCTCATGATACTGATACGGGTATATAAACTATGCATAGGAGCTGTTTCGTTTGTGGGCAACATTTTTGACTTTTTGTTAATGTTAAACAGGCGAGTTTGATAAAAGTTTTTTTAAAAGGCATGGACATGAAATTTTGCATCAGAAGTCATATCTCTTTACAATGACTTTTGAACGGCGTATAATTTAATCAGCAAGCAGTACTATAATACTGCAAAATAGAAAAGTAAAAAACTAACTGTTTTAAGGGAAATAAAAAAGATTATGCCTATCACAGAGTTTTTTAGTTAATATTTTTAAGCTTAATTTATATAAATATTTCAACCAAATAAGAAGGTGTACCATGTCTAATATATTTGTTACTGATGTAAAAAAACATATTGATCGTTTTTGTGGTTTTTTGGAACAACAAATAGGGTTGTGTCCCGACGAGCTTTGGACAAAAACAGCTGGGGGTTACCCATTTTGGCAACAAGCTTTTCATACCTTTGCTTTAATGGAATTTCTCGCAATTCCGGAAGGACAAGAGTCTAAACAAGTTTTTTATCCGAGAGAGGTCGTCATGCTTGCCACTTTTCCGGAAAAAGCAATGAGCAAAGCCGAGCTTTTAAGTTTTGCCCAAAGTGCTAAAGAGTGTGTTTCTGCTTTTATTGCATCAATGACTGATGAAAAGCTACAGGCGATACACCCGAAGATGTCTCAAATTAAGGGTAGTAATGTTACAAATCAAGACGCACTATTAATGTTGGTTACCCACAATTCTTATCATGTCGGTTGTTTAGACTCTGTTTTAAGAGATAATGGGGTTAAAGGCGTATATTAATTTTTGAAGTCTGCTTTTTATGCTTAGTAAAGATGATCTCTTCTTTACAGTATAATACCTTCAAACCAGAGAATTTCCACATTGTCGTTTTGCCATGCTGCCTCTGGTAGGCCTGCTTTAACGCAAGTTTGGGCTAGAAACGTATCTAGGTTCCAACCTTGTTCTATTGGAACTTGGGGGAGCAACAAGCCTTGTTTCCTGCCGTCTTTTGTTCGCATTATTAGGCCGTGTTTGCCGAGTTCTATGTCTTTGGGGTTTGGGCAAGGGCTGATCTCGCCCATCACAGTAATGGATATTTCCACATCTTTTAATTCTTCACTTGTAAGAGGGCGAAAGCGAGGGTCGTTAAACGCAGCGGCTCTCGCCATTTTCCAAACATTTACAAAAAGTGGTTCAACACCGATTAAGGTGCCGATACACCCTCTTAAAGCATGATTCTTTTTTAATGTAACAAAAGCACCAAGTTTTTGTTGCAACACTTTTGATTTTGGCGTTTGTATTTCATTTATTGTTTTTTGTGGTTCATTAAGGGCTTGAGAAATACTCTCTTTGGCAATTTTATATAAGTATTGTTTTTCCGCTTGAGAAAACTCCAACTCTTCTGTTTTAAACATAATATTGCTCCTTAAGCTTTGTTTTGCGAGGTAATTTTTACTTCGCTTTTTGCTTGTTTAGAGTTTATTCTTGTGGGCTGTTGGTCGGTTTGTTTGTGTCTGTGGCGTTTGTTTGTTTTTTGCTTGTTGCGTTTAGCTCTGAGGGAAACAAGCGTGTTGAATTGGTTACTGTAATTGTTGAACTGGTTGTTGAGCCTGTTGTTGAGCCTGTTATTGAGCCTGTTATTGAGTTTATTGTTGAGCCTGTTATTGTCGCATTTGTGCTTGTATTATTTGTATTTAAGTCTGGTATTACTGTTGGTTGAGTGTCAGTTGTTTGGTTATCATTTGGAACAAGTTCTTTGATTTCAGATTCCGTTTTAGGTTGTTCGCTTTGATTATCTGTAGCCAACAAGAAGATTAGTTCTTCTGCGATACGTTGTTGTCCAATCTTTTTAAGTGGTTTTAATATCTCCAATAAACGTTGTTTTTCTTCTATAACATTGTGTTTATTTTCTTTTTGTAGTTTTTCAATTTGCTCAGGGGTAAATTCGTTATAGTCTTTTGCTTTAATGGCTAAGATAACTTTTTCATTGCTGTTAATTAACTTATCTAAAACTTGGGCGGTATCAAGCTCTATAAGCTTATCTTCAAGATAAAAGCTGTAAATTCCTTTATATACCCTATAGCTGGCGGGTGTATATCCTTTTGCTTTGTATTCTTTTAAAACTAAAGCTTGAGCGTGTGGACTAAGAATATTGTTCATGGAAGGTGCTGTAATTAAAAATATTGGCTGCATCAGCAGGCAGATAAATATAGCAAAAGTTAAGAGTAGAGCTTCCGGACGACGTTCTTTTATGCCTGCCCAAAAAATAGCAGAAAAGACAACGGCAATGCCGGCGATAAAGATAGTGCCTAAAATTCTGACATCTTCATTGGCGTAAAAATCAGGCAAGATATATGGTGCAACAAGAGGCAACCCACCAATAAGAATTAATAAAGTTGCAAAGATCGCTAAAATGTAACGAAAATAAAGACTTTTGCGTTCTGAAAAACTTAAGATTTGTTTAGCACTGATTGCCGCCAATGGTGCAAAAAGTGGTAATAAATAAATATGAATTTTAGTACTGATCAAACTTAAGAGTATAAAACCTGTGAGTGCAAAGATCCAGATATAGGATAAACCTTGATATTCAGGTTCTCTTGAGCTTAAAATACGTTGTTTCAGGTTTTTAAAGTTAGCAAGCGGCAATAATAATGAAAAGGGTAGATATATCAACGGCAACAACCAGATATACATGTACCAAGCTTTTTTATGATGCCAAGCGTCTAACCCTCGTTGAATAACTTGTCTGTCTACGATTGAGGAATAAACATAATTAAAATCAAAACGTAAAATTAAAATAACGAACCAAGATAAGGTAACCGCAATTCCAACGCCGAGGGCTATGAAAAAATCGCTTGCAATTAAACGGCGTAGGCGTTTTTGCCATAATAAATATACAATTACGCTTAAAAGAGGAAAGGCAAAACCCAAGGGGCCTTTTGTTAAGGTAGCGAGCCCCATAAACACAAAAGCAGAAATCATCAGAGGAAAACTTTTATCTTTTTGGACGGCTTTAAAGAGAAAAATTTGACTGATTATGATTAAACTTCCAAAAAATAAATCCATTCTGGCATAGTGGGTTGTTCCCATAAAATAAATGCTAGACAATAAAACCAAACCGGTTGCAAAGCTTAAACGGCGGTCAAAACGTCCAACTAGTTTGGCAAAAAAGTAACTTGACCAAAGAAAAAATAAACCGGAAATGCTTGCACCAAGACTCATTAATTGAGGAACTATTCTCTCTTGGTTTAAAAAGCTGATATTAAAGCCCGTAAGGCTTGTTAAAGTCGGTGCGAGAGTTTGATCTAAAAAGACTAAAATATATTTGAGTCCTACTAAAAATAAAAAGTATAAAGGCGGTTTATCCGGATAAAATTCGCCGTTAAGATGTAAAACAAACCAGTCTTTGCTTTCCAGTAAATATCTTAGGACATCACCGTGGCGCACTTCGTCGGAGTACCAAAGTTCATGGTTATCAATTAAAAAGAAGGTTTGTGCAATATATAAAATGCTCAAGGTTAATAAAGGCATAAACGCCAATATATTGAAAATGCGAGAGATTATGGTTGGCGAGCTAGCGTTATCAGCCGTAATTTTAAATGCTTTATTTATTGTTTGAGTCGGGTTAGTTGTGGGTTCCGTATTATCGCTTTGTATTTCTGTAATATTTTCAGGGGTTATATCCTGTATTGAATCTTGCTTTTGAGTTTCAAAGGAAGTTGTAATAAGTTCCTGATCCGTTGAGAGGTTTTCAGCAGAGAACGAAACATTAGGGAGGGAAACATTAGGGAGCGAAACATTTCCAAGTTCTTGCGGGGTTTGTTCGTTAGGCGATAACTCCTGGTTTTCGCCACTTGTTTCTGATTCGCCTGAGGATAAAGATGTATTTTTTATTTCAAAAGATTCCGCTTGTTTGTCTTCGGTATTGTGGTTGGGTTCGATAACCGGTTCGGTTTCTTTCGTTACTTCGTTATTTTGTCCTTCTTCGTTTGTCAGGAGTGTTGATTCTATATTCTCATTTTTATTATCCATTTTTGAGGCTCCTTTTATTCCAAAATAGAACGATTAAGACAGCAGACAGAGAACCGAAGAAAAGACCTGCCCATGTGTCGGATATATGATGTTGACCTAGGTATATTCGAGAATATGCCATTGTTGCAATACACAATCCAAATATAAAGCTATAGAACATATTGCGATAAATCATGCTAAGAGTCAATGCTGAACCACTTATTTCGGTTACATGTCCGGATACGGCAGAGTGGTAATAGCTGTTGAAAGAAAAGGGCATAAAAGATCCTTCTATATTTGGTCTTGGTCTGCCTATTGAAATTTTTAAAAAGTGTACTAACAAGACGCCTATAACTATTTGAAAGAAAATATAATATAATGTGATAGACCAAAGTCTTTTGTCTTTTGTTTTGATTCCAAGATAGAAAAAATAAATATAAAAAGAATAGAACATCATATTACCATAGTCTGAAATAAATTTCATTATCTTGGTTGTAGTGGTGTGTATTGTTCTTAATTCTTTATAATAAACGGCGACGTCTTGCGGTGAATTAAAACTTAAGGTTAAGTATGTGAGTAGTAATACCGCAGGTAATATCCCCACAAGATAAGCGACACTATATTGTTTACTCCAATCAGAGTTTTGAGCATGATTAAGAGGCGGGCATAATTTCATTGGTCAATAATATTTGTGCGGTAACGCTTAAAATTAAAAAGATTAATGCAAACCACGCACTAAATTTATGGCGTAGCGGGGTATTACTTCTTATGATAAAAAGCCAAAGCAAACAAGCAAAAGAGGGTAGGGCTATATTGGTGATTAAAAGCCAAGTTTGTGGAAACTGTGCTAAACTCGGAGACATTCCAACCCAACCTCTGTAAAAAACAAATGCCCCGGTGACTAAGCCGCCTAAAGTGCCTAAAATTGCCCAAGCGGAAGAATAAGACAAGGTAAAATTATAATAATCTCGCCCAAAATTATCTTTATTTCTTACGATCATTATCCAAACTAGGTTTAAAGCTCCAATGGTTGCAAAACCCAAAAGAAAGGCTTGGATAATGAGAGGCCAGACTATTGAGTTTAAAGGAATTGAATTAAACAGCTCGGTAACAAGAATAATTATAGAACTATATTCCGTAAGTTCAGAGCCTGAATGTAACACGGTTCTTAGAAGCATAGCGATTAACACAAAGGCTGAACTTAATATTAAGGCAATTAGAATACCTATCGATAAGTGAATGATCTTTGCTTTTTTGAGTGTTTTCCATGTGGCAAGGTAAAGGGAAAACAGTAAAAATGCTGTACCCAAGAGAGACATAATCAAGGTAACGGGAAGAGCCAAAACTCCTTCGAGTAAGTTGTTGCCGTTTTGTATATTCACCGAAATTAAACTAATAAACGCTAAAATATAAGCAATTAAAAGAATAGTGCAGAGTTTTCCCGTTTGAAAAGCACACTTATCTTGAAATTTTTTTTTTGTTGCTATACCGCTGGCCTCAGTGATTACTACAAACCATGCCCCGGAACAAACAGCCGCGAAACAAAGCATGCAAAAAGCAAGGGCAAACGCAAACAGTAGTATATCAGTATTTATAAATGGCAACATATGTAACCTAATCCTTTATAAATATTTATTTTTATATAAAGAGAGTCTTTTGACTTAAATAAAAATGTATATTTTATTCTGTAATATTTCCTGTGTCTTATCTTAAATCTTAAATAATCGCAAGAGATGATAATCATTTATGCTTGATAATTTTATTGTTTATATATATATGTAGTACAGTGTTGTTTAATTAAGAATAATATTCTATAAACAATGTTTGATGTTATAAGTTTACTAGAGTTGACATGAGTTGATATGCGTTGCGTTAGCTTAAGGTTAAAGGGTTGTTTTTTATAACTTTCTAAGTTGTTTTTTATTTTGGAGTGTGCATGTTTACTAAGTATGTATATGGTTGTTTTATCGGTTTGGCTGTTTTTGGGTTGAGTGCTTGTTCAACTTCTTTATCAGAAAGGGTAAGCTCTTTGGAAACTCGAGTTGGTAGCTTGGAACAAGAACAACAGGTTCAGCGTTTGAGTGATGATGCACGGATTGACTCTATTACCCAAAAAGTAGCCGAATTGTCTGCTCCTAAAGACAGCGTAGTGCTTGCCAAGACAAAACCTCTGAAAAAAGATAACAAGATTGCTTTAAAAAAGACTAACGAAGTTGAGCCTTCTTTAAAGAAAAAAGAGGCTAAAGAAAACGCCAAATCAACGCAAACCGTGCAAGCCTCACAAGCTCCGCAATTATCTTTGTTAGAGAAATTAAATCCGGCTCCTGAGTCTTTCAAAAAAGCTAAAGAATTGGAAAATACGCCAAAAGCTACGACGCCACCTGTGAATACTGCGGAATTAAACAATAATCCAACTCCACAATCTCAATCCGTAAATATTCCACAAACAAATACTGCCCCAGTTGTTACCCCGGTTCTCAACCCGGTCGCCGAACCAAAATATTTGGCTCAAAATAACGTGTCAACACATAACGCCGTTGTAACAGACGACTATGACCCGGTTGCAGAAGCTTTAAGGGCTGTACAATCTAATCCTCAAACTCAACAATCTAATCAATCTAATCAATCTAATCAATCTAATCAATATGCCGGTGCTGCTCCAAAAAAAGAAAATAAAGAGCTGCCTCAAACAAATAATACAAACCAAGCTGTTGCTGTTCCTCTAAATGTTACACCGGAAAAGACAAATACGGCAAAAGCGGAAACCTTGACTCCTGTTGTTCAAGTTGAACCCAAACAAAAAGTTGAACCGCCGGTTACAGCTACTTCAACAAAAGCAACAGATGATAAAAACGTTGTAAAACAAAAGAAAAATACAGAGCTTGTACCACCTGTTGCCGGTGGAAGTTTAAGTAAGTGGCAATCTTCCGATGCTACTTATAACTCTGGTTTAAATTTGCTTGATGCCAATAAACCGGCGGCGGCGAAAGAAAAATTTGAACAATTTATTATAGATAATCCAAATAATCGCTTAATTCCCAATGCTTATTATTGGCTTGGTGAATCTTTTTTTGGAATGAACCAATATGACAAAGCGATTTTAACTTTTAAAGAAGTTACAAATAATTATTCAAAACACCCTAAGGCAGCGGCGGCAATGTTAAAAATTGCTTTTTCTTATCAAAAATTGGGTGATAAAGATAATGCACGTTTTTACTTGGAAACACTAATTTCTCAATATCCAAAATCAGAGCCTGTGGCGTTGGCGAAAAAACGTTTGGCAACTTTATAGAGCTTTGGTTGTTTATTTTAATTTTAAAAACCATTTTGCAAAGACAAAATAAACTTTGTTCGTGATAAACTTTGTTTGTTTTTAGAGCTGTTTTGTAATGTATGGAACTTTTTCTCAGTTAGATGATGCGACCAAGATAGAATTGTGGTCATACATGGCGTTGAAACATACCTCAAAGTTGGGTGTTAGGCGTATTAACAGGCTGTGTAAATATTTTGGATCGGCACATCAAGCTGTTTTAAACTGTAAAAAATGGGGCGTTTGTCGAGTTCCTGCTGATGCGGCTTCATCTTTTCGTTCTGAGCTTTGGCGAGAGCCGGCTAAACAAGAATGGGGAAAGTTGCGTGATACCGGGTGTGGAATTATCTTGCAAAAAGATTTTCCCTTGTTATTAAAAGATATTATTGATGCACCTTTATATTTATATTATTGGGGTGATGTTTCTTTACTCTTTGGTTCTTGTATTGCGGTTGTGGGTTCTCGGCGTTGTTCAAGCGAAGGTCTTGCAAGTGCGGCGAGACTTTCCAATACCTTGGCGTCAATTGGCTTTACGGTTGTTTCGGGTATGGCTCATGGAATTGACAGAGAGGCACATCTTGGAGCTATCAATGAGCTTGGTTCAAGTATCGCCGTTTTAGGAACAGGAATTAACAAAGTATATCCACCTATAAATTTAGACATCTTTACTCAACTAATTGACAAGGGGTTAATTATTAGCGAGTTGGCTCCTGATTGTGAAGCCGAACCAAGACAATTTCCTATAAGAAATCGTATTATAAGCGGCTTATCTCTCGGTGTTGTGGTTGTTGAAGCGGCACAGCGTTCAGGTTCTTTAATTACGGCACGACATGCCCTTGAACAAAACAGACAGGTTTATGCCGTTCCGGGTTTGCCTGATGCGGAAAGCTCGGTTGGTTGTAATGATTTATTAAACCAAGGGGCGATAATCGTAAGAAATATCGGTGATATTTTAGTAGATTTAAAAGAAAGTTTAACAGGTATTTTAGAACAAAAAAATAAAAACGAAACAGTTAAAGAGAGTAGAGTTTGTCCTGATAATATGGATGTTTTTGAAAAAAGACTTTATATCAAAAGACCAAAAACCCCTGCAAAACAACAAAACATTCAACCTGAACTTAAAACTGAGTTTAAACGATTAGTCTCAGATGATCAGGGCAGTTTAATAAAAAGCATTTATCAAAACGATATTATTTCAACAGTCTGTTTTGAAAACAAAAATATTTTGTCTCAACAGAATAAGATGGAAGAGCTTAAAGGTTCGTTGTCAGAGCTTGAGTTTAATATAGTTTCTTTATTAAACAAACATACGGAAAGTTTACATATAGATAAAATTGTCGAGTTGCTTAACCTTGAAAACGCTACAAGTTATGAGGTTTCTGATGTTTCTTCGACAATAACTATTTTAGAAATTAGGGGGTTTGTTTTCTCGAAACCTGGGTTGCGTTATGTTATTGGTAAAATAAAATAAAAAAAATCTTTTTTGAGTCTTGCTCAATTATCTTGAATGTGTCAAAATTCATATTTGCAAGGGATATATTTTATTGTTGTTTTTTCAGATCGGTTATTTTAATTTTTTATTATAAATCTTTATTTGTTTTTTATTTATGTTTTTGTTATAGATATATTGATACTTGCTTAGGATAAATTAATGGAAGATGTAACAACACTATTTCAAGGTAAAAAAATAACAGCCAATAAGTTGCCTGTTCTGCCGTCTGTTTTTTATGAATTTAGCACAGAGATGGCATCGCCAAACGCCAATGCTGACTCTTTATCGGCTATTTTGTCTAAAGACCAAACGCTAGCAGTAAAGATATTAAAAATGGTTAACTCTCCGATGTATGGCTTTTCAGGAAGAATTTCATCTTTAAAACATGCCGTGTTATTACTTGGTGCTAATGTTTTACGTGGAATTTTAATTTCTACTGCGGCTTTTGACAAACAAGAAGTAAAATTTCCCAATTTGTCGACACATAGCCTTGCTTGTTCTCAAGCTTCCGTGATTATTGCCAAACATTGTAGTTTTCCTATGAGTGATGAATTTGGTGTTGCCGGTTTGTTACATGATATTGGTAAACTTGTTATAAAACAACAGCTTCCTGATGCAGTAGACAGTATATTAAAAGTTGTTTTGGAACAAAAAATTTCTTATTATCTTGCAGAAAAACAAGTATTGGGAATAACTCACGCTCAAGTTAATTTGTTTTTATGTAAGCAATGGAGCTTGCCGGGGAACCTTACTACAGGTATGGTTTTTCATCATGATCCTTTTTCCGCCAAAGAGTTTCAAGAAATGGCACTTGTTGTTTGTCTTGCCAATTACTATGCGGTTAAACTTGGTTTAGGTTGTTGCGGTAAGGAAGAGATAATAGAGTTCAATCCTGACGTCTATCGTGCTTTATCTATTAATGAGAGTCATTTGGCTGAGTTAGAGAAAAGTATTACCGAAAAATTTTATCAAAGTGGTTTGTTATCCTAGATTGAGAAGTGAATGAGATTATTATGAACGACCAAGTTGTAAATAAAAAAATGTTGTATTTAGTCAGCCAGAACAAAGAGCTGTGTGATATAGTCTCTGAACTTTGGGGACAAGATAATATGCTTGAGTTTCAAACTGCAGGCTCAGCTCTTGAATTCCTTTTGATTGACCCGCCTGAGATTCTTATTATTGACATTTCTCTGCCTGATATGTCTGGTCTAGAGTTGTTGCGTTTGGTGAAAGAAGAAAACGTATATCGTCAGCTTTCTACTCTTTTATATATAGAAGATTTTAACCAAACTAAAGACTTTGACTGGAGCAGTTTAGATGTTGATGATTTTATTTCTCCTCCTTTCAGTCTTGAAATGTTAAAAGCCAGAATAGAGCTTGGAATTCAACGCAGTTCAAGAACACTTGACGCAAGCCCCTTAACCCATTTACCCGGAAACACCTCTATTATTAATACAATTAAAGAGCGTATCCAACAAGGTGAAGATTTTGCCTTAGGATATTGCGATTTAGATTATTTTAAATCATACAATGATAAATATGGTTTTTCTCGTGGAGATGAGGTTTTAATGATGACCGCTCGCTTGGTGGTAACAACCGTACGCTCTTTTAAACTTAAAAATGCTTTTGTCGGGCATGTTGGCGGCGATGATTTTGTTTTTGTTATGCCTTCTAAATATGCAGAGCTGGCTTGTGAACACATTATTGCTAGCTTTGATGCGATTATTCCGCAATTTTATGATGCAAAAGACAGGGAACAAAAAGGTATTACTTCTATAGATAGACAGGGAATCTTAAGAAAATTTCCATTTATGTCTATTTCTATTGCGGTTGTTGTTAACAAAGACTCTCGCTTGGAACATTACGGTCAGGTTTCTCAGATAGCTTCTGCCTTAAAAAGTCAGGTTAAATCAATGCCGGGAAGTAGCTTTCTTATTGATCGCCGTCCTATTCTTATTTAATCATATTTTCTATAAAACAAAAAACTGTCTTAAAATGCTGTTGCGTTTTAAGACAGTTTTTTTAGTTTGTGTGTTTTTTTATTAATCGTAATCAACCGAACTAAATTTCATCAATTTATCCCAGTTATGGAAAGATTGAATATAACGTAACGAACCTGTTTTGGCACGAATGAGCATGGAGTGTGTAACAGCTCCGTTTCCGGTATAACGAACTCCATCCAAAAAGCTTCCGCCTGAGATGCCTGTTGCCGCAAAGAAGACTTCGTCGCCTTTAATGAGGTTATCAACAGTTAATATTTCTCTTAAATCAATACCGGCATTTAAAATTGCTTCTTTTTCAACATATGACTGAGGGTCGAGTCTTGCCAAAATTTGTCCGCCAACGCCTTTGATGGCACAAGCCGCCAAAACGCCTTCGGGTGTACCCCCTGTTCCCATCATTACATCAATTTCTGATCTGGAATCAACCGCCATTAAGGCACCGGTAATATCTCCGTCTCTGTGCAGTTGGATTCTGGCACCGGCTTGACGGATACTCTTGATCAGTTGTTCGTGGCGAGGTTTATCAAGCACAAAAACAACAAGGTCGTTTACATCTTTACCAAGGGCTTTGGCGATGTGTTTTAAGTTGTCCGCAACAGGGGCATCAATATCAACAACACTTTTTGCGGCATTTGGCACAACCAATTTTCTCATATAATGGCTTGGACCCGGGTTATACATAGTTCCGGCCGGCGAAGTTCCGACAACAGAGATAGAGTTTGGTCGTCCAAAGGCCAATAAATTAGTCCCTTCAACGGGGTCAACGGCAACGTCAACCTCAGATCCGTTTCCTGAACCGAGTTTTTCTCCGTTATATAACATGGGGGCATTATCTTTTTCGCCTTCGCCGATAATGACCGTTCCGGATAATTCCAAAGAGTTAAAACAAAGACGCATGGCATCAACAGCCGCTTTATCTCCGGCTTCTTTTTCGCCTTTTCCGAGCCAACGAGCCGATGCAAGGGCGGCCGCTTCGGTTACGCGCATTAAATCAAAAGCCAAGTTTTTGGCAGGAGCTTCTTTCATTTGAGTATTTTTCACGTTAAGCCTCCATTTTAGGCAATAATAATAAGTAAAATTTTATAACTCTACTTCTAAAATATAAATATAGCGTTCTATACCGTCTTTTTTAGGATAAGCCTTAAAAATGCGTTCAAGAGAACCAGCTTTTTTCAAATCAAGCTTTACTACGCCACCTTTGCGTACGGCATGATACATAAAAGCGGAGTCTGGCTTTGTTCCTTCGGTTAATATTAGACCGACATGATGATACTGTAAAGGTTTATCTGGCGTTTTACGGCTCATTGCCCAAAGGTAAATATAGCCGTTTTTCATGCGAGAAATTACATTATTCCATGCAGCTTTATCATGCAAAGAAAAACCTCGCCCATCAGGCAAGCTTATTCCGTCAAGTGTTTTAGGATCGGCATAGCGATTGTTGGGCAACATAACTTTAGCGGTTTTGCCGTCTGAGATATTCAACAAAAGGTCGAGACCAAAATCCCAGTCTTCTGCTCGAGTGGCTGTTTCGCTGTTGTCATTTTTACGATCAAATTTAGCCGTATCAATATTTAGATCAGGGCGAAAAATTTTGTTACTCGCCGCCAATACAAAACCGCTACAGTTTAACCCCGGGGTCTTCAAGGTTTTATTTTGGTCGGCAAACAAAGTATAACGCCCGTTTGTGTTAGCTTTGTCGCTAACCTTGCTAAAATCTAAAGCCCCGTCGTCTCTATAGGGAATACCAAGCAAGAATTTATTTATTGTTTCTATGGCTTGTATATTTTTAGTAGTATCAACAGCATAAACCTTGTTTATCAAGACAAAGTTTAGCATAAACAACAAGATAAAAATAAAAAACTTGTAGTTTATAAGATGCTGATTATTTTTGTTTACGTTTGACATTGTTTTCTCGAATATTTTTTAACGTGTTAAATTTGCAAAGCGTTAAAATCGGCTAAACGGCTAAGTAGTGAGACCAACGCAAACAACAGTTGCAACCTGTTATAGCGTATTTCCTTATCATCAGATATAACCATGACTTGATCAAAAAAAGTTTCTACTTTGGGTTTTAACTCAAAGAGTAGAGCGAAAAGAGCGGAAAAGTTTTGTTCTTTCCATAACTTATCAAAACGTGGTGTAATATTTTCCAAAGCTGTTCCCAGATCTTTTTCGGCCTGTTCTGAAAAGAGCTTGGTATTATATTGACCGTCAAGTTTTAACGTTTTATCTTCTTGACCTTGTTTGCGAATAATATTGGCAGCCCGTTTAAATGTTAACACAGCTGTTGCAAAATCGGCGTTTTTGCTAAATTCACCCAAGGCGTGTAATCTTTTTTCGGTTAGAGCAATATTTTCATAACCGGCGGCGAGGCTTGCTTCTACTAAAAGGGTTTCGTTTGCGACAAGACCGCTTAATGAGCTACAGAAATAATTTTTTAGACGCAAGGCAAAAAAGTCATCTAATTTTGCCAAGGCTTCACTTTCACTTAACTTCCATTTACGTTCGCCATAAAGTTCAAAAGCTTTTTTAAATAAAAGGTTTGGAGTAAGGTCAAACGCATATTCTTTAAAAATCCGTATAATCCCTAAAACGGCACGGCGTAAAGCGTAAGGGTCGGCCGTTCCTGTTGGAATCATGCCAAGTCCGAAACAACCCACCAGGGTATCTGCTTTATCGGCTAAAGACAAAATAGCTCCGCCAAGACTGCTTGGTACGGGCGAATCAACCCCGGCAGGTAAGTATTGTTCTTTTAAGGCTTGAGCCACGAGTTCGCTTTCATTGCGTTTGGTGGCATAGATTCCGCCCATAACTCCTTGAAGAGTATCAAATTCTTTAACCATTTCAGAGACTAAATCGGCTTTTGACAAGCGTCCGGCACGTTCGATTTCAGGAAGTTTAACGCCTTTTTGTTCAAGCCCAAGCTCTTTGGCGATAAAGACACAAAGTTTTTCAAGCCTGCGAGTTTTGTCGCCCATACTTCCGAGTGGTGCTAAGAATATAACATGATCAAGTTTATCAAGCCAAGTTTCCACAGGTGTTTTTAGATCGGTTTTCCAAAAGAATCTTGCATCTTCAAGTCTTGCACGTAACACTCTTTCCCAACCTTTACGCACTAAAGCTTCATCTTTTGAGCTGATATTGGCAACGGTTAAAAAGGCGGGTAGTAAGTTTCCGCAATTATCTTCGAGTCCAAAGCTTTTTTGATGGCTTTCCATACTTGTTAATAAAACTTCTCTGGGGACTTCTAAAAAAGAGGGGTCAAAAAAACCGATTATCGGAACAGGGTGTTCGACTAAACCACAAACTTCATTCAGCAAGCTTTCTTTCCAGATTATTTTTGCTCCGTTAAATTCAGTAAGATTTTTAGCCAATTCGTTAGCTTTATCTTTAATGATTTTTAAACGTTCTTCGGGAAACAAAACGACTTTTGCTTTTTCTTTCAATATATTTAGATATTCTGAGGCGTTGCGTAATTCAAAAGGACCGGCTCCGTGGATTCTGTGTCCAAAGGTTTGACGACCGGAAGAAACGCCGGCGATTTTAAATTCGACTAATTTATCTTCATAAAGTGCGAGTATCCAACGTAAAGGGCGAGCAAAAGTAAAACCTTCGCTATCACCCCAGTGCATACTTTTGGGAAAAGATAAAGCTTGAATAATAGAAAGGCAGATATTTGGAAGAAGTTCAAGGGTTTTTCCGCCACCCATTTGTTTTTTGACGGCGAGATATGTTCCTTTTTCGGTTTCTAAAAGAAAAGTATCTTTAAATTCAACGCCCTGAGTTTTGGCAAAACCCAAACCGGCTTTGCTTGGTTCGCCGTTTTCCATAAAAGCAATTTTCTTTGGCGGACCGGAAACAAGCTCTTCAAACGATTTTGCCGTATCAGCCAAACCGTCAATCAAAACAGCAGCCCTACGAGGTGTAGCGGCAACATTTATTTCTTTAAAATCAACGCCTTGTTCTTTTAATGCTTTTTCAAAAGCTTCTTTTAAATCTTTTTGTATATTTGATAAAAAACGAGCAGGTAATTCTTCCGTTCCGATTTCAAGTATAAAGTGGGACATTTTATATCCTTTATTGACTAATTAATTCAAAATGTTCGTACAATTCTTTGCGTTTTTAGTTTAAAATTATTTTTTTAAAAGAGGATAGCCCATTTCTTCTCTTTGAGTCGCATATAAATGGGCAACGGCTGAGGCGAGAGTTCGAACACGCCCAATATAACCGGTTCTTTCGGTAATGGAAATTGCCCCTCTGGCATCAAGCAGGTTAAAAGTATGGGAACATTTCATTGTATAATCATAAGCCGGCGTTAAAAGACCGAGTTGAACCAAACGTTTGGCTTCATGTTCAAATTCGTTAAAATGTCTTAACAATAAAACCGGGTCGCTTTCTTCAAAGTTAAAACGAGATTGTTCAACTTCGTTTCTGTGATAAATATCACCATATTTGACATGGTCATTCCATTGTAGTTCGTAAACAGACTCTTTTTCTTGAAGATACATACAAAGTCTTTCAAGCCCGTAAGTAATTTCAGCACTAGCCGGCTTTAAATCAATTCCGCCGACTTGTTGAAAATAAGTAAATTGAGTAACTTCCATTCCGTTGAGCCAAACTTCCCAACCAAGCCCCCAAGCTCCGAGAGTAGGAGATTCCCAGTCGTCTTCAACAAAGCGAATATCATGTTTTGTTGGGTCAATACCTAATGTTTTAAGACTGTTAAGGTATAATTCCAAGACATTTTCAGGAGAAGGTTTTAAAATTACCTGAAATTGAAAATAATGTTGCAGGCGGTTTGGATTTTCTCCGTAGCGTCCGTCGGTTGGACGACGAGAAGGTTCAACATAAGCAACATTCCAAGGTTCAGGACCTATAACTCTTAAAAAAGTCGCAGGGTTAAAAGTTCCAGCTCCACACTCTACGTCATAAGGCTGTTGTATTGCACAACCTTGTTTACTCCAAAAACTTTGCAGTGTTAAAATCACGTCTTGAAAATTCATATTAGCCTCAATATCGTTATATTTATAAAATAAAATTTTTCAAATTAACAACGTATAAAACGCCCGTTATGCCAACGCAAACCCACATGATATTCAATAAAAGCATCTATTGAACGAGATAACTCTCTGCGTGTTAGCGAGTCAAACTGGAAATAGTGCCAGTCTGAGAGTGGAAGCGTTTTAATCAAATGTAAAAAGTGTAAACTTTGCGTGCTTAATCGTGATAAAGTTCCGCCAGAAACAGGAATTTTAGAAGCACAAGCTTCACAAAAAACTTGCCCTTCGCTTGCTAATAAATAGCAGGACTCTTGTTTATAAGTTAAGTCATAAGCCAGATTGGACATATATTCCACATCGCATTCTCTTTGAGTTTTGGCTTGTTTTTTTAATAGGCTTTGGCAATTTCCGCAACTCTCTAGGTTAATCGAATATCCATGGTCAAAAGCCAAGCGTAAACGAAAGAGCAGGGGGAAAAGTTCCGGCATTTGTTTTTCGTCTTCTGATAATAATAACAACTCGTTAAACAAAGTAAAAGAGTTTAAAGCACTATCAGACGAAACGCCAAAGGCCTCCAAAAATTTTAAGGTGTTCATAACTATACCGAGGCGTTTAAAGTCTGAACGCAAGTTAAGCGGACCGGAACGCAAGACGGCTTCGTCTAGACAAAGATATTCACCTTTTTTTGATTGGCTTACGCTGATAGATAGTTTGTTTAAAATATCCAAACAGCCACAAAAACGTTTGCGACTTTTACTTCCGCCAAATGCAAACACGGTAAAAATTCCTCGAGTGGGAGACAAAAGGCGTAGCCAAAGGTCTGATTCTCTAAAACGTCCAAGACTTAAAACAACTGCCTCATCGGAAAAATACATAGCTAACCTGAATAATGTTTTTTAGTTAGTTGCACTTGGTGGAAAGACCAAGGTTTTTTCTCCGCTACCGGCGATATAGTCAAAAGTAAAATCTTGATTATTATACTTTAATTTTATGACATTTGGGTTAGACATTTTTAAGGTCAAGTCGTCTTTAAACTCAAAAACTCGAGATTGATTTTTAGCCAAGTCTACTTTTTCTGTTTGAGCCTCGTCTATGGTTACTTCAAGTTTTGTACTGCGTCTTGTGCTAACTTCAAGTGTTTGAGTAATATTTTCAATCTGTTGAGTTGTTTCTGTGGAAACAGTTGGCGTGTTAGGCAGGCTCGGGGTTGTGTTTACGCTTGTTGTTTGTTCTTGAGTATTGTTGGCGTTAGGTGCTTGAGTTGTGCTGTTTTGTTGGGTTTGGTTTGTTTCATCTGTGGAGTTTGAGAAAAATGAATTATAGGTTTGTTTTATTCCGTCAAAAGAGCTATCTTTAAACTTTTCAAACAAAAACCATATTCCCAAACAAAGCAAAGAGAATACTAAAATCATAATTAATAAATTTAGTATCTTAAAACCGTTTCTTTCTCGGTTTGAGGTGGCTTTTATAATTGGACCGGGTTCCGGTTCTTCGTCTAACTCAGATGGGGGAAACGCTTTGTTCAACATTTCCGCCAATTCAACTTTGTCAAATCCCAATATTTCGGCATAAGACTTCATGAACCCTCTGGCATATACGGGGTGGGGCAAATCAGATATATCACCTTCTTCCATAGCTTTTATCACTCTGGCAGAAAGTTTTATCTTATTAGCGGCTTCGTCTAAACTTAGACCTTTTTCATCTCTTTTTTGCCTTAAAATGGCACCCAATTCTTGTAAGTTCATAAAGTTAACCTCTATGTTAAAGCGTAAATATATATGATTTGAAAATAGTTCAATTATTAAAGCTTAATATCAATAATGGCTTTACTTTTTAATTGAGCCAAATATTCATCAAAGCGTGCATTTAACAAAGGAGTTCTAACTTCGTTATCGACTATGGGTTTGGCTTCTTCAAAGGTCATTTGCACTCCGGGGTTCATGGAGTTTAGTTTGACTATTGCTTTAAAGTTTCTGACATCAAAGATCTTGGAAATTTCGCCAACAGACATGGGTGCAATTATATCCTTCCAGTCTGTTGCCATTTCTTCCCAAGGAAGTTTTCCTAAAACCCCGCTTTTTTTAGGGTTTGGGCCAATTGAAAATTTGGCGACTGCATCTGCAAATTTTAATTTGCCTGATCTTATATCCGCCAATACTTTTTCGGCGTTTATATTTGGAGGAAACAGCAATAAAGAAACATCAACGACTTTTCCTTTAATATATTGATCTTTATTTTTTTCGTAATGTTCTTCAAGTTCTTTTTCGGTTACGCTAACTTTTCGGCTTATCATATAGCTGATTATGCGTTTAGTTAAGATATTATCGCGCATTTTATCTTTAATAAACGCCATGTTTTCGCCTTTTGCCTTAAGTTCTTTTTCAAACTGTTCTTCGGTCATTTGGCTACGCTTAATGAAACTTTTGAGTTCATTATCAATATCTTGAGGTGAAACGGTTATTTTGAGGCGTTCCGCTTCTTGGCGTAAGAGAATATCGTTTATTTTATTATCAAGGCTACGACGCATAATTTCTTTAACAGCTCTGTCATAGCGTGGATCGGCGGGAGTAATTCTAAGTCTTGCAAGTTCAGAATTAGTTGCGGTTTGAATATCATAAAGAGAAATCATCTCGCCGTTAACAACTGCTCCGATTTTTGTTACCAAAAACTTATCATCATTCAAACTTGTGTTAGTTGTTGCACCTTGGTTTTTTGTTGTAGTGCCTTGGTTTTTGGTTGTTGTGCCTTGTTTTTTTGTTGTTGCACCGGCAGTTTTTTTATTTGTTTTTTTCTTTGTATTTTGTTTTTTTGTGGTGGTTTCTGAGAGAGAGTCTTTAACAAACACACCTGAGGTAGAACAAATAATACACGTTGCCAACATCAACACAAACATAAAAGATTTTTTTACTTTAAACACGATAATTCCTCTCATTAAAGCTGTAAGATAAAAATTACTATTTTTTTTATTTAATTATATGATTTAATTTATTTAATAAATCAAGTTTCAACCTTTAATCAAGCTAAAGTCGCTGAAGAAAAAGCATATTTTCAATGAAACTAACTAAACTTTTTTCAAATTTTATGCAATGCCTTAATCTAAGTTTAAAACTATTTTGTTAAAATATTAAAAATCATTTTTTTGATTTCAAATTAATAACTTATTGTTTTTGGTTTTGGTTTAGCTCGTTTTGGGGTGGCGAAGGCACAGACGGCGTTAATATCGGGTTAATTGTTATTTTTTCTGTTGCGTTGTTTAAATCGTTTTCTGTTTGATCCGGTTTAGGAAGGCTCGGCAGGGTGTTGCTTTCCGTTGCGTTAGTGTTTGGGGTTGGAGTTATTACTTCCGTAGGGTTTTGTTTTTTATTGTTCTGAGCTGTAAGCAGGTAGCTTGAAATTCTTATTTTGGCTTTGCGAACAGTTCTTTCTATCCATATTTTGAAAGCGAAGTCGATTTTTTCTTCTAAAATTGCTTTTTCGTTTAATTTAAAGAGTTCGCTGAATTCCATTGTACGTTCTTCTATGTTTTCCAATAAAATATATGCACCATACTCGTTTGATTCCGGGTCTTTAAAGATCAAACCGGCTTCCCCGGGTTTTAATTTATTTATTTGGTTTAAGGTTTTTGGTTCTATTCTATTTATGGCAAGACGTACTTCTTTGATTGACACACCCGGAAAAAGTTCTTGAAAGTTGTTTGGGAGTTCTTTGTTGACGGCAGTTTTAAGGGCATTTTCAAGCATGCTTTTATTTTCTGATTGTAACAATCTAAAATATTTTTGACTGGGAATATTTTTTGAGTGAAGTTGAGAATATTCTTTAAATTCTTCCGTGCTGACCGAAATTAAAGGTTGAAGAACCTTTTCATGAAAACGGCGAACAGCCAAACGGCCTTTTAATTGTTTTCTCCATATATCTAAATCGAGTCTGTCTTCCAAAAGTTGACGTTCAAATTCATGTTCCGGATAGTCGCCTCTAATTAAATTTTCTTCATTCGCAACATCTTCTTTGGTAATTGAGAGCCCTAATTTTTCAAGTTCTTCTTCGACTAATGTTACAACTATCAGGTCGCCGAGAGCTTTTGTATAGTTCTTTCTTACCCCTTCAACAGAATAGTCGAGCTTATCTGATAAAATACCTGCGGTGTTGCTGTCTGCAATTGCTTCAAGGTCTTTTATCGAGATATTTTTCCCGTTAATTTGAGCGACGGTTCCATAAGGAAGATAATAATCATAACAAGCAGTCAGGCTGAGAAGCGTTGCAATTATAATTGTTGTTAGTAAAGCTTTCATAGAGGCAGTTTTAATTTTTATAAGGTTAGTTTGTTTTATTAGGATTGTTTTGTTCAGCTTTTATACTAACCTTTTATTATGATAAAAACAAGCTTGAGAATATTAGACTTTTAAAGAAAGACGTGAACCTTTTGACGGAAGATCGAGAGAGGTTTGTTCATAATTAAAGACGGCACGTCCTAAAATGCGGTTTTGTAAGGTTGCCAAAAAAGAAAAAAGGCTTTTGCGTGTGTTTGTTGCGGGTGTTGTTTCGTTGATTTTTGGTTGCTCTTTATTTTGGGCGGTTTCTTTGCTTGTTTCGGTTTTGACGAAATTATCAACAGCAACTTCTTTGATTCTTTGTTCGGTTTGTTTTAATTCATTTTTTGAAATAATATTATGGTCATTTAATTGAGCTTGAGCTGGTTCAAGTTTTGCGTTATGTTCCTTTTGATTCTTTAGCTTTGATAGCTCAACGGCGTTTAAACTCAAACTTACACGATCATGTGTTTTATCGCTTATTGTGTTAATTTGATTAGGATTTGTTGAAATATCCTTTCTTGTTTCCGAGTTTGTTTTTAAATGAGAAACAACAGCCGGCCCAAAACTTTCGGTATGTTTTTGAAACGAAGTTACATTTTCCGAGTTTTGAGGAGTTTTATCAGATAGCCTTACGTCATGTTTTTGACTTTTGGATAGTTGGTCTGTGGTGTGTTCGGAACGCTCATATGCTTTTAAGTTTGTTGAGCTGGTTTGAGAGATGGAATCTAACATAAATGTATCCTATTTCTTATGTATATTTAACTGTTTAGCAATATAAATGTCTTTATGAAAAGGTCTGAGTATGCCACAAGTTGATTGTAAAAATACTGATTCAAATACACATGATCCGGTTTTGTTTGATATACACGGTAGGGCTGTTCGTTATGTACGCATATCTTTAACGGATCGTTGTAACTTTAGATGCATTTATTGTTCCAGTTGTGATAAAATACAAAAAACAATACCGCACGATGATATTTTACGTTATGAAGAGCTTTTGGAGTTAAGCTCTTTACTTGTGAATCGTGGGGTTGAAAAAATTCGTTTGACCGGTGGAGAACCCTTTGTGCGTAAGGGGATTATGAATTTTTTGGAAAGGTTGCATAAAGCCCACCCCGAGCTATTGATCAGCCTTACCAGTAACGGAAGTTTGTTAAAACCATATCTTCAAGGATTAAAAGACCTTGGAATAAAAAGTTTAAATATTTCTTTAGATAGTTTAAACCCTCAGCGTTTTGAACAAATTACCGGTTCTGATTCTTTGAGTAAAGTCAGAGAGGCGATCGATTCAGCTTTGGATATCGGACTCAACATCAAGATTAATGCGGTTGCCTTGCGACGTTTTAATAAAGACGAGCTTAAAGACTTTTTAGAGCTTGCAATGAATAATCCTTTGGAAGTACGTTTTATTGAATATATGCCAATGGGTGGACATGAACCTTGGTTAGATAGCAACTTTTGGGCGGCGGAAGATATTTTAGCCGAAGCAAAAAATTATGTAACTTTAAAAGCTCAAGATAAGAAAGACCCACGAAGCGGTCCGGCAAAAAGCTTTGAAATTGTTGGTGGAAAGGGACGTTTTGGTCTGATTACTCCTTTATCAAACCACTTTTGCTTCCAGTGTAACAGGCTCAGAATAACGGCAGACGGACGACTTAGAACCTGCTTATTTTCAGAAAAAGAATATAAAGTAAGGGAATTATTGCGTCATTCTAAACTCGGCATAAAATTTGTAGATAAACTTTTTACTCAAGCCATAAAACATAAACCCATAGGTTTTGATTTGTTGGAAGCCAAAAAAGCGGCGAAAACAACAGGCAGAAAAATGAATGCCATTGGCGGATAATCCCTTTACAAAGTATCGGTGATAAAGATAATAAAAATGGAGTGTTATATTGATATTGTTATTAAAAAATATAAAATCGAATACTAAAGCTTGTCTTAATCTTGCTTGTTTTTCTTTTTTATATTGTCTTGCTATTTTGTTGTTGGTAAGTGTGAGTGCTTGTAAAAAGCAATATGGGGAATCTGAGAAGGTTTTTGATACTTCAGTTAAGCAAGAGCAAACATCTCAGCCCAATTTGCAAAATAATGCGGAATTAAGCCATAAACACTTTTTTCACGAGCAAGGTGAAGCTTCGTGGTATGGTGGAAAGCGGTTTAAAAAAGGTAAAAAAACGGCAAGCGGGGTTGCCTTTGATCCCCACGGTTATACGGCCGCACATCGTTTTTTGCCGTTTGGAACCAAGGTTAAAGTTACCAATCAGGCTAACAACAAGAGCGTTGAGGTTGTGATTACAGATAGAGGTCCGCATACCCAAAACCGCATCATTGATGTTTCTCGCTTGGCCGCCAAAGACCTTGATATGTTAAGCTCTGGCGTTGCTAAGGTTAAAGTTGAAACCGTAGATTGTGTTCTAGATTCTGATGATAATCCCGTAGGGGAGTTTTGGGTGATTGTTAATGCACCTTTTAGTCAAAACTCTCTTGCAACATTAAAGCGTAATTTGAAAAAAACAGATGAAGATATTCAGGTTTTATCAGCAATCAGTAAGCGAAAAAGAAGTAAAAATACTAAAGTTTCTATTGGTCCTTATTCTCATTTAAAAGAGGCAATGGCTTTGACGAATACTATGCATAAACAGTATAAAAATGTTGTGGTTGTAGCGAAGTAATATATGTTTTTTTATGGCGTTTTAAAATAATTTTGCCTTATTGACGTTTAACTTTTTATAAATAGTAAAAATATGATCAATCAAAAAATTCTTTATAAACTGTTTTTTTGTTTATTACTTGTTAGTCTTAGCTTTAGCTTTTCCGGCTGTAGTTGGTTTAAATCTTCACCCTCAAGTGATTATAGCGGGGGAACAAGTAAAGGCGGAAAAAAACAAAGAGGTACAAAGCCTTATACAATTAAGGGAAAAACCTATTATCCTTTAACGTCGGCCCATAATTATTCAGAAGAAGGGGTTGCCTCTTGGTATGGTCCGGGTTTTCACGGAAAGCAAACCGCAAACGGTGAAAAATATGATATGCATACGATGACGGCGGCTCATAAGATTTTGCCGTTTGATACAAGACTTAAAGTTACTCACCTTGGCAACGGTAAACAAATTACAGTAAGAGTTAATGACCGAGGTCCTTTTGTGAGCAACAGAATTATTGATTTAAGTAATGTGGCGGCAAAGCAACTTGGTATCGTTGGAACAGGAACGGCAAAAGTTAGGATAGAAAGCATTGGCGGCGTTAAAGGAATGGACGATTCAGGCGACTTACGCGGAAAGTTTTATGTTCAGATCGGAGCCTTTAGCTTAAAACAAAATGCGATAAATTTAAGTACAAAACTTAAACAGCAAGGTTTGACCAATCGCTATGTTTATGCAGATTCGATTTCTATGTGGAGAGTTCAGATTGGTCCTTACCCAACGTTACATTCGGCTGAACGCTCTAGAGAAAATTTAAGGTCAACCCACCCTTATAATTTTGTTGTTGCCGATTAGCTAAATAAAATTTAAAAAACGTCAAATTATAAGAAGCTTACTACTTATTTTTTGGCGTTTTCTTTGTTATGTAAAATATTTTTTATAAGAAGTTTAAATGACCTTAACTTTTGATGTAGTTCTGCCGAAGAGTACTCTAGAGATTTTTTATAATTTATCTAGTTTTTCATTGTGATATTTTTTTTATAATGTTATTTGATTTTTCTAAAGAAGAGTTAAGGGTGATTGTTATGGACTTATCAGGCAATGTTGCATTTTTAATTTTTTTATTGTGTGGCTTTTTTGCTATTTTTACAATGTTCTTTTTTATTTGGCGTAATCTTGAGTCTTTAGCTTTAAGCATAAAAGAAGAAAAAAGATTGTTTTTATCTAATCTTGTTGAATTGGAAGAAAAGATACAAGACATAAAAATACAACTAAATAATATGGATTTAAACTCCGGACAGGTAAAGAAAGAAGTTAACCACTTTAGTGTTAAAGATGTGCCTGCATTTACTCAAGAGCCAGTGTCAACAAAAGACCCTGTTCAGCTTGAGCCGATCAAATCTTATGAACCAATTACTGCTTCAGTAAGAAGAAACACCAGCAAACAGACTTTAGCGGAACAGCTAAATAAAAAAGATGTGTTACGGGCTTCTGTTGTTGGTTCCCCTATTGGTTCTGGCCTTGTTGATGATGTTTTTTTAGCCTTAAACAGCCCCGTGGCTTCATTAAACTCAAAAATTTCTTCTAATGTGCAACCCAGTCTTATGATGTTAAAAGATTAAAGTAAAAGCCTTGTCGTTTTTAGTTTTCTTCTTAACTACTAAAATAAAAAATCGAATATATCTTGGAGTTAATAACCCGATGGATAACAGTATTATTTCTTCTATTATGCATGCTACACTTGTAGCAAAATTAGTCTTGGCTCTTTTAATAATGATGTCATTATGGAGTTGGACTATCATAGTCGGCAAATATTTTTCTTTGAGTACGGCTCGCAAAAAAGCCACAGAGGGCATCGTTCGCTTTATTGGTGCAAAAGATTTAAGAGAGGCGGTACAGATTTTGGGTTCTGATACCTCGTCTCCTCTCTATCACGTTGCACAGGTAGGCGTTGATGAATATAACCGCTTAAGAGAAGCCGGAAACAGTAGTGATGTTTTATCAGATAACGTCAGGCGTTCATTGCGTCAGGGGGTTAGCGAAACAATAAGTCGCTTAAATACATCTTTGTCGTTTTTGGCTACCGCTGCCAATACTGCTCCGTTTATTGGTTTGTTTGGTACGGTTTGGGGAATTATGGATTCTTTCCATTCTATAGGTCAGATGAAAAGTGCTTCTTTGGCTGTTGTTGCACCGGGAATTTCCGAAGCTTTGGTTGCGACTGCGGTTGGTTTGTTTGTCGCTATTCCTGCAACTGTTGGTTATAATATGTTTTTAAGTAAGTTGTCTGATATTGAGGCCGAACTTGTAAACTTTGCCGGTGTGTTTTTAAATAGAGTTCAAAGAGAAGTGAACGGAACTCGTACTGAAACACCTCGTACTGTTTCAAAAAACAGTATATAAATATAATTTTTTGATATTTTTTAGAGTAGCTGATTGATGTCGGTTTTTAAGCCTGAATTTCACTGAAATATATAAACTTTAGGCTATGCTTAGAATGTGAGGTTAGAATTATGGGAGTTTCAGTATCCAGAAAGGGTGGATTTGTTGCCGAAATTAACGTAACGCCATTTGTTGACGTTATGTTGGTTCTATTGATTATTTTTATGGTTACTGCACCACTGATGACAGAAGGATTACAGGTTGATTTGCCTCAAACTCAAACAGTAGAGGTCTTACCTACAGACAGTGATCATATGGTTTTAACCATTCGCAAAGATGGGGTTATGTTCCTTGATGAATATCAAGTGAACCAAGAAACTCTTATTCAGCAGTTATTGGTGAATGTAAAAGAAAAAAATAAACAATTGTTTTTACAAGCCGATAAAGAAGTTCCCTATGGCGTTGTTGTTGATGTAATGGGGCGTATTCGTGCGGCAGGGGTTGAAAAACTCGGCGTAGTCGCAGAAAAACCGAGTGATGCCGAAGGTATGAGTCTAGGTGGAACCGTTGGTGGCGGAGCCATTGGCAGTGGAACAACAAACCCTGTACAAACCAATACAAATGGTGTAAATCGTCCGTTAACAAATAATAACGGCGGACAAGCTCAAAGCGTACAAGTTTCACCTTCAAACTTAAATCGCAACAATAAACGTTAAGCTCAAAAGTTTTTTATATAAGTTAAGGATATTTTTGTTGTGGAAGAATCACGCTCTATTGGCTTTTTATCTTCTTTATGTATACATGGTCTATTGATCATAGTCATCTTTTTCTTACCCCAAGGCTCGCCACAAATCGATTTGAATCAGCCGATTCTTGAAATTGGTTTGGCGAGTATTGGGGCTAAGGGTTTACCAAATGTTTCTGGTCCTTCCGGTGGTGGAGCTACGGTTACTCCCGAAGCTGTTCCTGAACCACCTGCGTCGCAAACACCTCAAGACACGGTTCCAAGCGTGCCTGATGTTCCAAGCGTGCCTGAAACGCCTCCGAGTGTGCCAACTCCGCCGCCGCCTCCTGCTACGCCGCCGATTGAAACGACGAAGCCTGTTGCCGTGCCTGTTCCGCCTGATGTAAAACCTATCAGCGATAAAAAAGACGATAAGGCAAAAAAAGATAAAGATAAGGATAAACCCAAAGAAGAGCCTAAACCACAAGACAACGACAAAACCAAAACCCCTGATAAAACTAAAGATAAAACGGATAAAAAGGTCGAGACCAAACCCGTTGACAAAAAACAAACTAAAAAATCAGATAAATCTGATATCGATGATGCTTTAGATTTTTCTAAAGAGCTTGCAGGCAAAACTTCAAGCACTAAAACTAGCACGGGCTCAGGTCCTGATGCTGCGACGAAGGCTTTAAACGCTATGTCCAAAGATGCCGCTCAAGGTGGCGGTGGTGGAACCGGAGACGGTACGCATGGTCAAGGTAACTCTAATGTAGGTATTGATGCGGCTTATACCGGTATTGTCATGGGATTGGTCAGGCAACAATGGACCGTTGTGCCTCGCTCTGATCGTACTAACTTGATTGCAACAGTAAGGGTGCGTTTATTACCTGATGGTACTGTTGAAAACTTTGCTTTGGAAGAAAGTTCAGGTTCACCGACTTATGATTCATCAGTTTTATCGGCAGTTAGCAAGGTTACAAGTTTCCCGAAACCACCGAATGCCGATTTGCAAGATTTGTTGTTAAAGTTTAATTATAATGAAATGGTGAAGAGGTAGCTGTGGCTATTTTAAAAAATAGTTTTTCTGCGTTTATCGTTTTTTTATTAGTTATTTTATCACTATATAATCTGAGCTTGGCACAGACGACCAAAACGAATCCGAAAGTACAGCCTGTTGAAATTACCGTTAAAGATGCGGAGATTAGAAGTTTCATGCATACTATTGGTAACTTAGTTAGGCAACAATGGAACGCAGTTCCACTTAGAGATCGTACGAATTTAATCGCTACTGTGCGAGTGCATTTATTACCTGATGGTACTATCAAAAATTTTGTACTAGAAGAAAGTTCAGGTTCACCGGCTTATGATTCATCAGTTTTATCGGCAGTGAGTAAGGTTAAAAGTTTTCCTAAACCACCGAATGCCGATTTGCAAGATTTATTGTTAAAGTTTAATTATAATGAAATGGTGAAGAGGTAGCTGTGGCTATTTTAAAAAATAGTTTTTCTGCGTTTATCATTTTTTTATTAGTTATTTTATCGCTATATAATCTGAGTTTGGCTCAGACGACCAAAACGAAGGGGAAAGTACAGCCTGTTGAAATTACCGTTAAAGATGCGGAGATTATAAGTTTCATGCATACTATTGGTAACTTAGTTAGGCAACAATGGACATCTGTGCCACGTAGTGAGATTGCAAATTTAGTTGCAACGGTTCGAGTGAGTTTATTACCTGATGGTACTATCAAAAATTTTGTGCTAGAAGAAAGTTCAGGTTCACCGGCTTATGATTCATCAGTTTTATCGGCAGTGAGTAAGGTTAAAAGTTTTCCTAAACCACCAAATCCAGATTTGCAAGTTTTGTTGTTAAAGTTTAATTATAATGAAATGACTAAAAGATAAATTTGTTTTAAAATTGTCATTAATCGGTTAGAACATGCGTATTCAACTTATTGAAAAAGAGAGATTTAGTTCTATGCTAAAAAATATATCTTTTATTATTGTATTATTGTTTTTTTTGGGTGGGGGCTATCAACGAGCTTTGACTCAAACCGCTTTAACACAAAACCAATCAGTCCATAACGGAAATAATACGGGTTCTTATGACTGGAGTTCCAGTAAAGAGGTGCAGTGGGATAACGAGGTGCAAGCAAAGCTAAAAATTATGAATGAGTTTAAAGAAAAAGTCAGGAAAGAACTTTTGGCATATTGTACCTATCCACCTCTTGGAGAGAACCAAGAAGATGCCTCGGTTGAACTGATTGTCGGTTTAGACGAAAAGGGCGTGATAACAGAACTTGATATCAACAGAAGTTCTGGACGTAAACAATTTGATGCGGCTTTTATGTTGGCAGCCAAAAGAATTCCTGTTTTTTTGCCTCCGCCGGAAAATAAGCCTGTTCGCTTGTTTTTAGAATTTAAACAGTCTGAGTTATTGGCTAAATAAATTTTCTCGAGTATCTTGCTAAAAGTTTATATTCAGCGTATTCTGCGAACGATTTTTATATACAAAGGCATTAATCTTAAATTACTATTTAAAATATATGAGGTTTAATTTTTAAATGAAAAAAATTACGACTGTTTTTTTATGTTTCTTCATCACTCTTTTTGGAATTTTGAATAAAGCAGAGGCTAACCCGGTTCAAATAGACATTTTTGGACCAAGTCAGTTTGTAGTGAATATTGCTATGGCTGAGTATCAGGGTAGTGCTCCGGCGGCGGCTAATGTTGAAAAATATATTAAAGAAAACTTATCTTTTTTACCTTTTGTAAAGCTTGTAGACCCTGCGTCTATTTTAGGCGGAACAAAACTTGATGCTATTAATGGACCCACCCTTGATTATAAACGTTTTCAACTTGCCGGTGCTGATATGTTGATTACCGCAGGTTGGTTTAAGAAAGGTGGCGAACGTCCTTATGTTGAGTTACGCACTTTTGAAGTTATGACCGGAAAATTGATTTTCGGTAACGCCTATTATGATGTTGAACCTTCTAAGGCGGGAGAAATTGCCGATCGTTTTTGTTCTGATTTGATGAAAGCCATGACAGGACGCGGAGAATTTTTTAGAAGCACTTTGGCGTTTGCAAAATCACGAGATAAGAAAAATAAAGATATTTGGGCTGTGCGTCCTACCGGGCGTGATCTGCGTCAATTATCAAAACTTCCCGGCTTGGCTATGTCTCCTTCTTGGTCGCCTGATGGACGTTATGTTGTTTTTACTCATATTGATGACCGTACCCACGCTCTTGGTGTTTGGGACAAAAAAACTCGTCAGGTACAACGTATTAAATTTCCCGGAAATACAGTAATCGGACCGGCTTTCTTGCCTGATAACCGTGTTGCCGTTAGTTTATCAATGGGAAGAAATCCAAGTATTTATTTATTGAGCCATTTGTTTAAAAAAGAAACTTTGTTAGAAGATAGTCATTTTATTGATGTTTCTCCGTCTTTTGATGCAACGGGAAAGATTATGGCGTATTGTTCAAGCCGTTTAGGTAGCCCGCAAATCTTTGTAAAAAATCTTGGTGGCGGTGGCTCTAAAAGAGTTTCTACGGGTGGTTACAACACAGACCCATCTATTAGCCCTGACGGAACTTTAGTGGCTTATGCTAAAATGACTGATGCAGGACACCGTATCTTTGTTTATGATATGGTTACAAACACAGAACGTCAGGTAAGTTTTGGACCGGGTAATGATGAAGAACCTTCTTTTGCCGGCGACAGTTATTTCCTTGCATTTAGTTCTACTCGTGGTGGCGTAAAACAGATTTATTTGGTTACTCGTCAGGGTGGTGATGTTAGAAAAGTTCCGACAGGTTCGGGTGATGCCTCTTTCCCTGCTTGGGGTTTAACCGATTAGTTGAATAATTATTTAAAATTAAAATAAGCGTAACAAAAAAGAGGTTGGTGTTTGATCCAACCTCTTTTTTATTACCATTGCAAAACTCAGTTTTGTGTACTTTGGTTATCGTTTTATGCGATGTAAAAACGCCTTAAGTTACAAAAAAAAGCACTCATTTTATAGGAAAATTAAATTTTCCTTTATTTCGAGGGTTTCACCCCCGAAGCCCCCAAATCCACTGGCAGGCAAAGCCAGCCTAGTGTCTTATTATTTCGAGGGTCTCACCACGAAGCCTCCCCCAAGCGTCTTAAGGGCCACTGGCAGGCAAAGCCAGCCTAGTGTATTTATACGTGTTTTTCGGAGTGTCTTTTTGACGAAAGCGAGTAAGAGGCTGTTATGTAATAGTCTATTTTTATTGTATATATTTTTTTACTGTTTAAGAGCTTTTAAAATTTGGATGCGTGCCGGCGGAAGGTTGGCCCAAATGATTTCGTTTGCAGATTCATAAAAACCGTGTTGGATAAACTTTTTAGTATTATATAATGCATAAGTAAATTGAATGACAATGCCATCAGGTTCCAAAACTTTGAGCCATTCTTGAGTAATTGCTTTGACTAAATGATTGGGAAAAGCCCGCAAGGGCAAGCTTGAAACTATTGCATCAACTTTAGAATCTTTGGGTAATAAAGCAGATAAATTGGCGGCATCTCCTTGCAATATAAAAGCATTTGGAAAGCGTTTTTGCAGGTGTAGTGCAAAATTCGGGGCTTTTTCAATAACCATCAATCTTTTTGCTATTGCTTCATTTTTTAATAAGGCTTGAGTAACAACGCCTGTTCCTGCTCCAAGTTCAATAACTAGCCCTGAGCCTTTATTTACTTTCGTCGCCATATGTCTTGCGAGTTTATTTGAACTGGGGCAAATAGAACCGACAGAGCCTGGCTTTTTACAAAATTCTTTAAAAAATAGCTTTGTATTAGAATTATTAACCTTGGAATAAACATTGGAGAACAAGGGGTGTTGTCGCATTTTCATAGTTAAAGATTCCTTTTGTATCGACGGCAAAACATAAAAGTTATAATAAGCAAACGTATGTTTTCTTATGATTGTTTGTTGAAAAGCATATTAGACGTTTACTTTTCTAAGTTCGGATATATAATAATACAAATTGATATTTTTGCAATCTGCTTTTTATTGGGATTTCATCATGGTTTTAGCAATTTAGATACTATTGCGCAATAGTATCTAAGTGGCTTTCGCCAGAAAAAGACTCCGGAAAGACACTCCAAAAACCAAGAATAAAAACTATAGGTTGAATTTGCCTGCTCGTAGACCTTAAAGCTCTTGCGGGGCTTCGGGGGTATCCCCAAAAACAAAGGTAAAATTTAATTTTTCTGTAAAATGAGTGGTTTTTGTGGCTTAAGACGTTTTATGTTGTGTATATAGAGCATAAAACGATGATAAAAGTACGCAAAACGGAGTTTTGCAATGGTCTTATTTACGTTTATTTTGTTTTTATTGTCTCTTATATTTCTTTGATTTTGATGTTTAGGTTCTTTTGACCTTAAGCATTTGTAAATTATTATGTTAAATTAATTTGCGTTCAAATAAGATTGGTTGTAATATTTGCTGAAAGTCTTTATACATGATCAGTCAAATTTCTTTAATTCACATCATTAAAATAGGTCAAATATGGCAACTCAACACACTTTGACGCCTTTTGTCAGTCCAATATTGCCTCGCACTCAAGACGTAATCAATACAACGAAAAGTGGTTCTTTGTTGTCTCAAATAGATAACCCGAGTAAGGTAAGTTGCTTGAGTTATGAAGAGTGTGCAAAACTGGCTGAAGAAGTCAGGGATTTAATTATCCATACCGTTTCTCAAAACGGTGGACATTTAGCTCCGTCTTTGGGCGTTGTTGAATTAACTATTGCCTTATTAAAAGAGTTTGACTTTAATCAAGATAAAATCGTCTGGGATGTTGGACATCAGGCGTATGCATATAAGATTTTAACGGGGCGTGCCGAGCGTTTTAGTTCTTTAAGAACTTTTAAAGGCTTAAGCGGTTTTCCAAAATTAAGCGAAAGTAAATATGATCATTTTGGAGTAGGGCATTCTTCCACCTCTATTTCCGCCGCTTTGGGTTTTGCTTTGGCAAGAGATTTGGAAGGGAAAAAGAATCATGTTGTTTCTGTGATTGGCGATGGTGCTTTAACTGCCGGTTTGGCGTTTGAGGGTTTAAATCAAGCTGGGCATCTAGGAAAAAAACTTATCGTTATTTTAAACGATAATGAAATGTCTATTGCAAAAAATGTTGGTGCCTTATCATTGTTTTTGAGCCGCGGCTTGTCTCGCTCTTGGGTTAGACGCATGAAACATGAGGTCAGAGCTGCCTTAAACTCTATTCCGGGAATCGGCGAAGACTTGGTAAATTTTGCCATTAAAAGTGAACACGGTTTAAAATCTGTTTTTACTCCGGGAATGTTGTTTGAAGCTTTAAACTTTAAATATGTCGGTCCTGTTGATGGGCATAATTTACATGCACTTTCTGATGTTTTAAAAGTTGCGAAAGATATTGATCAGCCTGTGTTGTTGCATGTTTTGACCAAAAAAGGCAAGGGCTATAAACCGGCTGAGATTGACCCTTCGCGCTTTCATGGTATAGGTAAATTTACGCTTGAAGAAAAAACACATGACGATACCTTACATAAAGATGATGCTTTGGGAGCTTCCGGAACTATAGAAAAACATAGTGATACTCAAGTTTTTGAGCCTTTAACAATTGAAAAGGTTCAAGCTAAAAACGTTAAAAGTTTTGAAGCGGATATTCCCAGTTATACTGATGTTTTTGCTCGTACTCTTTATGCTTTGGCGGAAAAAGATGAGCGTATTGTCGCTATTACTGCCGCTATGCCTGAGGGAACAGGGTTGACTGCATTTTCCAAGGCTTTTCCCGAACGTTTTGTTGATGTGGGAATTTGCGAACAACATGCCGTAACTTTTGCCGCCGGTTTGGCGTTGGAAGGTTTACGCCCGATTGTGGCAATTTATTCTACCTTTTTACAAAGAGCCTATGATCAGGTCTTGCATGATGTTTGTCAGCAAAATTTGCCTGTGGTTTTTTGTCTTGATCGAGCCGGTCTTGTGGGTGAAGACGGCCCGACCCATCATGGAGTTTTTGATTTGGCATATTTAAGGCATATTCCAAATTTAACGATTATTGCCCCAAAAGATGAAGCCGAATTACAGGCCGCAATGGTTTTTGCTTTGAAAGCTAAAACGCCTGTGGCTTTAAGATATCCCCGAGGGAAAGGTGTTGGAGTAAGCTTATATCCCGAACCTTATAGTCTTGATTCTATTCCGCCTTTGGAGTTTGGTATAGAAAAAATGCAAAGCTTTAAGGTTAATTTAAGCTCAGAAGTTGAGAAAGAAAAAACTTCGGTTGCGGTTTTTGCGTTGGGCAATATGGTTTATCCAAGTTTTGAAGCTGCCAAATTACTTAAAGCCGAACAAAATATAAACGTTGATGTTTATAATATGCGTTGGGTTAAACCTCTTCCTGAAAAGGAATTGTTTGTTTTGGCTGAAAAATATGATAAAATATTAATGGTTGAAGAGAATGTTTTAGCCGGCGGTTTTTCTTCTGCCGTGCTTGAATTGTTGTTAGACAATAACCTATTGAACAATAAAAAAATTAAACGCCTGGGTATTCCCGACAACTATGTTGAACATGGTTCTTGTCAATGTTTAAGAGAGTTACTTGGGCTTGACGTTAAGGGTATTAAAAGAAATATTTTAGAATTAATAGCTTGATTTTATTATTTTTTTATTGTTTTGATACGTCGAGCTTGCTTTAATATGTTTGTTATTTTAAAGTAGTAGATAAATAGTTTGTTTTAATTATTGTGTCATCTTAATTTGTTAATACATTGAACTGTGAAATAATCGGAGTAGTTATGAGTGATGCTTTTTCTTTGGCAGTACGTAAGGTCTTTGAAGTAATGGTTTTTGAAAACTGGTTACGTTTTTATTTTATCTCAGAAGAACAAGGGGCGTTAATGCTCCGCTTGCCTCAAGAAGCCGAAAAGAAAATTAAAGAACATTATCCTGCTTTTGAGGGTTTATTGGCGGAACTTCAAGACCAAGAAATAACTCACGAGCGTTCCATAAATGCAATTTGTATGTTTATTGCGGCTCAACAAGACCTTGAAAAATCAGGTATTCCAAGCGAAAGCATTTTTGACAGTATGGCTTTTCAAGTTGAGATGCAACTTTTTGGTTCATGGGTTCAAAGCCACGAAGAACAGCTTGATACTACTTTTATGGATTTAAGAACTTGGTTGAAACTTTATGATGAATGGAAAAAAACTCCAAAAGTTCAAGAATATATTGCACAAATTCAAAATCAAGAACAGAGAGTCGTAAAAAATTGCGATACTGTGCAATAGCTTTTTATAAGGTATAAAAATTTTGCATAAAGCTTTAATTTTATCAGATGTAATGGTTTATTCTCAAGATGCCGTGATAAAGAGCCTATCTGTTTTGTCTAAAAAACAGACAGCAGGTGGGTTGAACCGTGATCCTTTGCAAAATTCGCTTTGTCTGGTTGATGCGACTGCCGGAAACGGTTATGATAGCCTTTTTATGGCGAATGCTTTAAATAAGCTGAACTATGATAAAAGCGTTTTGGTGCATGCCTTTGATGTTCAGGAACAGGCATTAAAAAATACTGAACAGCGTTTGAAAGACGCGGCTTGTTTAGAGCGTGTGTGTTTACATTTAAAGAGCCATAGCCTAATTTTGGAGGCTTTGAGTGCAAAGTTTTTAAGCCAAGACCAAAAGCAGTTTGAGAGTTTTATTGGCGTTGCCATGTTTAATTTAGGTTTTTTACCGAGAAGCGACAAGTGCATTATTACAAAAGAGGAAACTACTTTATCCGCTTTAAAGCAACTTTGTTTTGGGTTTAACTTAAACTTAGAAGCGAATAAAACGGAAAAAAATATACCCTTGATTGTTTGTAACGGTTTGATTTCTATTCATTGTTATGCAGGACACGAGGGCGGAGAGCTTGAAACCGAAGCTGTTCTAAAATATGTAAAAAGTTTGGATAGTCGTATTTGGAAGGTTTTTTTATACGAAGAGTTAAATAAATATCGCAACAGAGAGTTGTTGATTTTAATAGAGCGTTTAATTTAATCTTATTTTCAGATAATTTAGCTTGTTTTTTATTTTTAAGTTATGTTATTCTGAACGGGATTTATTCTTGTGTTATTTTATGCCTTATCTGTTTTAGTGAGGGGTATATGGATTATTTAAAAAAAATATTCAGCTTTTTGTTTTGTGCATATATGGTGTTTGTTGCTGTTGATTGCTTTGCCGTTGATATAAAAGCCAAGGGAGCTTTTCCCATACCTTTTACTCTTGACTCAAGAAGTTTTAACGGAACCAAGGCGAGCAACACCTTAAACTTTGACGATATTAAAAATGCTTCTTTATCAAAAAAAGAACCTCGTATTAATATCGAAATTGTCTATCCCGTTACCGGAAATCAGATTATCGATCTTGAACTGGCAAATTGGGCAAACAATCAGATGAAAACTTTTTTGGTTGAATCAGAAGAGTTTAAAAAAAATGATCAGGCTAACTTTCAGTATTCTTTAGATATTACTTATAAAATCTTTCATACTGACAATACCCTGTCGGTTATTTTTAATACGAGCACCTTTACAGGCGGGGCTCACCCGGTTAACGGGCAAATGCCTTTTATTTTTTATCTTAATGATGCTAGTCGCCTAGATTTGCTTGATTTATTTAAAGCAGATGAAAAGGAAGTAGTTACTCTTTTGGCTAAATTGTGTTATCAAAATTTAAAAGAAAACTTGGCTAAACTTGGTTTTGAGATGGACGATGAATCCATTCCGCAAGAACTTGAGACTTTTTCGGTTTTTGCTGTTGATAAGTTTGGTTTAACCATATTTTTTGAACCATATCAGGTTGCACCATATTCTTTTGGTTTTCAAACCGTTACTATTCCTCTTAAGTCGTTGGAATCGCTGAAGCCACGTATGGAATTTTGGCAGTAAAGAGAACTAATTATATCGGTTTTTATTGAAATTTTAATTATTTTGGAGCTTTTAATGGCAACTTGTTTTAATTCACCATGCCAAACCGAATTTGTTTCGGTTAATCTTGGTGATGCCAATAAATATTTACAACTTCATGCACTATCAGGGACTCGAGCCTCTGATTACAGTCTTGGAAATTTATGGGGCTGGGCTGATTATTACGGTTTGGAGTGGGGTTTTTGTCATAGTTTGTGTTGGATCAGGCAAACACGCCCCGAACCTTGTTGTTGGTCGCCAATAGGCGATTGGAAGAATATTGATTGGACCGCTTTTGCTATTGCTCCCGGAACTAAAATTATTCGTGTGCCTGAAGAATTGTTAAATATTTGGGAAAAAGCTTACGCAGGACGTTTGCAAGTAGAAGAGAGTAGGGGGCAGTGGGACTATATTTATAATAGTCAAGAGCTTGCTTCTTTAAAAGGAAATCGTTTTCATAAAAAACGTAATCATTATAATAGCTTTTTAAAAAGTTATGAATATAAATATACACCAATGAGTCAAGATTGCGTTGAAGAAGTTTTGGTTTTGCAAGATCAATGGATACAGTGGAGAGAAGACCACGATTCAGCGATGTTGCTTGCGGAAAATGAAGCCGTTTATCGTGTTTTAAAACACTGGGAAGATATTCCAAATTTAAGCGGTGGAACTATTCGCATAGACGGAAACTTGGTTGCTTATACCGTCGCGGAACCCTTGGCTGATGATACTCTTGTTATTCATTTTGAAAAAGGTAAAAATGAATATAAAGGAATTTATCAGGCAATCAATACGCTTTTTGCACAAGAAATAGCGAACGATTATCAATTTTTAAATCGTGAACAAGACTTGGACGACCCGGGTTTAAGAAAAGCCAAAGAAAGCTATAATCCCGTTAGTTATGTAAAAAAATATACTGTTTCTTTTAAATAAAGATTATATTAAAAATATTTAACCGATTAATTATTAAAGAAAAATTAAAAATATAATATATGGAGTTTCCCTTGACTAAAGTCATTACTCGTTTCGCACCAAGCCCCACGGGGCATTTACATATTGGCGGAGCCAGAACCGCAATTTTTTCTTGGTTATTGGCAAAGCATTTTAACGGTGAATTTTTATTGCGTATAGAAGATACTGATTTTGAACGTTCCAAACAAGAATATACCGACTCTATTTTGGCATCAATGGCTTGGCTTGGTTTAACTTGGAGCGGAGAGACGATTTATCAAAGTAAACGCTTGGCGGTTTATAACGAATATGTGGATAAGTTGTTAAGTGAAAATAAAGCCTATTGGTGCAAATGTACTCCGCAGGAGCTTGAAGCCAGAAGAGAAGAGGCAAAAGCCAAAGGTGAGGCGTTTCATTATGACGGTCGTTGTCGCTCTTTGAATCTTGAAAAAGGCGAAGGATACGCTGTTCGTTTGAAAATTCCTAGTTCCGGAATGGTTCGTTTTGATGATTTGGTTAAAGGGCAGATTGCGATTGATGTTAACGAGCTTGATGATATGGTAATTCGCCGTGCTGACGGAACGCCGACTTATAATTTGGCGGTGGTGGTTGATGATGCGACTATGGGCGTGAGCGTTGTTTTGAGGGGTGATGACCATGTTTCCAATACGCCAAAACAAATTTTGATTTATGAGGCTTTAGGGTTTAAACAGCCACAATTTGGACATGTTCCAATGATTTTGGGTGCTGATCGCCAAAAACTCTCAAAGCGTCATGGTGCCAAGGCGGTTATCGATTATAAAGAAGACGGTTTATTGCCCGAGGCTTTGGTTAATTATTTGGTTCGTTTAGGTTGGTCGCACGGAGATCAAGAGCTTTTTAATACTCAAGAATTAATAGAACTGTTTACAACAGACCACTTAAATAATTCTGCCGCCGGTTTTGACCCTGAAAAATTGCTTTGGATTAACGCTCAACATTTACGCTCAAAAAGCCCCGAAGAATTATATCCTTTATTGGAAGAATTTTTAAATAAGCTTGGGTTGAATACTTTTGATAAAGAGCTTATACTAAGGTTAATTCCTCTGTATCAACCAAGGGTAAATACGCTTGTGGAGCTAGCGGAAGCCTTACGCCCGGCGTTATCTTCTCTTGATAAATTGGAGTATGAACCCAAAGCCGCGGCTCAGTTTTCCGATGAGGGAAAAATGCGCTTAAAAGCTTTATCTGATTTATTAACTCAGATTGATGACAAGGGTTTTGATGTCCCTGCGGTGGAAAATTGCATACATAAATATGTAGAAGATAATAGTCTTAAATTTAAACAAGTTGGACCTGTTTTAAGAGCGGCTTTAACCGGACAGAGCGGCGGACCGTCTTTGCCTGAGTTTATGAGTGCTATCGGGAAAAACAACACTTTGTTAAGGATAAAAAAAGTATTACTTTAAAGTATCTTTTTGTATTTTATAATCATATTACTTTTGGGGTTTTAAAAATGTCTGATGCAACCGGTGTTTTGATTATTGAAGACAGTCCTGTGCAGGCAAAAATAATTCGTAAACAAATAGAGGCTCTTACCCAATTTAATTGTGTCTGTGCTTATTCTTTAAACGAGGCTGCAGATATTTTAAAGCGTCAGGGTAATAACTTTTTTATTGCGATTGTTGATTTAAACTTGCCTGATGCCCCTGATGGTGAGGCTGCTGATTTATGTTTGGCAAGCAATCTTACTACAATTGTTTTAACCGCTACTTTTAACGAACAATTGAGAGCCGGGTTTATTGATCGTCGGGTTGCCGATTATTTCTTTAAAGGTAGCATTGATGACATGGAACCGCTAGTAAATAGCATAGAAAGAATTTATCGCAACGGCAAAGTCAAAGCCATGGTGGTAGATGATTCTAAAACTCAGCGTCATATTATTCGTCACCTGCTTGAAGTTCATCGCTTTACGGTTTTAGAAGCCGAAGACGGTATCGACGCATTGAAAAAACTTAAAGAAAATCCTGATATTACAATGATTATTACTGATTTCCAAATGCCAAAGATGGACGGACTTGAACTAGTTAGAGAAGTTCGGAGAAAATATCGCTCATATCAGTTATCAATTATTGGTGTATCTTCAGCAGGTTCAGGGTCTTTAACGGCACAGTTTTTAAAAAACGGAGCAAACGATTTTTTAACCAAGCCGTTTGAAGTAGAAGAATTTTATTGGCGGGTTAACCAAAACATAGAAACACTTGAAGTTATGTCGGCTTTGAAAGAATGTCGTAAAGTTATGAACGAAGCTCGTGATAGTTAGAGTATAAGCAACATTTTTTCTTAGAAATATTTATGTTTTAACTATGCTTATTCAAATTTCAAACTCAAATTTTTATTTGGCTTGAATTGATTTGCAGGATTGGAATAATTTTGTTAAAAACTCTAAAAAAAGGGAGTGGCTTTAAGGTTTCTTCCTTTACCCGTCCAGACTTTAGACCGCGGTGGTCATAAAGCCATTCCCATCGGGCGGGTTTTTTATTTATAAAGTTGATCGAGATCATAATGGATAAGTTAGAAAAAGAAGTTATACAAGTTACTAAAGAGTTGGTTGTAAAATTTATTGAAGCCGGAAGGGTTTCGCCGGCAAATTTTAACGAAGTTTTTCGCCAAACTTATAGTGTTGTCTCTGATACAATTTTACATTCAACGAAAGATAATAGCTTGAAAAATGATGCAAAAGTTAAAGCCGATAGCTCAAATGAGACACACACAAAATAGCTTGTTTGTATTATAATAAAGAGAGACTGTTTGAAAATAAGGAATAATATTCGGCTATGAAGCAAACGTCTGAAATTTTATCAGCACCCAATCCCAAAAATATCGATAGTTTCCCTAATGTTACACCAGACCAAGAAGTAAACGAGAAGCGAGATAAAAAAAATAGTGCGTCTCAAAATGTTTGTCCTGATCCTTTTGCTCAGGGAATAAACTCTATGTTTGGGCGTATTGCAAACTCGTATGATTTTTTGAATCATGCCTTGAGTCTCGGAGTCGATTTGTATTGGCGCAAGGTATTGGTTAATGAACTCTTAAAAGATTTTGATTTAGATAAAAAAGATACTTTAAAAGTTTTAGATTTGGCAACCGGTACTTTTGATGTTGCCCTTTCGTTATATCGAAATACACTTAAATATCAATCACTTAAGTTAAATATTGCGGCGATTGACTTATGTACACCCATGCTGATTGCAGGCAAAAACAAACTGTTAAAAAATAAAGCCGAAAGTAAAATTTTTCCCCTTACCGCAAACGGAGTTTCTCTTCCTTTAGCTGATAATAGTATGGATTTGGCGTGTGTTTCGTTTGGAATTCGCAATATTTCACCTAGGGAAGCCTCGCTTGAAGAATTTTTTAGAGTCTTAAAGCCCGGTGGAAAACTTTGTATTTTAGAGTTTGGTTCAGCTAAAAAACCTATTTGGGGCGGATTTTATAATTTTTACTTAAATAAAATACTCCCAAAGGTCGGAGCTATTGTTTCAGGTGATAAAACCGCCTATCAATATCTGGCGGAAAGTATCAAAGCTTTTCCTTTGGCTGATGAACTAAAAAGCGAAATTAGTAAGGCGAACTTTAAACAAGTAAAATATCGTTCTTTAAATGCCGGTATTGTTTACCTGCATTCTGCTTATAAATAATTTAAAAACAAAGCGTAAGAAATATGGAATTAAATTGGCAGTTATTAATTACCGCATTGGGTTTAGCACTGGTTTTTGAGGGTGCTTCTTATGTTTTAATGGCAAAAAAAATGCGTAATTTATTGATAACTTTATCTTTGGCGAGTCCTGATGCTTTGCGTTTTGGCGGATTGCTTTGTATGGCGTTTGGAGTTCTTTTGGTTTGGTTGGTTCGAGGATAGTCTTTGACCTTTAGAATGCTGTAGTTGCTTATGACACACTCTTTTTCAGAACATTTTTCGTCTTTGAATCTTGACGCTCAACATTTTTTGATTGTTGTGGCGACTAATTTAGAACTTGAGGCGGTTTTTAGAGAAAGTAAATTTCAAGATCAAGCTCCGGTTCACCTGATTGATGGTGGATTTAAAACAATTTTATATAAAAGCAATACCTATACCTTTTTAGTTTGTGGAGTTGGACCTTTAAACGCAAGTTTTTATTTGGGAAAATTTTTAGGGCAATTTACAAACGCCTTTAAAGACAGCAAAATAAATTTTAATTTAATTATAAATTTTGGAATAGCCGGAAGCTATGATTTAACGCTATTACCTTTAGGTTCTGTTATTTTAGCAAACTCTGAGCTGTTTCCTGAATATGGTTTGCGTTTAGATAAGTTAGCAGATCCAAAGGCTTTGGGCTTTCCGCTTTTTCGAGAAGTTCCCTTGCAATCAGCTTGTAACCCTGATCTTGCTTTAACCGAACAAATTGTTTGGAATAAACTCAATTTTTTAAGCGAAAAAGATTTGCAAGACTTGGCTTTAAAGGTTAATCTTTCTTGCTTGAGCTTGATAAAAAAAGGGCTTGGAATAAGTGTTGCCGGCGTATCAGGCTCTTTTGAAAGAGCGGAAGAGTTAAAAAAAGAATACGCTCAAACAAAAGATGAACTTCTTTTTGAAAATATGGAAGGTTTTTCTTTGGGTTTAGCTTCACTTCAGCAAAAAATTCCTTTTTTGGAATTAAGAACAATTTCTAATTTAGTGGGTTCAAGAAAAAAAGACGATTGGAATATTGCTTTAGCTTTACAAACACTTAGCTCTGTGGCAAAAAAAATTTTATGGTACTGAGTTTATGTTTAGTTTTATAAAAAAATAACTTTTGAATTAACTTAGGAATTTGCATGTCTTTAAGTTTAATGGCTTATATAGATCAAGGGCGTTTAGAGCTTGAACCGGTTTTAGAACAAGAAATTTTTAATTTTTCTCCGTTAATTCAACCTGTTTTAAAACATATTCTTTTAACCGGCGGTAAAAGAGTACGCTTTTTATTAGTAAAATCAGTATATACCTTGTGTTCTCCCAATAAAGAACCAAATGAAACAGAAAAACAAAAATATTTAAAACTTGGTTTGGCTCTTGAGCTTTTACACGCAGCCAGTCTTTTGCATGATGATGTAGTAGATAATGCTGATTCTCGTCGGGGTCAGGAAAGCACACATAAAAAATTTGGTTTGGGCTTAACTGTGTTAGCAGGCGACCTTTTGCTTGCCCGTTCTGTCCAACTTGTTGCCGACTTGCAAGTTCCCGTTTTATCAAAAATATTTTCTCAAGCCATTATAGAAACCGCACAAGGCGAGATCAGCGAACTTAATTTTTTAAAAAATATAGAATTGAGCGAAGCGGAATATTATAAAATTATTGAAGGTAAAACCGCTTGGCTTTTGCGTGCCTCCTGTGAACTTTCTGCTTTGTTGGCGTGTGCGGAAGAAAAAACCGTAACTGCTTTAACGGAATATGGACTCAATTTAGGGCTTGGCTTTCAAGTTGTCGATGATGCCTTAGATTTTTCGCCCTCTTCAAAAGATACGGGTAAACCGGTTGGTGGAGATTTAAGAGAATGTAAGTTAACTCCGCCAATACGCATGTATTATCAAAGTTTAAATGTTCAAGCGGCGGAAAAATTTGCAGAAAAATTTCAAGGCAGTGGGTTTAGCGAAGATGAAATTAAAGATATTACAAAAGAAATCGCTAAACTGGGCTTGGAAGAAAAAACCAGAGCTATCGCTGAAGGTTTTTTAAAAAAAGCCGGTGCTTCGCTTAAACCTTTAAGTTTGGAACAACAAAGTAAAGATGCATATAAAGTGCTTTACGCCTTACTTGAATATATTCGTAATCGTAAGGGCTAGCTTTTACAAAATAATTTTTTTGATAAAAACAATCTTAAATATACTTGCAGGTAATAAAACCTTGACCCAAGGCATGATGAATGAATGATAATTTAACTCCAAAACCTTTAAAAATAAATACCGTAGTAGAATTTTTACAAGATAATATTCCGCAACAGGCTTGGGTTTTGGAAATAGAAGAAAATAAAGTACGTTTATTGGCTTTAAACTCACGAGAAATCAATATGCCTTTGGGGCGTGTGTTACCTTGGGGAAGAGTTGAATATTCCGCACAAAAAAGTAAAGAAGATATTTTTGCTTTGTTGCGTTTGCACCAAAAACGCAGACAGTCTTTAACTCAAGGTATTAATCCGCTTTTGCTTTGGGAATTAAGCCATGCCGAAGAAAAAATTGCGTCTGCCGAATGGTTTGCCGAACTTGCCTTTGACAAAATAGCTGAAAACTGGCTGGCAGATGGAGTTGCCGCCGTTGGACAAGTTTTGTTGCAGTGTAAAACTCATTTTAAATTTAACCCGCCTGTGTTTGAATTGTATTCTAATGAACAGGTGGAAGCACGTCTTGCTAAAGAAAATACGGAAAAGTTGCAAGCAAGCTTAGTTGAAAGAGGGCAAAACTTTTTTAAAGCGTTGTGGGAAGTACATTTAAGAAATCGCTCGTTATCTGATGTTTTAAAACAGTTTACTCTTGAACCTGAAATTGTGAAAGTTTTGTTTGAACTGCTGCAGGAAGCCGTTGCTTCTCCGCTTAAAAAAGAACAAAACGAGCTATGGCGTAAACTTACAAAAAGTTTGGGAGACGGACAACACTTACCCTTGCAGTTGGCTCAAGCATGGGGTTTATTGCCGAGTCATTATAATTTTTGGTTTGACCGTGCCGGATATGACCCCAACTTTGAGTGGAACAAAAATTTTTCTGCGGAACTTGAACAAGTTAAAGAAAAAATTGATTTTTTTTCAAAACAAGAGGCATTATTTTCGGCTGAACAGATTGCGTGCTTGCAAGAGGACAATACACAAAGCGAAAACTCTCCTTGGTCAAAACTTGTCAGTATAGATAGCCAAAGTACTTTGGATATTGATGATGCTTTTTATCTTGAAGAAAATGAAGTTGGGTTTAAAATTTATTTTGCCTTGGCGTGTCCGGCTTTGTTTTTTGATGTCGCAACACAGATTGAAAATTTTCATGGCAATCAGCTCTCTTTAATTAACCAAATCTTTTTTAGAGCGAGTAGTGTTTATTTGCCGGAAGGCAGTTTCCATATGTTGCCGATTGAGTTGGCAACAGACCTCTTAAGTTTAGTAGCGGAGCAAAAACGTCCGGCTTTATTGGTTGAACTTTGTCTAAATAACAATTGTGAAGTTTTATCTTGTAAACCAACGTTTGGACTAATTAAAGTTGCGGCTCGTCTGAGTTTTGAAGAAGTAGAGACTGTTTTAAATCAAGCGACTAAAGAGCAAGGCAGTATGCCTGAAAGCAAACTTGTTGACAAAACGTTGTTAAATAGATTTGAAATGTTGCACCGAGTGAATAATTTGGCAAGCAAGCTGAATGCAAAACGTATTTTCAATGGTGCTGTTATTATTCAAAAACCCGAAACTGAAATAAAAATCACAACAGAAGACGGAGAAGCGGTAACGAATTTTTATTTTAATAGTCTTCGAGTAGAAGAGCTTGAAGCGTTAAAATCAAGTAAGACGTGGGCTGCTTTGGATAAAGTTAAGGTGAGTGTTGGGCTTGCGGTTGAAAATCCTTTAGCCTTTGATCTGGTTGGCGAATTAATGATTTTAGTCAACAGTGCATTGGCAAAATGGGCAAAAGAAAATGAATTGCCTTTGTTTTATCGTACCCAAGATGTACAAGTTCCTGATGAATATGCCGGAGTTTGGAAAGAACCGGCTGATATTGCTCGTATTGTTAAAGGTTTAAGCGGGGCTCAACTTGAACTTAGTCCCAAAAGGCATATTGGAATTGGAACAGAGGCTTATGCCACTTTTAGTTCACCGCTTAGGCGTTATGTTGATTTAATTAATGAATATCAACTGATAGCTAAGTTGTGTTCTCTTGACCCTGCTTTATCCGAACATTTATCAAGTTTAAATCTTAAACCTAAACTGTTAAGCTTGGAAGAATTAAAGAAAATATCTAGCAGTTTGGTTAGTCATACAGATGCCACTATGCAGTTACAACGATTTAGGACTCGCTATTTAAAATTGCTTGCGTTAAAACAGGCAAATGAAGTAAACAACGAAGATTGTTGGCAGCCGGCTACTATTACGGATATAAGAGATTATTTTGTTTTTGTGTCTTTAGATACGGCTCAGATTATTGTTAGAGGAAAACGCAGTAGCTTTGACTCGCAAATAGTGCTTGGGCAAAATGTTTTAGTTCGCCTTACACGTATCAATCCTTTAGCTAATGAAATCAATATAGCTGAAGTACGTTTGATAAACTTTAACTAGCTTTAGATGAATTTTGTTTGAGGAGAAAAGATGTCGTCATTGGAGTTGTTCTTGGAGAGGAGTGGATTACTCTGGATTATTGGGGCATATCTTTTAGGTTCTATTCCTTTTGGTTTGATTATCGCTAAAGTATTTTGTGGAATTGACCCACGCACAGACGGCAGTCGTAATGTCGGCTCTACTAACGTTGCCCGCTTATGTGGTAAAAAATATGGTTTTTTAACTTTATTTTGTGATGCTTTAAAAGGTGCTTTACCTGTTTGGTTCTCTCAAGGTGTTTATATTTCATATGGATTTAATCGCATGGCAGAGACGTTTAATATGTCTTCCGATGCTGTGCTTGGAAGTTTGGTTGCGTTAGCTTGTATTGTTGGGCATTCTCGTTCGATATTTTTAAAATTTAAAGGTGGTAAGGCTGTTGCCACAACCGTTGGAGTCTTTATTCCTTTGGCGTTTTGGCAGTTACTTTTTGCCGGACTTGTCTGTATTTTGGTTATTTTAAAAACTCGTTTTGTTTCGCTTGGCTCTTTGGTTTTGGTTACTTTGCTACCTATTGCCTTAGCTGTTTCAGGCAAATACGACCTTTTGCCTTTGGCGTTAATTATTAGTGCCATTGTTTTTATCAAGCATAAAGACAATATTCAGCGTTTATTAAATGGCGATGAAAAACCTTGGATTAAAACGAAAAAAGATGAAGACAATTAAAGTTAAAGCTTGTCTTTACAAAATATATCTAACTTTATATGATTATGTTGTTGGCTAAAATAAAAAAATAAATGAAATCTTAATTTTTAAGGGGTTGAAATATAAAGATGAATACTTTTCCTAAATATCGTGGACGTATGCAATATAATTGTTTGTCTTGTTCCGCAACTTTTCCTGCTGATGAATTGCTCTATACTTGCCCTCAGTGTGGCGGAGTATTTTTATTGGAAGATTTAAACCAAGATACTCTTAAACAAGATAATGCCAAAGCTTGGCAAGAGCGTTTTGACCAAAGGGCAGCCACAAAAAATACTGCTTTACGTGGTATTTTTCGCTTTTATGAATTAATGGCTCCAATTTTAGAAGAACAAGATATTGTTTATTTAGGCGAAGGAAACACTCCGATTATCGAAGCTTCTCCTGCTTTACAAAAAGAAATAGGCGGGCGTTTTGCTTATAAAAATGACGGGCAAAACCCGAGTGCCTCTTTTAAAGATAGAGGTATGGCTCTCGCTTTTAGTTATTTAAAAGCTATGGTGCGTAAACATGGTTGGAGCGAAGTTTTAACCGTTTGTGCTTCCACAGGCGATACTTCCGCCGCCGCCGCTTTATATGCTTCTTATGTGGGCGGTGCGATACGTTCAGTTGTTTTATTACCGCATGGTAAAGTTACGGCTCAACAATTGTCTCAACCTTTAGGTAGCGGAGCAACGGTTTTAGAACTTCCCGGTGTGTTTGATGATTGTATGAAAGTTGTTGAATATCTGGCTGAAAATTATCGTGTGGCCTTGTTAAATTCAAAAAATGCTTGGCGTATTTTAGGACAAGAATCTTATGCCTATGAAGTGGCTCAGTGGTATGATTGGAATTTAGACAATATTTGTGTCTTTGTACCTATTGGTAACGCCGGCAATATTACGGCGTTAATGTCCGGTTTTCTTAAACTTCATAAACTTGGCATTATTAAAAAATTACCTCGTTTATTTGGTGTGCAGTCAAGCCACGCTGACCCTGTGTTTCGCTATTACGCCGAAGATAAAACAAAACGCCAATTTAAAGCCGTGAAGACAACGCCGAGTGTGGCACAAGCCGCCATGATTGGAAACCCGGTGTCGTTCCCCCGAGTGCAAAAACTAGCCGAGCGTTTTATTGAAATTGGCGGAGAAGCGAGCTTTAACGTTATTCAGGTTAGCGAACAAGAAATAATGGACGCTATGTTAACCGCTAATCGCAACGGTCATATCACTTGTACTCAAGGCGGAGAATGCTTCGCCGGTTATAAAAAGGCTTTAGCGAGTGGCTTAGTGAAACCTGAGGAGTTAGCTGTTTTAGACGCTACCGCACACGCTTTGAAGTTTGCTGATTTCCAAAATATGTATTTTACTGATAATTTCCCTGCTGATTATCAGGTTAAAGCAAAAAGCGAATTATGTAATAAACCTAGTTTGTTACTTGAACAAAAAGTAAAAGATGAATTATCAGAAGAGGCGTTTACTCTGGCGGCGGCTCAGGCTGTTGTAACGAAACTTGGCTTAAACAAAAAGTAAGTTATTATAGAGACTATCGCCAATAGGCTCAAAGTGTCTTTCGTTAGAAAAACACTCCAAGAACCACGAATAAGGACAATTTAATTTTCCTGCAAAATGAGTGTTTTTTTTGGATTACGACGATAGCATAAAGCGATGATAAAGAACGCAAGACAGAGTGTTGCAATGGTCTTTATATAGAGATATAAAGAAAAAAGCACAAAGAGTATTTGTTAAAGATACTTTTTGTGCTTTTTTGTATTCTTTTTATTCTAGTAAGATAATTGTAAAGCCTGCGTTTTGCGTTCTTTGTCATCGTTTTATGCTCTTTTTGCGTGCAGCATAAATATCTTAAGTTACAAAAACCACTCATTTGAATGGAAACATAAATTCTCCATTTTTTCAGGGGCGATACCCAAAACCACTAAGTATACTGGTATGAAAAGCCAACCTAAATTTATGATTCGTGCTTTTAGGATTGCTTCCTGACGGAAACAACTTTGAGGTTATTGTGAAATATTCTTAATTTTTTTATCATAAAGCTATACACCTACAATGGTAAAACTACACGTCCGAATTTTTCGTTTAAGATAATCCCGGCAGCCTCATAAAAAGCACAAAAACCACAAAAAATACCTTCGTACCCTGCGATGGTGAGTAAGGTTTCGCTTCCCGTAAAGTTGTGTGCGGCGAGTAGCCAAAATAAAATAACCAAAGAACCAAAAATCATTTTGCCAATGGTATTACCGTGTAATGTTCCTAAGAATAACACAAAAGTAAAAAGCCCCCACATAAATAAATACCAACCGAGTGCAAGCGGGTCTGTTTTAGGCAGGTTAAGCCCCGGGGCTGTCCAGATAAATACTAAAGTTAACCAGAAAAAACCGTAAGAAGTAAAGGCTAATGCACCAAAAGTATTACCTTTTTTAAATTCCATAATTCCGGCAATAATTTGAGCCATTCCGCCATAAAAAATGCCCATGGCCATAATCATCACATTAAGGGGATAAAACCCGGCATTGTGAATATTTAATAAAATTGTGGTCATGCCAAAACCAAATAAACCCAGAGGAGCGGGGTTGGCGATTAAATTAAGACGTTGTTCCATTGTAATTGTTTTCCCTTATGTTGTTTTGCTGAAATTTTAAGTTTGACTATTTGCTGAATAATAAAACTTTAAAAACTGAATAATGATTTTTGATAAATTTAGCAAGAAAATATGAGTTTAATCACCACTAATAAAAATAACAGCTTACACTGCAAAAGAGTATAAGCTGTTATTTTATTTGGATATAAAAGATTTTAATCTTATTTTAAGTTACTTGGAAGCACCAGAAGTTTTGCATAATTTTCTTTTAATTTTGTAAGACATTCTTTTACGCCTTTATCGCCGTAAATAACCTGTATTGAAACAGAAATAGAATGTGGTTCTAAAAAGTCAATTAGTGGTTTGAAAACTTCTTGTGCGGTTGTCATATCTTGTTTTTCAACATATTTGATAAAGTCATATGCCGCTCCGGCAGTGATCAAAGTGTCTACTCGTCCGTAATGTTGTAAATCGATAGGACAAACATAAAATCCGAGTATTTGTACTTGATTGGCTTGAGCATATTTCAAGATAAAATCATAGTCGCTATATTTCGGGATATTTTTCCCGATAAAATAAGCTACGCAACTCATTATTATTGAGGTGGTAAAGCCGGTGTTGACAAAAGTACAACCAACTTTGCGATTAATACCAAGCTAATGCCACATACAATCACGACAATGTCTTGGCGTCTGCTTTTAGATAATTTATTCCACATAATGTTCTCCTTAGTTTAAGAATGTTAGTACAACAAATAGTGCAAGAGCCGCTTTTATTGTTGCTACAACGAAGCCTAAAACTAAACCAGATAAGCCAGCGGCTTTAATATCTGCAAGGCGTGTCGTAAGACCAATACTAGCAAAACCTAAAAGGAAGCACCAGTCCATAAATACTGTGGCTTGTTTGACTTCTGGTTTTGTAAAAAATTCAAAGGTGTTAAGTAAAACAACCGCAATAAAACCAAATACAAATACGGGGAACTTGTCAATAATCATTTGCATTTTGTTAACGCCTGCCATGTGATCCTTAACTTCTTCGTCTTGGGTGGCAACCATCATCGCAAGCATAAGAACAACGATAGGCAAGAACATAACTCGTCCAATGTTATAAACACCAGCGATATGTGCAGCATTAACTCCCGTGGCATCAGTAAAAGCAGCACCAGCAGCGAGCACTTGAGCTGAGTTTATTATTCCGACCCCGGCAAAAGCCCCAAACTGGTTAGCAGAAAGACCAAAATAAGTTCCAATGTAAGGGAAGACAATAAGGGCAAGAAGACCAAACATAAGAACAACGGCGATGGTGTATGCCATATCTTCATTTTTAGCACGCACAGCAGGGGCAATCGCAATAGCAGCAGATACACCACAGACAGATAAGCCGGCGGCAAGGCAGGCACCTAGTGCGGGTGGCATGTTTAATTTCCTGGAAAGCAACATAAGGATAATAGCTGAACTAAAAAGGAAGATTGCAATAATGATTAGGGCTTCAGAACCTGTTTTAATAAGACTTTCAAAAGAATATTTTACACCCATAACCACAATACCGGTTTTTGTTAAAATAGTAGAGAATTTTAAACCAGCTTTAAATATTTCAGGAACGCCAACTGTATTTAATATCAACATACCCAAGAGAATCGCTACGATAAAGTTGCTGATACTAAGAGCTTTGATTGCTGGGTGTAGAGCTGTAATTTTTGGTGTGATGTACCATGCAAAAACTGCAACCGAAACAAAAAGTAAAACACCGGGAATAGCCTTCATAATTCCATCGATAGCAGTGGTATTGCTGCTTCCTTGTTGATTCATTTGACACCTCTCTATTGGTTTGTGATAAAAAGTACATAGCCTTGACTTAACTATGTGTATTTATTCATTTTATTGTATATATACTTTAAAGAAAAGTCTACTTATTTTCACAAGTAGGTGATGAGTGTAGTATGATTTTTTATTGAAAATTCTCAAAAAAAAGTAGCTGTTTATAATATTTTATTTTGTAATATCAGTATATTATTCTCTGTTTTTTTTATTTTGACAAAGATTTAGTTTGCGTTAATATTTTTTTGTCTTTTTTATAAAAAACGTTTTTTTGTATGATTTTAATGTGAGGAGTCTGTGATGGTTTTAAAAGAGAGCAAGTTATTGTGCTTTTTTATATTTGTCTTATGTTTTTTTGTCGCTCATCAGGCATTTGCAAGAGAGAACGGGAGTTTTAAGGGGAAATTTGGTCCGGTGGTGCTTTCTTGTGGTGATTTTTCTTTGAAAGTGCCTAAAGGCTATGCCTGTGGTTATTTTATCGAGAATAAAGTCTATCTTGATTCAAATAAAGAGAGAATTGGAATAAACGATAAACTTATGTATGTGAAATATAGCACGTGGACTGTGCCTGAGGCATGGGTATACGTTCTCAGTATTCCCAAAAGTGATACGCATAAACCCGGTAAACGCTTAGAAACCATGAAGCTTTTCTATGAAAATGCGACTAAGGCGGGTGGCTATAAAAAGATTGTTGCTTCTGAGGAAAAAGTTTTTAATTCTGTCTCATGTGTAGAATATATTTTATTGACTGAATCTAGTTCTGGATACTTTGAGGACGCTACTAAAGAAGAGTGGTATTCCGTGGCGGTTTTTGGCTATGAACTGATTTCTAAGCCGGAAGATAAATATCAGACTTTTGTTTTTATTGACCCTTTAAAAAGAGAAAAATTAACTAAAAATATTAATGAAACTGATGTGCGTAAAAAAGAAGCCGAACGTATTATGTCGACTCTTAAATTACTTTAAATATTTCAATAAAACAAAAGGCGTATTGAGGTTGTTGATCACTCTTTACGCCTTGTTAATCCTTAATAGATTGAATTAATTATTTTTTGTGAATAGAGATATTATCTTAAAAGCGTACTTAAAGTTGCTGTTAGATTATTCCCTTTCATCAACGCACTTCCAATTAAAGCAGCGTCAAAACCTAAAGATATTAACTTGTTATATTCTTCAGGTGTTGAAATTCCGCTGGCACTAATCCAAAGTTCACCGTTTTCTTTGTGTGTAATGAGTCTTGATGAAGTTTCAAGGTCTATTTTTAGTCGATCTAAATCTCGGTTGTTTACTTGAATAATTTGAGCGTTAAACTTTTTTGCTCTTTCCAAGTCTTTTAAATCAAAAACCTCACAAACCGCTTCGAGTTTAAATTCGGCACAAAGTTTTAGCAATTCTTCAAATTCATGATCATTTAACATGCGTACAATCAATAAAACGGCTGAAGCCGGTGTGGAGGCGGTTGCGATAATTTGTAACGGCGACAAAATAAAATCTTTTCTTAGCAATGGTAAGCCTGTTGTGTTTGCTCTAAATAAAAAATCTAAATCACCTTTAAAATAATCGCTTTCGGTTAAAATTGAGATAGCGGCGGCTCCGGCGGAAAAATATTTTTCAACGGCTTCTTCAGGGCTGATATTTAAGTTTATATCGCCCAAAGAAGGCGAAGCTCTTTTATATTCTGCGATAATTGCCGTTGGATATTTATTTTTTAAACTGTTTGTAAAAGAAGGACGTATATTTTGATAAGGCGTTGGCAACTTATTTTCTTTTTCAAGTATTTTTAATGCGTTTATTTCTTTTTCTTTGGCTATGCGAAACTTGTTTAACATTATTTTTTCCTTTTAAATAAAAATTTCTTATACGTTACTTTGTGTTATTTGAAATAAATTTTTTTCCGACGCTGCTTTTTACTGCGTCTTTGGCTTCTTGCATGCATACTGTGATTGCCTTGCTACGGTTTAAAATATGTAAGGCTAAACCGACGTTAAAGGCAAGCATGTCCTGCATGGCTTTTGGACCTTTTCCTTGTAATAATTCTTTTAAAACTTGGGCGGCTTGTTCCGGGTCTGTAACTTTTAAATCTTCGTGAGTACAAGGTTTAAAACCATAAGCTTTAGGATCTAAAACTTGAGCTTGCATTTTGGAACCTTCAACAAAGATTACTTGTGCCGGTCCTATTGGTGTAAGTTCGTCATAACTTCCGCAACCGCAGATTACGGCTCCTTGACTGTGTCCATCTAAACTTAATGCCCCCGCCAAGAGCGGTAAGAGTTCAGGGTTTGGTACACCTATCATATAATAAGGTGGGCGAGCGGGGTTAACCAATGGTCCTAAAATATTAAACATGGTTCTAATTCCGAGTTCTCTTCTGATAGGCATTACGTTTTTAAAGGTTGGGTGAAAGAGTGGGGCGAATAGAAAAACAAATTTATCTTTTTGTAGCCGAGGATAAATATCTTCGGGAGGCAGATTTAGCGGAATTCCTAATACTTCCAAAACATCAGCACTTCCACAACGAGAAGAAACAGAACGGTTGCCGTGTTTTAAAACTTTGTGTCCCATTCCGGCAAGAATTAGGGCTGTTCCTGTTGAACAGTTAAAAGACGAATGTCCGTCGCCACCTGTTCCAACAATATCTATCACCGTTTCTTTAATAATTTTATCTTTATGAGGAATTTCCACACTTCTATCAAGCACACAGTTCATAGCCTGAAACAACTCGCTAGGGGTTTCGCCTTTCATGCGTAAGGCTAAAAGTAGGGTCGCCGCCTGTGTATTGCTGAGTTCTCCGTCCATTAAGCGAGAAAAAACCTGATACGCCGTATCTTCCGCAAGGTTTTGCCCTCTTGCCAGTTGTTCGAGTATCTCATTAATTGGAACAGGTACGGATCTTTCTTTTAACTCGGTTGTTTCAAGGTTATTTTTTTGTTCATTTAGTAAATATGGTGTTTTATTGTTTTGTATTTGTAAGCTAAACTCGGCAAAGTTTTTTAAAATACGTCCACCTTGCGGCGTTAAAACCGACTCAGGATTAAATTGTATCCCAAACCAAGGACGTTTTTTATAAGCTAACGCCAGACAAGGAAACTTTTCGGAACTGGCGATACATTCAAACTCAGGGTTATTGTCTGAATTTATTTTAAATGATGTATATAAACCGGCAACCATTTTAGGCGATATTCCTCTAAACAGGCTTTCTCCATCATGCGAAACAAAAACTTGGCGACCGTGCATGATCTGCGGAATAAGCGTTGCACCGGAAAAATCGGCAAGTATATGATGCCCTAACCCTATTCCCAAAACCGGTATATTATTAGGTAGGCTACTTAAAAATTGTTTGCAAAAACCTGTATTCCCCGGGCGATTAAAGCCGGAACTTAAACAAACCGCTTTTAAGTCTTTGTTTGTGGCTAAAGCTAATAACTTTGGATCATCATTTTGTATTACTTTGGCTTTATCGAAATATGGAAGCTTTAACTCGGCAAAAGCGTGAACCAAATTAGCAGTAAAAGAATCGTAATTATCAATAATTATAAACATTTTTTTATTATCCGTTTGTTTTATTTGTGTTGAATGATTTGCTCTTTTTTACAATTTTAAATTAATTATTTGACATCATTAAGAATTGTTCTCATGATTTTTGATTTGTTCAGACATTCCTGCCATTCTGCTTCGGGTTTTGACTCAGAAATAATGCCTGCTCCTGCCTGCCAGTATATTTTATTTTTATTTGCCCATAGGCTACGAATGGCGATGCCAAAATCAAGGTGTATGGCATCTTTGTCCAGACCTATCCAGCCTATTGCTCCGGCATATGCAGCTCTTGGTATTTTTTCCAAATCGGCAATTAATTCAAAAGATTTTTGTTTAGGGGCTCCGCTAACTGTTCCGGCGGGAAAGGTCGCTTTAATTACATCAACCGCATCACAGTCGGAACGTAATTTTGCTTGAATGCGTGAAGTTAAGTGCATTACATGAGAAAAACGTTCTAATTCCATATAGCGTTCAAGTTTAACCGAACCTATTTCGGCGACTTCTGAAAGATCGTTACGTCCTAAATCCACCAACATAACGTGTTCGGCCTGATCTTTTGGGTCTGAGAGTAACTCGTCTGCCAAGAGAGCGTCTTCGATAGAGTCGTCGCTGCGGTGTCTTGTTCCGGCGATAGGACAAAGGCGTAAATTTCCGCCATCACAGGAAATCATTAATTCAGGCGAAGAACCTAAAAGTGTTCCGTCAGGCAGGTTCATATAAAACATATAAGGAGAAGGGTTTAAACGACGTAAACGACGGTATAAAGTAAAGGTATCTTCTTTTAACTGTGCTTGAAAATGTGCGGATAAAACGAGTTGAACGGCTTCACCTTGATTTATCAAATCTTTTGCACGTATAACGTTATTGATATATTCTTCTTTTATTGTATCTTTGTTGTGATAATTACTTGGAATATTTGAATGTTTTTTGCTCGCTTCTTTGAGTTTTATCTTGCTGTCTAAGAGAGAGAGTTTGGTAATTCGATTATAAATATGGTCAAAAATAATAACTGTTCCGGGCAAGGCTAAACCAAGACAGGCATCTTTTGCGGGTAATTTTGTTTGTAATTTGGGGTTAAACAAAGAAACAAGCCCGTATCCTAAATATCCGTATAATGCTCTTGTGATCGGAGCTTGGGGTGAAATCTCTTGATCGGGTTTAATTTCAAGTGTTTTTATAAGTGTTCTTAAACCTTCGACAAAGGGTAAGCCGATAAGTTCTTTCATCTCGTCAAAGCGACTATCTAAAATGTCTAAATCTAATTTATCATCATTATTATTGATATGTAATAAAAAATCTGTGGCGATGATACTATAACGCCCCCAAGTTCCGTCAACAGCGGCACTTTCCAATAATATTCCGTATTTTTCCCCGACTAAACGCATAAATAAACCAACGGGCGTTTCTAAATCGCTTTCTAAGATAGAAGCTTTTTGTTGTAAGCTGATTTTCATTTGATTAATCCTTTTATTAATAGTTAGTGTTTAAAAGCAATAAAAAAACCGCTTCTTGTGGTTAGTAAGAAGCGGTTTAGCGAAATAAACTTAAAGGTCGATCGTTTAGACCCTACTTCTTACAATAGAGTAATTCCACCACCAAGAAAAAGTGTTGTTTTTAAAGTTTAAGCGAGAATTTTTTGTTGTTGAATTTAAGATCATAATGTTACCTTTAAAAGTTTGTTTGTTGATTTTGTTAATAAAAAAAGGCTGTGGTTTAACACAGCCTTTGGGAATATACTTTTTACAGGGTACAACTTAAGACTGCGAAAAACGCAAGTTGATTAAGTTTTGCCACCACAAGTTGTTGTTTGATAGATATATCATTGTAAGACCCTTAATAACAGAATTGAGATTACTGTTAAATTTTTAGTTAATCTGTTAAGAAAATATCTCTCAAGAAAAAAAATGTCAAGTTTTTTGAAAATAATTTTTATTACATATGCTATAATATGCTATTCAATTATATGTGTTATATGATTTTTTTTGTTTAATTTCAATATAAACATTATTTTTTATATACCTGATTTGTTCTGTTAATATATTTTTATATGTTTTTCTCATATTTAGTATATTTTTTGTTGACCTTTTGACGCTTTTCATTCATAAGTTAAACGTCCGTGAAGTTCAGCAGATGTTTGCAGAACATGGTTTGCACGGTTTAGGTTTCATAATTTTCAAGAGGTTTATTTTTATGTCTAAGTCAATTTATGTGGGTAATCTCCCTTGGTCTGCAACTGAAGAAGAAGTTGCCAATCTTTTTGCTGAACACGGCACTGTCCAATCAGTTAAACTCGTAACAGACCGTGAAACAGGGCGTGCCCGTGGTTTTGGTTTTGTTGAGATGGACGATGCTACTGCTACTGCTGCTGTAGAAGCTCTCGACAACTCAAACTTTGGCGGACGTACTCTTCGTGTTAACGAAGCTCGTCCTCGCACTCCTCGTGCTCCACGCATGTAACCCACAGATTATTCGAAAAACAATAAAACCACTTTGATGTTTCAGAGTGGTTTTTTTTATTTGTGTATAAAATTTATCGGAATATTAACTTAACAAAATTTTAGCCTGTATTTTAGCCTGTAAAGTATTAGTGGCACCAGTTCAATGATGGACCAATTATTCTGGCTAAGTCATTTCAATGCAATCAGCGGGACAGATCGCAATAGCTTCTTTAACACAAGGAGCGGTGCTTTCCGGTGCAATAACCAGAGCTTTGTCTCCATTACTGTTCATTATAAAGACGCTTGGGCAAACTTCTTCGCACCCTCCGCAACCGACACAGTCGCCTTCATATATTACGATAAACATTTTCAATATCCCTAATTTATTGTTTTAGTGTGTTATTATGAATAATTTCTAATGCTTCTTCAAAGTCAAAACGTTGCACTTTTTCAGAGAGTAATTGAAAATCAGTCGTAGAAAAGAGAGTTTTTAATTCTTGAGTATTTTCTTCAAAAACTTGTATCGCTTCAGAATCATCGTCTTTTAAAAGAGTCTCAAGTTTATTTAAAATTGTAATTAGTTTTGTTTGGTCTATAATTTTTTCCGGACTTTTGGTTATTGTTTGATTTACAAGCTCTGATTTGAGCTCTTCAGGAGTTTCTGGCGTTTTTTGTGCAGTTTCTTCTGTTGGGTTGAGCCATGTGTTTAGTTGGATACAAATATTTTCAAAAATAAGATCATTTTTACTTAACATATTTTGAATTTCTTCTTTTGTTGTCGTACTGTTTTCTTTTAAGGCGTGTTCCAGTTCGGCGGAGATACTTGATAATTCGTCTGCACCAAGAGAGGCCGCAAGACCTTTTACCGTGTGTGCCAGCCGTTCAGCACCAGAGTTATCATTATTTTCTATCAGAGAACGTAATTCTTCGTGGGCATTTCCGTTGTATTTGATAAATTGTTCTGCGAGTTTTCTATAAAGCTTTAGGTTCCCGCCTAATCTTGCAAGGGCTTTTTCTATATTAATTCCCTTCATAAGTTTGGCGTTATTTGCGATTGCCTGTTCTTGTGTTGTTGGTTCTGTTTTGTCTTGTACTTTGGCAATATTTGTTCCTTTTGATGTTGTTGTAACATCATAAGGTTTTTGTAGGGTCTTATCGGTAGGATGCACCGATGTGGCAAGCTCAGTAACTTCTTTTTTTGTTTGTTTTTCTGTTGGTACAAAATGACGTTTTTTCAGCCAATGATCAATAACAGAGAAAAAACGATTAATTTCAATTGGTTTTGAAATATGATCATTCATTCCGACATTAAGGCAACGTTGACGCTCTTCAACCAATGCGTGTGCAGTCATTGCGATTATGGGCAATTTGCTAAATCTTTGATCTTTGCGTATTTGTTTTGTGGCTCCATATCCGTCCATCACCGGCATTTGAAGATCCATCAATATAAGATTATATTGATCGTTTGAGTTAGAGAGCATATCTATGGCTTCTTGTCCGTTGTTTGCGATAGTAACGGTCGCGCCGGCATCTTCTAATAGTTCGACGGCGATTTGTTGGTTTACAAGGTTATCTTCAACCAACAATATTTTTGCACCGGTGAAATTAATATCGCTGGTATTAATTTCACTTAATTGTTCATTTTGTAGTCCGGTGTTTCCCTGGGTTTCTATAGAGTCTGGATCTTGGTCTTCGTTACTTAGAGCGAACATAATAGAATCAAGCAGAACCGATTGGTTAATAGGTTTATGTAAAAAACCTGATGCTCCGGCGTCTTCGGCTTGTTGTTGTACTTCTGAACGCCCAAAAGCCGTAACCAGAATAATTTTCGGTTGTGATTTAAGGTTAAGTTTTTGAAAAATATGGGTCATGGCTTCAATACCGTCAATTTCCGGCATTTTCCAGTCCATAAATACAAGTTGGAAGGGGTCGTCTTGATCTGCTTTTATCAGCATTTGAAAAGCTTCTTTTGCTGATGCCGCACTATTAACTTTAAAGCCAAAGCCCGCAATCAAACTTGTTAAAACTTCTCTAGCAGCACTATTGTCGTCAACAACCAAAATATTTGTTTGTAACGCCGGAAGAGCGGTTTTTTGAACCTGTAAGTCTTCATTACCTCTTTCAAGCAAGGCATCAAAGCTGATTTCCGTTCCTTGACCAATTTCGCTTTTGACTTTAATACTTCCTTCCATCATTTCAACAAGGCGCTTGGTAATAGTAAGACCAAGTCCGGTTCCGCCAAAGCGTCTTGTTGTTGACCCGTCTGCTTGAGTAAAAGCTTTGAACAGATTTTTTTGTTGATCCGGGGTCATGCCTATTCCGGTATCTTTAACGCTAAATATTAGTTTTATCTTGTTTTTTTCTTCTGATTCCAGCCTACAGGAAAGTATTACTTCTCCTTTGTCCGTAAACTTAACAGAGTTATTCATCAGGTTGGTGATTATTTGTCCTAATTTAAGAGGGTCGCCGATAAGGTTATGCGGAACGTCTTTTTCTATGACAAACAATATCTCCAAATCTTTTTCGTTGGCTTTTTGTGAAACTAAAACGCTGATGTTTTCAAAAATATCATCGAGGCGAAAAGGGATATAGTCTAAAGTAAGTTGACCTGATTCGATTTTTGAAAAATCAAGAATATCGTTAATTATTCCTAATAGGGTAGTTCCGGCGGAATAAATATTTGAAATATAGTTGTGTTGTTTAGGAGTAAGTTTTGTTTTTTGAGCTAAATAAGCCATGCCTATAACTGCGTTCATCGGGGTTCTGATTTCGTGGCTCATATTGGCTAAAAATTCACTTTTAGCTTTATTAGCAACATCAGCGGCCATTTTTGCATTAATTAGTTCTTTGGTTCTCTCTTCGAGGGCTTCTGCCATTTCGTCAAAAGAGTGAGCAAGTATTCCGACTTCTCCTTTTAATCCGCCTAAGTGAGAACGTGTTGTTAAGTTTCCTTTGGCAAGAGATTGTGCAGAACGCAGTAATGATACAAGCGGTTGAATCAGTGCTTTTTGGCTTAAAAACCAAGTTGTTAACAGGGTGAAAACAGTTACTGCCAAAAGTGCGGTTAAGTCTCGCCATAAAAAAGTATTGGCGTTGTTTTTTATAGAAGTTGCGGGAATAGAGATAACGCTTGCAAGATATAATCTTTTATTGTCCGGACGAGTTAAACGTTCGTAAGTTATATTTATCTTTTCTCCGTTTTTATCTGTTTCCGTAAATTTTCCAAAAGCTTCTTTTTGATTTTTGATTTTATCCCAAAGCTCAGAAGAAAGAAATGCCAGTTCGGCGTTATCTTCGTCTTTTTGGTTTTGTTCCGGTGGATATCTTGAGACTATTGCACCGTTTCTGTCTATCAGTGTAAATTTTGCACCTTTTATTGAATTAAGAAGAGAATAATCGATAACACCGGTGTTTTGTTGTATGCTGGCTATTATAACTGTAGTAATTTCCCCATTTTTATCTTTTATCGGATAAGAAAAGTGGAGTGTGTTTTTTTCTAAAATATTGTCAAGTTTTAGGTTGCCAATACTAAAATCACCTGATTTGACAGCGTTTTGAAAAGAATCTTCATCTTTTATGTTGATGCCGGGTTTCCAATCTACTCCTGATGCAAAGACATAGCCATCTTTGTCAGCTAAAAATATGTTGTTGTAAATTGGATATTGGTCAACCAGGGCTTGTAAAATATTGGTAGAAAAGGCAATATTTTTTTCTTGTATTTCGTCTAGTTGAGATAACGTTTTTAATAATACTCTAGTGTTTTCGACTAAAAGCTGATTTTGTGTTCCAACAGTCAAGATAAGGTCGCTTGATCTGTTGTCTACGTCTTGCATATAAATATTTTTGCTTTCTATGCTTGAATATACAATGGTTATAGCAGCCGGAATAACAGCTAACAATACTATAAAATATAAAATTTTACTTATGGAGCCTGAAAATAGTTTCATAACGTTGTTCTACCGATATTATTAAGTGCTTAATTGTTAAGTATTTTTGTTTTATAAAAGGTTAAGTTTATTTTTAGCGTGTTATTTGTAAACTGTCTATTGTAAATTGTGGTAAATTAAAGTTTGGTTAGTGAGAGTTAATTAATTCTTCAAGCATAACGATAACAGAATCATAATTTATATTGTTTATGTTTTTCAATATGTTTTGCAGTATGTCATTGGGATATTCTTTGTTTAATTTAGATAAATTTTGTTTAAACAAAACAGCTCCTTCCGAGTCGTCATTTTTTAATAATTGAATAATTTGTAGGATAATAGTTTTTAATTCTGTTTCTTGGGGGTTAATTATCTCTCGTCCATTTCGCCAAATATTTAAAGTTTCAAATAATTGTTCAACATCAAAAGGTTTACCTATGTATCCGTCCATGTCGACTTCTTGGCATTTTCTTTTTTCTGAGTCATCAGTTGAGGCAGTCATTGCAATAACAGGTAAGAGTTCAAATCTTTTGTCGGCTCTTATTTTTCTTGTTGCTTCTATTCCACCAAGAACGGGCATTTGCAGATCCATTAAGACGACGCTTACTTTATTGTTTTTAGAATAAATATCGTTTAATATATCTAGGGCTTCTTGACCATTATTGGCAATTAATACTTTATAATTAGCGCTTTCCAATATGTCGACAGCAATTTCTTGATTTATAAGGTTGTCTTCGACCAATAAAATCAGGTTATTGTTTTGTGAGGTGGGTGTTGTTTTAGCTGGTACGATGCGTTTGAGGTCTTTTGGTATTTCTTCTAGTTCTTCCGCATTAGAGTTTGTTTGATCAATAAGTTTATTTTGTTTTATTAAAGAGCTGAGTGTGTCATTAATAATTGAACCGTCTAGAGGTTTATGCAGAAATCCGTCTACTCCAAACGTTTTGGCTTTGTCTGTTATTTCTTTTTTGTTGTATGTTGTTAAGAAGATAACAGTCGGTATTTTGTTTAATCCAAGATTTTTTTTAATATTTTTTGTTGTTTCAAGGCTGTCTGAGTCTGGCATTCGCCAATTAATTAAAACTAAATCATAAGGCATATTCTTTTTATCGGCATTTTTAAGCTCGGTTAACCCTTCGCTTGTATCTGCTACGCCGTATGCCGTATAATTAAGACTAGAGAGAATTGTTTTCATTGATTTTCTGCTAAGGTCATCGTCATCAATGATTAACGTTTTTATGTCGAGGTGGTGGCTTGGTTTTAGGGCAGCAACGTTTTGTTTGGTTAATTTAAAGGTTGCAGAACACAATATTTTTGTTCCTTTTCCTGCTTGACTGTGAATTGTTATATTGCCTTTCATCAAAGTTAAAAGTCGTTTACAGATAGCTAAGCCCAAACCTGATCCGCCAAAGACTCTGGTTGATGAGGTATCGGCTTGTGAAAAAGCGGTAAATAGTTTGTTTGATTGTTCTTTTCCTATACCTATTCCGCTATCGGTAATTTCAAAAACAAGAGTAACTTGGTGTTGAAATATTCCGGCAGAGCTTATATCTAAACGCACAAAACCGCTATTTGTAAACTTTATGGCATTTTCCAAGAGATTATTTAATATTTGAGCGAGGCGAAGAGGGTCGCCTATTATCGAACGCGGAATATTTTTATCTACATAAAAAGTAAAATTAAGCTTTTTTTGTTTTGCACGTTCTTCATGAGTATTTATAATACCGTTGATTAAAAGGTTAAGATCAAAAGGTATTTGTTCAAGATCCATTTTTCCGGCTTCTATTTTAGAGAAGTCTAAAATATCGTTAATTACTTTTAAAAGTTGATGGCCGGCGGAATGAATTCTTTGCAGATAGTCGAGTTGTTTTGTTGTGAGTGGAGATTTCATGCATAAATGTGCAAGTCCTATAATTGCATTCATAGGAGTTCGCATTTCATGACTTATATTTGCCAAAAATTCGCTTTTTGCTTTTATGGCACTTTCTGATTGTTCTGTTGCCTCATTAAGCTCGGTTGTACGCTCTTTTAGCGTTTTTGAAATATTGTTGAAGGCAACGGCGATATTTTTAAATTCTATAATCGGGTCTTTGATTGATGTTAGGTTATCAAAATCGCCGTTTTTTAAAGAGTTAACAGCAGAAATTAAGCGGTAGGTGGGTCTTCTTAATAAAAAGAAGCTAATTCCCGGTGCTAAAATCAAGGTCAACAAGAAAGCGATTATAAAGCGATATAAAGTATGATATAAAAGGGCGTTGGCATCAGCATAAATTGGAGCTTGCGGCAAAGAAAAGAGTAGGTGAATATCAAAACCGGGTACAGCATCTAAATTTAAGTTGGAGAAAGTCATTATAATATCGTCGGCTTCTCCTCTTTGAGTTTGAGGGTCAACGGTTTGCCCTTTATCTTTATTGGGGTTTAAACTCCACCACATACTTGGCGGAACGTTATCGGCAGGCATCATTTCAGGATTATACGGATATGAGGAAATGAGTTTTCCTTGTGAATCAATAAGTTCGATATATGCACCCTCTGAGAGTCTTATGCCATCTCCGATAAAACGCTGAAGTGCGGGAATTTGTATTGCCCCAACTAAAACGGCAACGATTTGTCCGTCTTTTGCTAAAACAGGATAAGCTACATATAATACAGGAAAATTGGCATCGCCACCATACCTGCTTATTACGTCAACGCCACTTATGACAAAATCTCGATAACGTAAGGCGTTTACAAAAAAAGGCACATCAACCACATCCGGAGTGGCTTCGCCTTCTACCCCTGAGACTAATAAGTTACCGCGAGTATCATATAACAAGAGATTGTTATAGATTTTACTTTCATTTGTAAGCTGGTGCAAGAGGGCTTGTGAGGCGTTTAAGTCAAGGTCGCGCACGGGGCTTGCTTGAGATAATAAAAAAAAATGGTTTCTTACATGGTTAAATATTTGTTCTTGTTGGTTACTTAATGTGTTGGTGATATTTTCCGCTCGCAGATTAGAGCCTTGAATAATCGCTCTTCTTTGTTGTACCCCCGAAAATAAAATAATACACAATGCCGGTACTGTTGCAAGCAAGAGTATTATTGTAAGAGTTCGGTGAACAGAGCCAACAAAATAACGTAACATTTTTAAGTATACCCGATTTTTATATTAATAATGCGATAGTTGATATATTTAATCAAAGGTGTTTTGTTTAAATGCCTTTTTATTAAAACTAACAGTTTAGTTTTTTTAATACATTTAACACAGGTGTTATATTGATATGAAATATTGAACAATAGACTCAAAGAGGCTTTCGTTAGAAAGACACTCCAAAAATCACGAATAAGAAAAACTTATTTTTCCTGTGAAATGAATTTTTTTGTGCCTTAAGGCATTTTATGCGGTGTCTAAACAAAGCATAAAATGATGAACAAAGAACGCAAAACCGAGTTTTGCAATGTTTTTTTATATAGTTTGGTTATAGACTATACTAAAATCAATAAAATATAACAAGCATAAAATAATATTAATTATCATAAACACTAATCGACAAAAGTTTCCGACTGAAAGAATTTAAGCAAACAGGCGGAAACTTTTGTTGATATAAAAAACTAAATTTAACAATAGATTAAGATATGATAAATTAAAGTAAATCTTTCATGCAATATAATGTTTGGGGTTTTTGCTTGATGAGCCACTTAGCCGCTCTTAAAGCCCCTTGTGCAAAAGTTTCTCTTGAATGTGCGTGGTGGGTTACTTCTATACGTTCGCCGGATCCCAAGAAATAAACAGTATGTACTCCGATAACATCACCGCCTCGCAATGCTTGCATTCCTATTTCATCTTTTTGACGTGCGTTGTTAATACCTTCTCTGGTGTAAACAACGTGTTCGTCAAGGTTAATGTCTTTAGCTGTTGCAACACATTCTGCCAACATTTTTGCTGTTCCGCTCGGAGCGTCTTTTTTCTTGTTGTGATGAATTTCCATAATTTCAATATCATAATCAGAACCAAGAGCTTTAACCAAACCGGGAAGGTTCTGTAAAAGAGCGTTAACTCCTATGCTCATATTAGACGACCAAAAGATAGGCGTTTTTTTTGCCAGTTCTTTAAGTTCGGCTCTTTCTTCGTTGGAAAATCCAGTAGAACCAATTACAAGACAGCCACCAAGTTTAGCGACAGTATGAGCCACATTTAGACTGTTTGCAGGGGAAGAAAAATCAATAATAACAACCTTTTTTGTGTCGTCAACTTGTCTTAAAGCTTCTTCAAGGTTAGCACTAACAGGACAACCCCAGTTCTTAACACTTAAATCTTCTGTGTTTCGAGACACAACTCCTACAAGCGTAAGATCCTTATCTTCTTTAACTAACTGACAAAGAATTTTTCCCATGCGTCCGTTGGCACCTAAAATAATAATGTCGGTATTCATATAGAGTCCTTTAAGAAAATAATGTGATTAAGTTTTTGCGAAAAGCATGAGTTTTATTTGCTTAACAGCAATTTTTTATGTGAACATTTAAACGATTTTGGTCTTAAACCATTTTTCTGTCAATAATAAAAATATGTAATATTATTAATATGTTTTATCTAATGTCCCGAATATGCCAAGATATTGTTTAAAGGAGTGGTAGAATATTGTATTGTGTGGTTTTGAAATATTAATCTGGTTAAGTTCCAGTTTTCAATATCAATATAATCAAGGCGACCTTCAACGTCTTGAAAAATATTATTTAAGGGGTAAGAATTTTTATTTTTTGGGTTAGTTAGATTAAGCTCTTGTAAAAAGTCTTCAAAGGGGAAATAAAGACCTTCAAAAGAACAGTTAAGCTCTTGTTTGTTTTTGTTATAAGTAAAGCTATTATCTAGGCTTTCTTCTGTGCTTATTGCCTCAGAAATAAAGGGTTTTAAACGTTCAAAAGCTTTTTCCGATACGCCACTAAGCAATCCGTATATTTTTATTAAGGTGTTATGTTGCATGTTTATGGCTGTTAAACTTGGTTTATTTATTTATTTTTTACAATATCCTTGGGCTATTCCCCACTGATAGTTTTGGCAACTGTCAAAGGTACAGGCGGAATAAAAATCTTTGCACATATTTTTATAATCAGCCTGAAATAAATAAGCCGCACCTCTGGCATTATAATAAGTAGGAGAGTTTGGGTTAAGCTCTAACGCAGAAGAAAAATCTTCTATGGCTAACGCCGGAAGGTGTAAACTCATATATGCAACGCCTCGCATATGAAACATACGAGCTTTGGTTTTATCAAGCTTTATCGCAGAGCTAAGATAATCAATAGCGTCTTGTGATTTTCCTTCGACCAAAAGAGCCTCACCCAAAGTTCCTAAAATAAGCGGGTTATCTTGGTCAAACTGGATAGCTTTTTTCATGGTTTCGACAACTTGTTCGGGGTTTGACCATGTTGTAGGCTGTAAATTGGGCAAAACTTCTCTAAAAAGTTCCAGAGCGGAAAGGGCATCAGTAAGTTTTTTAAAGCGAACGGTCATCTCTAGTTTTTTATTTGCTTGAGTCGGATTTTTTATTTCTGCGTCGCTTAAACTAATCAATTCTTTTAATAGGCTGTTTTCTTTTTTGATGCTGTCTGCTGTAAAAAACAAAAGTTCCGGATTGTTTAAAACAGTTGTTACTGAAAAATCTACAGCATTTTGATTGGGAGCAGAATAACGAGGAACAATTCCAACGCCGGCTCGTACAGATAGTTCAGGCGAAAAACCGGCGAGTTCCGGTGGTAAAATTTCGGTTGTATAAACCGCATAAGCCAAGGCAAAAGGATCAAGCGGGGCTGTGTTTTTTGTCGAGTTGGCAAAAGCTTGTACATCAGGACGCAAGACTAAAGAGCGGGCGGCATCGTCCATCGCCACATAACGAGCCTTGGCAACAGCGAGGGCAAGAGCCGTTTCTTTACGCAATGCTCCTTTAAATTGTTGGTCTTCGCTATAAACTTTGCCCGTACTTTTTCTTGTTTGTTTTTTTAAATCATTTTGAGCTTTGGTTGTTGCGTTAGTGTTGCTTTGTTGAGTTGAGTTCGTTGTCGAATCTGTTGCATTGGTGCCTATTGAATTAGTGCCCGTTGCATTGGTGCCTATTGCATTGGTGCCTATTGCATTGGTGCCTATTGCATTTTGTGCTTTAAGGCTCAGAGCAGAGCTAAAAAAAATAAGGTTTAAAATAACAAAAATTTTAGCTAGTTTGAGTTTGTCAGCTTTATAAAAAAACATAATGTTGTTCATAGGATTTTACTTTAGTATAATTTATTAAGAATATTAATCAAAGCGGTTAGTCAAATTTACTTTTGTTTAACCGCTTTGAGTTATTGTTTATAGTGGTTTTATCTTCCGTTTTTATATATAAAGCCTTTTCCGTGTGGTTCAACTCTTCCAAAACCGTAAAATGGAAGGTGAGCTCCGAAGACTATATATTTTTCGCTCGCGGCTTTTTTCATTAGAGCAATTCTTGTTTCAATCGCTTTTTGTGGGTCTACATCATATTTAAAAGCGATGCTTGGATTAGGAAACTGTATTGCAGCTCCGTGTACGGCATCACCCCAAAACATTAATTTTTGTTTACCAGTATTATATTCAAAGGCTGTATGCCCGGGGGTATGTCCGTAAGCTTCTATTGGCTTAAAGCCTGCTATCAACTGATCTGTTACTTCAAATATTTTAATTTTATCTCCGTAAGCTGTAAATACTTTTTGTACTAAGTCAAAATTTGGCTTCGCAGCTTCGGGGGCATTTTTAATAACTTCCGGGTCAAGCCAATATGCCTTTTCTTTTGCATTTATATATATTGTGGCATTTTTAAAGACAGGGTTATTGTCTTTATCTAACAAACCGCCAATATGATCAAAATGTAAATGAGTAATAAGAACGGCATCTATATCGTTAGGATTGATTGTCGCATACTCTAGAGCTTTACTCAGTTGACCGGGGTGAATGTTGCCTTTTTCGTCTTTTATAAAAGACCCAGCTCCGGCATCTATTAAGATCAATAATCTACCTGGTAGTGCTTTTGGGTGATTGTTTTGTTTTAGAAGAAAAACATTGGTAGAAGCCGGCACTTCAAGCTTTGGATAGAGCTTTTTAAAGGCAGCTTGATTTACGCCTTCAAACCACGCTATAGGCATATTTTTTTTAAGGTCTTGAATGCAATAGATTTCTTCGACAGTTCCAAAATTTATTCCATGCATAGATTGGCTGATTATTGGAGCTTTTTGGCTTTTTGCTTCGGCTGTTTTTATGTTATTTAATCCGAACAAGCTGAAGCAGAGAATTGTAACAAGTAATACACTGATTTTTTTTATTAAGTTTACCATAACGTTCCTCGCTGTTATCGTTTTAATTTTTATTATAAAAATAGCTCAAAATATATTCTATAACGTTTATCTTTTTATACAGTAATTTTGAAAAAAAATAAAGCTCTAAACTTATAAATATTTAGAGCTTTAGAGTGTACAATTTGATTAAGACCATTCATTTTAACGGAATCAACTGAGAGATTCTTGTGCAATAGTCTCTATTTAAAGAATTAAACTTAATTATCGCCTTGAACTTTTAGGGCTTCGGCTTGATAGTTTGTCGTTAAAGCGTCAACAAATTCTTGAATATCGCCGTCTAAAACCAGATCAAGTTTATATAAAGTTAAGTTAATTCTGTGGTCGCTGACTCTTCCTTGTGGGAAGTTATATGTGCGTATTCTTTCAGAACGGTCTCCACTACCAACTTGAGCCCGACGAGTATCAGCTAATTGAGCGTGATGCTTATCTTGTTCTAGCTGTAAAACTCTAGCTCGTAAAATTTTTAAGGCTTTTGTTTTATTTTTATGTTGGCTTTTTTCATCTTGGCAGGCAACGGTTATACCTGTTGGCAAGTGGGTTACTCTAACCGCCGAGTCAGTTGTGTTAACAGATTGTCCGCCGGGGCCTGATGAACGATAAACGTCAAAACGTAATTCTTCGGGTTTAAAGTTAACGTCAACTTCTTCTGCTTCCGGCATAATGGCAACAGTTATCGCAGAAGTGTGAATGCGTCCTTGGGCTTCTGTTTCCGGAACCCTCTGCACTCTGTGGGTGCCTGCTTCAAACTTCATTTGGCTGTAAGCTTTGGCTCCGTTAATTTCGGCGATAATTTCTTTGTATCCGCCGTTAGACGAATCACTTGCTGAAATAATTTCAACTTTCCAACCCTTGCGTTCGGCATAGCGACAATACATACGGAAAATATCGGCTGCAAAGAGGGCGGCTTCTTCTCCGCCTGTTCCGGCACGCACTTCAAGAATAATATTCTTTTCGTCCATTGGATCTTTGGGCAGTAAAAATATTTTCAGTTTTTGTTCAAAATTAAGCATTTTTTCTTCTGCAATTTTGATTTCTTCTTCTGCCATTGCTCTTATTTCAGGGTCGCTGTCTTCTAATAAGAGCGTATTATTTTCAAGGTCTTCTTTATGTGTTTTATATTCACGAAAAGCCTCAACAACCTCTCTTAAGTCGGCGTGAGCTTTACTCAAGCTTCTGAAACGTTCTTGATCTGATAAAATATCAGGGGCACTTAACATGGTTTCAAGCTCAAGATAACGAGCTTCTAGGCTTTCAAGTTTAGCAATCATGATTGGTTACTCCCAATTACTATAGGCTGGTGGTGTTACAAAATTTGGCGGTATTGGCCCTAAGACCTCGTAAAGAGCAACAACAGCAACTTCGAGTTGAGACTGATCGGGTTCTTTGGTCGTCATTTTTTGTAAAAGTAAACCCGGGGCTTGTAAAATTTTTGTCAATAAACTGTTGTTCATTTTTGCCGCAAAACGAATAAGCTCATAGGCACAAGAACTAATTGGAACAATCAGTATTAATTTAACCAAAATAATGACAGAATGCTTTAATATAGCGTTTTCAGGTGTCCAAAAGTGCATTAAAGACGGTACAAAAATAACGTGTAAAAGAATGGAAATAGAAATAACGAAGAGTAAAAAAGTTGTTCCACAACGAGGGTGGAGGCGACTAAAGTTTGCGGCAGAAGCGGCGGTAACGTTTGCTCCTGTTTCATAAGCGTTAATGATTTTATGTTCCGCTCCGTGAAATTGAAAGACTCGTCTTATATCGGGAACAAAAGAAATAGCGGCAATATATCCGACAAACATGGACATTTTAAACAGCCCGTCCCAAATATGAAAAGATAAATTTTCAACTCCGGAGGAAAGTCCTGCGTTATTAATACCTATTGTCAATACATGAGGAATTACAACAAAAAGTAAGAGTGCCATACCTATTGAAATAATTAAGGTAAGAGCCAAGTGCCAAGGGGTAAGTTCTTGGGCGTCGTCTTCTACTGCAACAGTGGCAGACATATTCAAGGCTCTGATTCCGTTAATTAAAGTTTCAACTAAAGTCGGAAAACCTCTGAGAAAAGGTTTTTTTAACAAAGGCGAAGAGGTTAAAGAGTACCATGGAATTACTTTTGAGATAATTTCACCGTTTGGTTTGCGAACGGCAAGAGCCAAGCGAGAACCATGACGCAACATAATGCCTTCCATTAAGGCTTGACCGCCAACGGCCAAACTTTCTGTGGCGTTGCATTTTAAAGTACTGTCTGACGAAGTTGTTTGATTTTGTTCATTATTACAAGAACTATTGTGATTCATGATTGTACCCTAAAAACAGACAATACAAAGTTAAAGCGAAAAGATTTTAAACCTGAGGTATAATTTGTCTTAAATGTTTTACAAAATAAAATACAAAGTGAAAAGCCAGTTAAAACAACATAATAAAAACAACTAAAGGGCAGACAAAAGCTTCGCCTGCCCAAAAGCTAATATTAAACCGCTAAAGTATAATAAAATTACTTAGTTGTGTTGGCGTATTTTTTGCGGAAGCGGTCAATACGTCCGGCGGTATCAACAAAACGTTGTTTACCGGTATAAAAAGGGTGGCAGCTTGAGCAGATTTCAACCTGTACTACTTCTCCTTTAACGGAAAGAGCTTCTATTTCGTTGCCACATGCACAAATAAGTTTTGCTTTAAATAATTTTGGGTGAATTTTTTCTTTCATGACTGACTCCTTGAATATACCGTTTTTTGATTATAAATATAACAAGTATATTTTTTTTAGATGATTTAAGTTTTTTGTACCTGAAAATTTCGGCAAATAAATATATTTTTAAAATATAATAAACAGTTATGATATGTTTATTGATCATATTGTTGGGCTAAGCTAGGTCAACAAATCAGAAACATTCATAATAATAGCGAAAGAACATTTTTTATTATGCTTTTATTTTATTTTTAGCAAGCTAATTTTTTGCTAATTTGTTGGGGTTGAACCGGAAGGGGTTGAAGCGGGTGTTTGAGCCGTTGAGCTTGTCGCTGTATTTTCTTTGGGAGCAGTATTTTTGCTGTCAGTGTCTTTGGTATTTTCCGATTTTGATTTTCCATATTCAGTAGCGTACCAACCGCCACCTTTAAGAACAAAAGAGGTGTTTGAGATTATTTTATGCCCTTTTCCTTTGCAAATGGGGCAGTCTATTGTTTCTTGGGGTGTATGACTGGTTTGCCAATGTTCAAAGAGTTGTTGGCAATCTTCACAATGATATTCGTAAATTGGCATGATAAACTCCGTATATTGATAACGTATTATATTATTTTTATTGAATATTAAACATTTCAATATGAAAACATAAAGAACCGTTGGTTTTCATATAAAAACATGCTTTTATATTTAAGAAACCCTTATAAAGAGTCAAGAGCTTTAATGATTTAATTTATATATTGAGACTATTGCACGGTAGTCTCAAAGTGGCTTAAGACGTTTTATGCTATGTTTTATACAGAGCATAAAAAGATGAAAAAAGTACGCAAAACGGAGTTTTTCAATGGTCTTATATTATAAATTTATTAATGCTAAAGGCTGTGTCTTAATAAATTATTCTGCTAAAATTTGAGATCAAAAAGATTAAGACATTTTTGACATTTTAGTAGAATCTTTTATTGAGAAACAGCCTGAGATATTTTATGTAATAATACGCAAAAGAGTTAAAAGAAACCCTTTTAAAAAATAATTATTTAACTAATTTATATATTAGGTTAAACGTATTAGTTTTTTGCTTTAGCGGCTTTTGCTTCGCGGATACGCTCTTTAATGCGTTGTTCACGACGATGACGTTTACGATCTAATTCTTTTGCACGTTCTCTTTTTTTCTGAGCCATGTTGCTCTCCTTTAATTTTATATATAAATTTTACCAAGCTTAAAGCTTTTTTAAGTTCGGCGAGTATAACGTTCATTCGTTAAGTTGTAAAGTCTATCCTGCAAAAAAATAAACTTTTTATCATTTGTCTTCTTTGGTTATATGTTATAAGTAAAAATTGTTTTTATTATTTTATTTATAGTCGTTGACTAAACTTTTATTTTAAACAACTGAAATAATTATATGCAAAAGTCTGAAAAAAAATCTTTATCAAAAGCCGTTTTTGAAAATACGCCGATTTTACCCATGACTCGCCAAGAGATGAAACAACTTGGGTGGTCTGAGCTTGATATACTTTTAGTCTCGGGCGATGCTTATATTGATCACCCTTCTTTTGGGGTTTCTCTTTTAGGGCGTTGGTTGGTGGAGCATGGCTTTCGGGTTGGAGTTATTGCCCAACCTGAGTGGCAGGGAGCGGAAAAAAATATTTCTAACTCGTTATCTAAAATAACTGATATGGGTCGCCCAAAACTTTTTGCCGGGGTTAGCGCCGGGGCGATTGACTCTATGCTGGCACATTATACGGCGTTTAGAAAAAAACGCCATGATGATGCGTATACTCCCGGTGGGAAAAACGGTTCTCGTCCGAATAGAGCTACAATAATTTATAGTAATTTATTGCGTCAAAATTTTAAAGATATTCCAATTGTGCTTGGCGGAATTGAAGCTTCTTTAAGAAGAATAACACATTATGACTTTTGGACTGATGCCTTGCGTTTGCCTCTTTTGTGTGATGCTAAGGCAGATGTTTTAATTTACGGTATGGGTGAAAAAGCAATTTTAGAGTTGGCAAACAAAGCAAAAAACGCTTTAGCAAAGACTCAATCAGAGTTTTTGTTGCGAAAAGATTTTGTTGATGTTGCAAAATATACATTGGGAACAGCTTTTATTAGTTCTGGCAATAATGCGGACGATGAGCTAAAAATAATTTCAGATCAAGCTTCAAATAAAGAAGAATATACAATCAGAGTTTTACCAAGTTTAAATGAGATTAAATTAAAACCAGAATTGTTGATCCAGAGTGCTTTAACTTTAGAAGAACAGGTTCATCAGGCTGACTTTTATTGTATTGAAAAAATTGACGATAAACGCAACTTGATTTTAGCTCCCCCTCAAGATAACCTGACTACAAGCGAGTTAGATTTATTATATGGTTTAGCTTTTTCTCGCCTAGCTCACCCTTTATATAAAGAACCAATTCCGGCTTGGGAGATGATTCGTACAAGTATTACCAGCCACCGAGGTTGTGGTGGGGCTTGTTCTTTTTGTTCTCTTTCTTTACATCAAGGCAGGAAGATTAGCTCTCGTAGCTCTGAATCTATTTTACAAGAGCTTGATAAAATTACTTTTTCCTCTCAAACTTCAAAAAACTTTACAAATCAAACCAAAATTCCAAAGTGGGCAAGTTCGATTAGTGATGTCGGTGGTCCGAGTGCTAATATGTGGCAGGCGGTTTGTACGTTTGAACAAAAAAAATGTTTGCGAAAAAGTTGTATGTTTCCAGGTGTTTGTAAGTTTTTTAAAATAGATCAAATGCAACATATAAAGCTTTTACGTCAGATTAACCAACATAAAAATGTGAATAATGTTAGAGTTGCAAGCGGAATACGTCTTGATTTAGCCCTTAATCAAACCGAGGCGTTAGAGGCTTATGCAAGAGAATTTACGGGAGGTCTGTTAAAAATTGCCCCCGAACATATTTGCGAGCATGTTTTAACGTTGATGCGTAAACCTACTTTAGAGCGTTTTGAGGCATTTTTGGAGCGTTTTCAGCGTTCATCTGAGCAAGCGAAAAAAGAACAATATATTATCCCTTATTTAATGAGTGCTTTTCCGGGCTGTGAAGATAAAGATATGTTGATGTTAAAAAAATGGTTGGCTCAAAAAAGATGGACACCAAAGCAAGTGCAATGTTTTATTCCAACTCCGGGAACCGTTGCAACGGGAATGTTTTATTCAAAAAAAGATTGCGACGGAAATAATATTTATGTAGCACGCAGTGATGCTGATAGAATGCGTCAACATTATATTTTGATTCAAGGTTCTGAAAAGCGTAGCAAATAATTTGCAGTACTGTTTTTACCAAGTAACGTTTAAAAGCATATAAAAAGTCATTTTATCTTATCATCTCTTTACTTTCTGGCTTGATATGCTAAAGAATAAAAAAACATCAAGGATTATAAGAATGAAGCTGGTTATAATTGGAAATCAGTCCAGAGCCATGAATAATTTTTGGACTGTCTTAATCTGTAATGCGATTGCCAAAGGGCATGAAGTTGTGGCGTTTTTGCCTGATGCAGACGAGTGGACAGAAAAGCTCCATGAACTTGGTGTTAAAATACGTTTTTATCCTTTAGATCGTAAAGGTTTAAATCCGCTTAACGATTATAAAACCGTTATTGCCTTAAAAAAACTTTTGGAAGAAGAAAAGCCCGATCGTCTTTTTGTTTATACGATAAAAGCTGTTATTTACGGTTCTTTGGCTGCTGCTTTGGCTAAATATCCCAAAAAAGAATATCGTTATGCTATGATAACTGGCTTGGGTTATGCCTTTGAAGCAGATAGCTTTTTGAAAAAAAGCCTTAGAATGGTCGCCGTATTGCTCTATCGTCTTGCCTTAAACCAAGTGAATACGGTGTTTTTTCAAAACCAAGACGATAAAGAACTTTTTGAAGAATTACATATTCTTCCAAAAAATATAGAGATTCAATTTTCACCGGGAACGGGGGTTGATACGCTTTTGTTTTCCGAAGTTCCACTGCCTGAGGCTCAACAACATTTTTTACTTGTGGCTCGACTTTTGGAAGCAAAAGGCATTAGAGATTTTTATTATGCGGCTAAAATTGTTAAAGAACAATATCCCGACACGATTTTTAGTATTTTAGGGCCTGAAGAAAACGGGGTTGGCGGAATTCCTTTAAGTGAAGTGAGAGACTGGGAAAAAGAAGGGGTCTTGCAATATCTGGGTGCTACTAATGATGTGCGTCCTTATATTGCCGAAGCTTCAGTAATGGTTTTGCCTTCTTATCGAGAGGGAACTCCTTGTGCTTTATTAGAAGGAATGAGCATGGGGCGGGCTGTGCTTGCCACTAAAGTTCCGGGTTGTAAAGAAGTTGTTAAAAATAAAGTTAACGGTTTTTTATCTCCCGTTCAAGACCCCGAAGCTCTTGCGGATATTATGATAAAATTTATTGAAATACCTGCATTGAGTAAAAGTATGGGGCATGAGGGGCGCAAATTTGCAGAAGAAAGATTTGATGCGAATAAAGTTGCCGAAAACCTTTTAACACATTTTAAACTATAAACAGCGTTAATTTATTAATGTTATTATGTTGTAATCGCTAAACTTTAGTCTAAAACTTATGTCAGTAAAAACTACGTTAAAATTTTTATCATTAAGAATCTTAAAAAAATTCTTTTGGCTGTGCATTACTTTTTTGGGTATTACCATTTTGAGCTTTTGGATTATTCATTTAGCTCCCGGTTCTCCTACAGAATTACAAACAACTCTGAACCCTATTGCAAGCGACCTTACTCGCCAACGTCTTGATGCGTTATACGGTTTGGATCGTCCGCTTTATGTGCAATATTTTGATTGGGTAAAACGTCTTGTTACTCTTGATTTTGGAAATTCTCTTTCCAGTGATGCCAGACCGGTTTTGGAAAAAATCAGCGAGCGTTTACCTTTAACCGTTGGAATGAATATAGCGTCTTTGTTTTTGTCTTTATTGATTGCTGTTCCTTTGGGTATTATGTCGGCTTGTAAAAAAGGGGGCTGGCTAGATAATTTAACGACAATTTTTGTTTTTATCGGTTTTGCCATGCCTAGTTTTTGGCTTGCTTTAATTTTAATGATTTACTTTGGTATTGAATGGCAAATTTTTCCGATTTCAGGTATAAAATCAATGGATTATGAATATCTTAGCACTTTTGGAAAAATGAAAGATATTTTATCACATCTTGCCTTACCGCTTTTTGTCTATACCTTTGGGAGTTTGGCAGGCATGAGCCGTTTTATGCGTTCCTCTATGCTGGAAGTATTAAATCAAGACTATATTTTAACAGCTAGAGCTAAGGGTCTTCCCGAGCATGTTGTAATTTATAAACACGCACTGCGTAACGCATTGTTGCCCGTGATTACTTTGCTTGGTTTATCTATTCCCGGGTTGATTGGTGGAAGCGTGATAATAGAAAGCATTTTTGCTTTACCCGGGCTTGGTCAATTGTTTTATACTGCTGTAATGTCAAGAGATTATCCAATGATTATGGGAAACCTTGTCTTGGGTGCTGTTCTAACGCTTTTGGGTAATTTATTGGCTGATTTTTGCTACGGTTTAGCAGACCCTCGCATCAGAACAGGGCAACATAATCAAAGCGGGGGCGAATAATGCAAACTTGTCAAATTCGCCAAAGTTTTTGGGCAAAATTAAAAAGACTTTTACCTTTTGATAATACTTTTTTTATTTGTGGTTTATTTATTGTTTTTATGATGTCTTTTCTCGCCGTTTTTGCACCGTTTATTAGTGGATATGATCCGAATGATCTGACGAGTCATATTCTTCTTCCACCTAGTGCGGAACATTTTTTGGGAACTGATGCTTTAGGGCGAGATGTATTTGCTCGTCTGCTTTATGGTGGGCGTGTGTCTTTATGGGTCGGTTTTGTATCCGTTGGAATTTCAATAAGCATTGGGATCGTTCTTGGTTTATTATCTGGTTTTTTAGGCGGAATCGTAGACGAATTAATTATGCGTCTTGTAGATATTATGCTCTGTTTTCCTTCTTTCTTTTTAATTCTTGCGGTTATTGCTTTTATGGAACCGAGTTTAAATAACATAATGATTGTAATAGGTTTTACTTCGTGGATGGGTATAACTCGTTTAGTTAGAGCCGAAACGCTTTCTTTAAAAGAGCGTGATTTTATTGCGGCGGCTAAACTAGCCGGAAGCAGTAAACTTAAAATTATGTTTAGGCATATCTTGCCAAATGCCTTGGCTCCCGTTTTGGTTTCCGCAACCTTAGGTATTGCCGGTGCGATTTTAGTGGAATCTTCCTTTAGCTTTTTGGGGTTGGGTGTTCAACCGCCTGAACCAAGCTGGGGAAATATGTTGCTTGAGGGAAAAGAAGTGATGGAAGTTGCTTGGTGGCTTTGGCTTTTTCCGGGTTTAAGTATTTTAATTACTGTTTTGGGTTATAATTTATTGGGTGAAGGTTTAAGAGATATTCTTGATCCGAGATTAAAAAATCGCTAATAACATAATTCCTCTGTTTTAATAATTATTTCACCTTCTTCACCGATAACTCGCAGGGGAATATTTAAGTTTTTTAAAGCTTCTCGTACTTTTTTTGAAGGAAACCCCCAGTTATTGCCATAACCCGTTGAGGCTAAAGCGATTTTGGGTTTTACTCTTTGATAAAGTTCGAGGTTTAAAGAACTTTCCGAACCATGATGTGGTAAAATCAAGACCTCTGATTCAAGTATTTGATTTTTGCTTAAGAAGCGTTTTAAGCCTTTTTGTTGAAGGTCGCCGAGAACAATCATTAAACCTTTGGGTGTATTGTTTGTTTCTTCTTTAACAAAACGCAAGACCAAACTGTTTTCATTGGTATTTATAAATTCTTCCGAATTGTTTGGGTATAATACTTCAATATAAATTTTGATATTTTCCTTTTGAGAAAATAAAATACGCTTATTTTCACGCCAATATTCAATGTTTAAATGATTTTTTTTGATAATTTGATGTAGTATTTTTTCAGAGCTATTTTCAGTTGGTAGGGTGTTAAAGGCAATTCGCTTTACTGAAAAGTTTTCTAAAAGGTATAAAAGCCCTTTTAAATGGTCGTTATCCGGGTGTGTATTGACAATAAAATCAAGACGTGGGGCTTGGTTATAAGTTAAAATCGGTGTGATAATATGTTTTCCGCTATCAAAATATTTACTGTTAAAACCACCACCATCACAGATTAAGCGTTGTCCAAAACTTTCTATTAATAAGGCTTGGGCTTGTCCTACGTCTAACATTTTTATGGAAAAAATATTTTGTTTTGCCTCAGAATATGGTGAATAGCGTAGTAAAACAGGATATAAAGATAAGGCAAAAGCCAAAACCAAGATAAGTTGATGAATCACTTTTACTTTTAATTGTTTAAATCTATACGTAATAAAAACAATCATTAATATTGCCAAAATCCAAAAAGCAAGAGAGGCAGAGGGAAGAGGGCGTAAAGGTGTAAAAACATTAAGCCACTCATGATTATTAAGGAAAATGAGCAGGTTTAAAAATAAATCGCAAATCAAGGCACTTAAACTAAAAAATTGTTCACTCAAAAAATTAAAAGACAAAGCGGCGAAGACAAAAGCAATAAAAGCCAGAGGTAAGACTAAAAAGGTTAAAACGGGAATCCAGATTACGTTTAAAAAGAAAAAAATCGGGACTTCACCGAAATAAAAACTAGTAATTGGCAAGAGAAATATTTGAATACTGAAACTTAAAAGCAAGATTGTCAGGCCGGCTCTTAAACAACGTTTATAAAAAGACCGCCCGTATAAAAAAGGCATTTTTTCTATGCCAAGTTGTATGAGTGGTAAAAACAAAATAATTGCAAAAATTGAAAGCACGGAAAGTTGAAAGCTTAGCTCAAAGATGAGGTTAGTCTCAATAATTGCCACTAATAAAACTGTTAAAACAAGGGCATCTTCGACTTTTTTTAATCGGCTGAAAAGAACGGCAAAGGCAGCAACAGTAAGCATAAACATTGCCCTGATTAAAGAGGGGGAAAAGGCACCAAGCCATAAATAAATTAAACCCAAGGGAAGACTTAAAAGAAAGGCAAGTTTTATCCGAGGTTGTTTTAGATAAATAGTTGGCTTAAAAAAAGCTATAATATTTATTATAGTTAGGCTTAAAACAAAAACTAAGCTTAAATGTAAGCCCGATAATGCCAAGCTATGAATTAGGGCAGAGCGTTGAAATAAAGAAGCGGTGTTTGAAGAAATAAACTGTCTGTCTCCGCTGATTAAGGCATAAACTATGCCTCTTGCATCGGAAAGTTCCGGCTTGAGGCTTAATTTAAGTTTTTGTAATAAATTATTTCTGTGTTGAGATAAGTTTTTTTGCAGGGTTTGAGATAGGTCTTGTTGAACTCTTATATCAAGTTTTGTAAATTGAGTTTTATTTTTTACGCTGAGACAACGATAAAAAATTCCTTGTTTGTTCCAATATTCATCGCTGTTTGTGGTGTTTTCGTTTTTAAAACTTCTTTGCTTTCTTAATTTTAAAAGGGCGGAGTAATAAGTTCCCTCAAGAAGAGTTTGGTTTGAGTCAGCCCCAAATAAATTTTGAACATTATCTAAAGTTAAGACTGCTTTAATATTATTAGCATTTTTTGATTCGTCTTGAGTATTGTTCGTAATAACTTTTGGCGTTTGCGTTGGTTGAAGCTCTGAAATAATCAGGCGTAAGCGACCGTCATAAAGCCCTCTAACCGATTCAAGTTTAAAGGTTAATTCTTGACCTTTTTTAAACTCTTCTGAGTTTTCGTCGAGTAGTTTGTTTAACTGATTTGAGTTAGTTATTTGGTTGTCTTTTGGCGTTGGAAGTTGAGTTATTTTTATAACAGTTATTAGGCTAAGAAAAAACACACAGCATATTAAAATACTGCGTGTTTGTAATTGTTTTTTATCAAGACTGTGAAAATAAGCTTTTTCTTTGTTTGCTATGTTTGGAGTGTGTATTTTTTGGTTTTTTTCGGAACTACTTATTCCGAACAAAAATATGAAAAAGAAGCCTAAAAGACTGAGTTGAATATTTTCAAAAGCGAATAAAGCACAAATAAAGCTTAACGCCAAAAAATGCCATGTTCCTAAACTTGACCAAGGTTGAAGCCAAGGTTTGTATTTAATATCGTTTTTGTTTTTTTCGTCTTTTTTCAACCCTGTTCCCTGAACTGTCTTGTTTCGGTTTAAGGTTTATTTAGCTATATTTTCGCTTATTTTTCACTAAGCACGAGTCGTATAATCTCCGTAGGCTATCCACTTATAACTAGTTAATGCTTCAAGTCCCATTGGTCCTCGTGCGTGTAATTTTTGAGTACTAACCGCAATTTCAGAACCGAGTCCAAACTGGGCTCCGTCTGTAAAGCGTGTACTGGCGTTAACATAAACCGCCGCTGCATCAACTTGAGAAATAAAAATATCGGCTTGTTTAGTATCGTTTGTTAAAATTGCTTCTGAGTGTTGAGTTCCGCAAGCTCTAATATGATCTATTGCTTCGTTTAAATTTGAGACGAGTTTTAAATTCAAATCTAACGACAGCCATTCTTTAGAGTAATCTTCTTTTTTAACTTCAACAAAAGCCGCACCGTCTTCGGGCAAGAACTGTTTTACTTCCGGACTGATATGTAAAGTTACCTGTTGTCTTTTTAAAGCATGACTTAAGTTTGAGATAAAAGGATCGGCAATATCTTTATGAACTAAAAGTGTTTCGAGGGTGTTACAAGTACTTGGACGTTGTGTTTTTGCGTTTATGATTATCTCAATTGCTTTTTCTTGATTGGCACTTTTATCAACAAAAATATGGCATACGCCTATTCCGCCGGTAATTACGGGGATAGTTGCGTTTTCTTGACAAAACTCTTGCAGTTTTTGACCGCCTCTTGGAATAATCATTGAAACATATTTATCAAGACGCACCAGACTGTTTATCAGCTTTCTATCAGGGTTATCAATATATTGAACAATGTTTTTGGTCAGCTTGCATTCTTCTAAGGCTTGGTGAATCAGAGATACAAGAGTTAAGTTTGTATTGATTGTTTCTTTCCCTCCGCGTAAAATTACGGCGTTGGCTGTTTTTAGACATAAAGAAACAATGTCTATGGTAACGTTTGGGCGCGCTTCATAAATAGCACCAATTACACCTAAAGGAACTCGGCGACGCATTAACTCAAGCCCGTTATCGAGTTTTTTGCTGTCTATTATTTCTCCGATCGGGTCGTTAAGCCCTATCACTGTTTTGATGTCAGCAATAATGCTTTTTATGCGTTCGGTATTTAGCAACAACCGATCCATCAGGGCAGGACTCATTCCCCCATCTTTAGCGGTTTGTAAATCTTTTTGATTGGCTGATAAAATGGGTTCTATATTGGCGTTAAGTTTATCTGCAATTTTTTCAAGGAGTTGGTTGCGTTGTGCAGTATTTGTTTCTGCGAGTTTCCATGACGCTTTTTGAGCTTCTTGTCCTATTTTTTCTAAAGGATTTTCTTCAAACATGTTTTTCTCCTTTTAAGCTTAGCGCTCGTTTCAACATTTATATAATGAGATATATTTAACAACTAATCAATTTAAAATCAAATCATCTCTGTGAATGGCAACGGAACCGTATTCATAACCGAGAATATTATATATTTCTCGAGAGTGTTTTCCTTTAATCAGGTCTAAAGCATCACTGCTGTAACGAGTTACTCCGTGTCCCAAATCTTTTCCCTCAGAGTCGCTAACTTTTAAAACTTCTCCGCGTGAAAAAGTTCCGTTTACTTTAATTATTCCTTTAGGGAGTAGGGAACTACCTTTTTCCAATAATGCCTTGACTGCTCCGGAATCAAGGACAAGTTCTCCGGCGAGTGGGGCACCAAAGATCCATTGTTTTCTACGTTCAAGTGGAGTTTTTTGGGCGTGAAAACAAGTTCCTACGGCTTTGTTTTTAAAAACTTTTTCTATTACGTCAGCTAAAACACCTGAGGCAACCGTAACACTTATTCCCGCACGTGAGGCAACGGCGGCGGCTTGAACTTTTGTTGCCATTCCGCCTGTGCCGAGTCCTGAAACGCTGTCTCCGGCTATTTTGCGTAATTCATCGTCAATTTCATATACATCTGAAATGAGTTTGGCGTTTGGATTAGCGTGGGGGTTCGCAGTGTATAAACCTTCAATGTCGGTGAGCAGAAGAAGCTTGTCGGCATCTGCCAAAATTGCGACTAAAGCTGATAAATTGTCGTTGTCTCCGACTTTGATTTCAGCCGTGGCAACAGCGTCATTTTCGTTGATTATCGGAATAATTCCGTTATCTAATAAAGCTAAAAGCGTATCACGCGCATTTAAAAAACGTTCTCTGTCTTCAAGGTCGGCACGAGTGAGAAGCATTTGCCCAATGTTTATTGAATAAATTGAAAAAAGTTTTTCCCAAGTTTGAATAAGTTGGCTTTGTCCGACTGCTGCCAGTAGTTGTTTTGAAGAAATATTTTTGGGAAGTTCAGGATAATTGAGATATTCTCGCCCGGCGGCGATAGCCCCGGAGGTAACGATAATAATTCTTTGACCCTTAGCGTGTTCTTTTGCACATTGACGAACTATTTCCAACATTCCGGCTTTATTGAGCTTTTTTGATCCGGCAGTCAGAACGCTTGTTCCGAGTTTTACAACCAATGTTTCTTTTTTGTTCATATTTCTATTTCCAAGGTAAGCCCTGTTTTGATAAATATCAAATTTCTTAATTAAGACCATTGCAAAACGGAGTTTTGCGTGCTTTTTTATCGTTTTATTCTCTGAATACACATAGCATAAAACGAATTAAAAAACAAAAACCACTCATTTACGGGAATATTAAATTTTCCTTATTCGTGATTTTTGGAGTGTCTTTCTAGCGAAAGCCACTTAGAGACTATCGTGCAATAGCCTCTAACTTGCAAAAAAACATTTATTATTGAAAGGTGTTTTGTAATGATTTTATCTTATGACAGAAAGCATAAAATACGTTCTGTCATAACTATTAAGTTCAACAAAACAAAGATGTTATTTGCCCTGAGCTGTATCAATGGCAAGACTAAACAAATCTTCAGGCAACATACCCGGAATACGCAGGTTGTTTACAAAAAAGTAAGGTGTTCCTTGAACTCCGAGTTTTTCAGCTTCGGCTATATCCGCAGATATCAAAGCTTGTACTTGGCGACTTTTTATATCGCTAGTTAGCTTGTTTACGTTTAAGCCAAGTTTTTTGGCGGATGCTTGCAAAAACTTTTCGCCATCATTGATAAGATCTTTGCGATTTTCAAAAACCGTATCATATAATTCCCAACCTTTGTTTTCGTCTTGCATAAAGGCGGCTATAATATATTCAGAAGCAATTCTTGAGTTTTCGTGTCCTTGTCCTGCTAACGGGAAATGTTTAAAGACAAAACGCACTTTTCCCGCATTATTTTGCATTATATTTTTTATAAGTTCCGCCCCTTTTTGACAATAAGGGCAAGTAAAATCGGAAAAAGCCACAATAGTTACGGGAGCATTAATGTTTCCACGTATCGGGCGGTTTTTAATATCAATTTTAACGGGTTGTTTTAAATCTTCCTGCCACTTGGCTGCATAAACTTTACGTTTACGTTGTTCTACGCCTTGTTGGGCAATTTCAAAAACCAATTCGCTGTTGTCTTTTAAAATATCAAGAATAAGACCGGGATTTTCTTTTAATACTTCTTTAACAGCTTCTTTTATTTGGTTGTTGAGGGTAATACTGTTAGCAGTATTTTGAGCTGAGGCAGGATTGTAACAAAAACTGATTATGGTAAAAACTAATAATAAGAATGTTTTATGTTGCATATTTGTTTCCTAGTTTTTTGGTAGGTGTTTAACGTTCAAAATAGGTATAGCCACGAATACCTGCTTCAAAGGCTTGTAAAATATTATATCTGTCAGAAGGAGTAATACGTCCGGCTCTTACTGATTCTTCTGCCAAAGCTCGTAAATCTTCCATGATGCGACGCGGATCATATTCTACATAAGACAAAATGTCTGATACAGAATCGCCATGAATTTCTCTAACAAATTCAAAACCGCCATCTTCATCGACTCTTACGGAAACAACGTTTGTATCGCCCAAAAGATTATGTAAATCGCCTAAAGTTTCTTGATAAGCACCAACCAAAAAAACGCCCAGATAATATTCTTCGCCTTCTTTTAAGTCGTGTAAATCAAGAGTGTTTTTCATTCCGTGTGGAGCGATAAAGCGGTCGATACGTCCATCGCTATCACAGGTAATATCTGAGATAATGGCTTGCCTTGTAGGGACTTCATTAAGTCTATGCAGTGGCATAATCGGAAAGAGTTGATTTATTGCCCAAGAATCAGGCAGAGATTGGAATACACTAAAGTTTCCATAATAAATATCGGCGAGAGCGTTATCTATTTCTGCTAAGTTTTTATGGGGGTTAGGCATTTTGTTTCTTTCAGTCGCAATACGTTTAATAATTACCCAAAACAGTCTTTCGGCTTTTGTGCGTTGGCGTAGGGTAACCTTTCCATGCAAGAAATGTTGACGCATTTCATCTCGATAATAAATAGCATCGTTGTAACATTCTTGAAGGTTGCGTATTGTTATGTTGGTTAATACTTCATATAGGTTGCGGATAATCTCATATTCTTGGCTTAAGGCTTCTTTATCTAAGTAAATATCGTGTTCATCACCATATTCTATACGACTTACATCTAAAATGTTAAAAATTAACAAGGAATAATAAGCGACCGTTGCACGCCCCGATTCGGTAATGATATTCGGGTGTGGAACGTTTGTTTCATCAAGAATGCTCATTACTGCTTCCAAAACGTCCATACAATATTCATCTATTGAATAGTTTCGGCTTGATAAAAAGTTTGTTCTCGAACCGTCATAGTCGACCGCCAAACCTCCGCCAAGGTCAAGATAGCCCATAGTAACGCCTTCTTGAACAAGACCGGCATAAACGCGAGAGGCTTCTAAGGCGGCGGCTCTGATTTCTCTGATGTTTGAAAGCTGAGAACCTAAGTGATAGTGTAAAAGTTGGAAACAGTCTAACATATCATGGCGACGCAACTCATCGACCACATCAATAATTTGTGCGGCAGTTAAACCAAAAGTCGAGCGTTCTCCGCCTGATTCTGTCCAATGTCCGCCGGCTTTACTAGCCAGTTTGGCTCTAACACCGATAAGCGGCTTAACACCGAGAGCTTTTGCACGTTCGAGAATTAGGCTTAATTCTCTTGGCATTTCTACAACAAAAAAACATTTAAAACCCATGCGTCTTGCGTGTAATCCAAGGTCTATAAACTCTTCGTCTTTATAACCGTTACAGACCAAACAGGCTTCGAGGTCTCTTAGTTGTGAAATAGCGGCAAGTAGTTCGGCCTTACTACCAACCTCAAGTCCGTGATGATAGCGAGCACCATATTGAGCAATTTTTTCGACAACCTGTTGTTGTTGGTTTACTTTAATCGGAAAAACGCCACGATAAGATCCACGATATCCAAGGGTTTTTATTGCTTTGGCAAAAGCTTCATGCAATCTTGATATTTGAGAGTCGAGTATATTTTCAATTCGCAACAAAACAGGCATTCCAAGTCCACGTTCACGCATTCCCTCTATTATTTCAGGAATACTGACGTTGATGTTGCGCTTATTTTTTATAGGTCTTACGGTAACATCGCCATTTGGAGCGACATCAAAATAATCGGCACCCCATTCACGAATACCGTATAAGTTTGCTGAGTCTTCAACGGACCAGCTTTGTAAAGTACGTTTTTTTGCCAAGATACACTCCGTTAGTTAGAATAAATGAATGAAAAATATTTAAGACAATATCCCCTTCTTGACAAGTTTAATTCATGATCTAAACAGATACTCAGCTATTTTACGGAACTAATAACTTATCAACCCGTGAGATATAATATATAACATAATATTTATGGGTTAAATAAACTCTTTATTGGGTCAGTTTAACGTTTTTTCTTGTTTTTAGAAAGCTTTTTTGTATCTGTGTTATTTTTAGATTTTGGATTTTTTTTCTCTTTATATTCAGTTAGTTGGTATGTTTTTTTTAAAGGTTTTTTTGATTCTTTGTCGAAATTTCTTTCTGTGGGTTTCTTTTGTTTTCTTTGAACTTCGTTATTTTCGTTGTTTTCATCAAAAAGGGCAAAAGTTAGCTCAAGCCTGTCATAATTTACTTCCATAAGTTTAACGTTTACGGCCTGCCCTAATTTAAAGATACGTCCTGTTCTTACGCCTCTAAGTTCGCTTCGATCTTGTATATAATCATAATAATCATCTTTCAGTGAGTTAAGAGGAATCATTCCTTCGGCAACAACTTCGTTTAACTCAACAAAAATTCCAAAGTCGGTTACTCCCGAAACAATAGCCGTAAATATTGTACCGATTTTTTCCTGTAATAGAATAATCGCAAAGCGTTTAAATATTTCTCGCTCCGCATCAACGGCACTGCGTTCTCTTTTGTTAATTTGGTCTGAGATCGCTTCAAGCTCTTTAAAATCATAAGTATTTTTTGGTGCATCACTGGTTTTTAACGCATATTTCAAACTACGATGTACCAAAAGGTCGGCATAACGACGAATAGGTGAAGTAAAATGGCAATAACAAGCTGATGCCAGACCGAAATGTCCTTCGAGTTCGGGGCTGTAACGAGCTTGCATCATGCTTCGTAGGGTTAAACGTGCAATTAAAAACTCTTGAGTAGTATTTTTAATCAGACGCAATAAAGGAGCAATGCTTTTTGCTTCAGCCTTCTTAAAAAATCCAACAGGTAAGTCGTTAATCAAATTTGTTCCGGCAATAAGCTTAAAGAGACTATCGAGTTTATCCATATCCGGCTCGGCGTGGTTACGAAATAAAACAGGAATATCTTTTTTGTGTAAAAAGTTTGCTACTGCTTCGTTGGCTGCGAGCATAAACTCTTCGATTAGTTGGTGAGCAAAGTTTTGGCTGCGTTTGCTTAAATCGATCAATTCACCTTTTTCATTAAAAACAGCCTTGGGTTCAGGAACTTCAAAGTCAAGAGAGCCACGTTCTTTACGTTTTTCTCTTAAAAGTAAGGCTAACTCTTTGGCACTAGATAACATAGGCATCAGTGTTGCCAATTCTTCTTTTTTTATTTGATGATCAGCTTGGTTCTCGTCTAGAGCCGAAAAAACTTGATCATAAGTAAGGCGAGCTTTGCTTTTTATGGTGGCGTTGGCAAAGTGAGTGCTTAAAATATTGGCATTTTTATCAAAGATTATTTTTGTATACATTACCAGACGTGGAACTTGTGGTTTTAGGCTACAAAGTTCGTTGGATAATTTTTCTGGCAACATAGGTTCTACGGAAAGTGGAAAATAATATGAGTTTCCTCTTTCAAAGGCTTCCTTGTCTAATAAAGACGAGGGTTTAACATAGTGTGCCACATCAGCGATAGCAACTTGAAGACAAAAGCCGTTGTTGGTTTTTTCTATAAAGATGGCATCATCAAAATCTTTTGAATCAGCACCGTCAATAGTTACAAAGCCTAGAGATTGAAGGTCTTCTCGTTCTTTAATTTCGCTTTGGCTTGGTTCTTTGGGCAATAATTCTGCTTCATCTAAAACAGGTTGGGGAAATTCGATTGGAATGTTATGATTGGCTTTAACCAAACGCTCTTGGATTCTAAGATCGTTTTCTTCGTTTAAAACTTCTAAAGCTTCGGCTGTCCAGAGTTTTGGGTGTTCTTCTTTTAAGTGTTCACCCAGTTTCGCTAAAACAAGGATTTCGGGCTTTATTTTTTTTATTTTATCTGCATTAGTTGCAAAAAAGCTTGTAAAATCAAGCAAAATAGCAATATTCAAGCGTTCGTCAAGCGGAACGCTCATATATATATTTTTCCCTTTGCTTTCGACTCGTTGTAATATTTTTACCAATATTTCTTTGCGTCCCCGTTCGATAATGGCATTGATTTGTCCTTCGGGGCGTTTTCCAAAACGTTTTGGAAAAATAATAACTTCAACACGGTCTCCGTGCCACGCATCACCAAAATGATCAGGTCGAATAAAAATATCTTCGGGGTTTTTCTTGCCACTGCGTTTTTCTTGCCCCTCCAAAACATCAGGCAAAACAAAACCTATGCCGGAGCGTTGTATTTGCAAAGTTCCGGTTTGAGTATTGAGCAAACTGGTTGGATAATAGCTTCCGCCTGTAAGATTCGTAATTTTTTTTTCTTTAATCAGGCTTGCAATTTTATCTTGTAATTTTCTTTTGTGTTTCCGAGAAATATGTCCAAAACTTAAAATTTCATCAAGTTTTATCGGACGATTGACTTTTTTTAACAATTCTAAAATATCAGGCAGAGTTCCATCTTGGAAATCGTGATCTTTATTAGTCTGAATAGTATCTGTATTTATATTTTTTTTTATTCTTTTCATTTTCTTTCTTATTAAATTATTGATTTATAATATATTTTTTAACCCAAGTATTAAAGTTTGTACCTGTAAAAATACAATCGGATATTTCAGCTTCAACTTTTAAATAATAAATATTCTCAAAGTGATTGGTCATAGAGTGTATTTTGACGGCGTCCTTTTCCGTGCAGATTATCGGGAGTTTCGGCTTTAACCATTCTTGAAGTTCAAGTTGGCTGAAGTTGTGATGATCCGGGTAATATTTTGTTTGTGTGGGATTATTCCCCAAAAATGTTGAGACAGAGTGTTGTGCTTGTTCTGGGTTTGAGATTCCCGAAACAAACAAATAGGGTTGTTTGTTTTCATTCTGAAACAAGGTGTTGTTAGATAATTTATTGTTTTTATTAAACAAGGTTGAAATAGGGAAGATACCTGTTGTTTTTAAGATAAAAGGAAAAAGCGGTTTATTAAAGGGGCTTAAACGTTTTTTTATTATTTCGAAAAGTTTAGGCGTTAACGGTTTGTTTAACTTTGACATAAAAGCAGAGGCACGTTTTAAAGCCGTTTTATCCTCACGCCACGTTCCGCAAGGAATCACTTGGTTCCAATATTCAGGCATAAAATCATCAAGTTTTAAAAGCAGTAAATCAAGTGTTCTTTTTAAAGCCAAATGTTGAAAGCCGTCATCAAGTAAAATTAGTTGAGGTTTATAATCTGCTAAAAGTGTTTTTTGTTCCAATGCCTTAACCGCACGCACTCGCTTAGGATCAATAACAATTTTTGCTTCCCCGTGGTTTAGGGCTAACATTAGCGGTTCATCTCCGCTTTGATCCGCATTTGAATATGGATCAACGAGTAAAGGGAGATTTTTTTGTTTACAGGCTAAAGATCCATAACCTCTTGTTAAAACCACTGTATTGAGGCCGTCTGATTTCGTTAAATTTAATAAATAGCTGATAATCGGAGTTTTACCGCTACCGCCCCAAGATATATTTCCTATAGAGATACAAGGTAACTTGGCTTGATAGGAAGTAATAAAGTTATTTCGATATAAATAAGCACGAAAACGCATTAGTAAAGTATATATAAAACTTATTGGTTTTAGTATCAATAATAAACGCTTTTGCCAGATAAGTGCTGTGTTTGTTTGTATAATGCCCACTGATCGGTAACTCTTAAAGAATAATTAATATTTTTTTAGGCAATTGACCTTTTTTGAATAAAATAAGAAATAGCTTTTATTTTTATGATAATTACTCAGTACTGCAGACACTTTGTTCAATTTTTATTTTTTCTTTTTGCGTTGATGTATTTTTGATAAAGTAATTCCGGCCAAAAAACCGCCAATACTGCCTAGTGCGATAGCCTTTGGCATACTATCGTAAAAACCGAAAATAACGGAAAACGCACCAAGCGAAGTTCCAATTAAAATTCCTCTGACTGCTGACCCAAGCCCGGGGCTGTCGCTGTTGTCTTGCAGAGTTTTTATTTTCTCGCCCTTATTCAAATCGTTTTTGTTGTTTTTTTTATTTGTTGACATAAATAGTGTCCGAATTTAATCGGTTTTCAACTCTAAATTTATTAAGATTTACCTGTAAAAGATTTATCTATCCAAGATTTATCTATCCACGATTTATCTAATAGATATTTTTGAGTTGAATTTTTATAAAAGTTAAGTTCTATGACAATACGAGACCTAACGAACTCATTTCGTTTAACAATACTTCTTTGGAAATTGGTTTTGTTATATAGCTTGTTGCCGCTCCAAGGAAAAAGGCATCATGCAAAGCTTCGTTATTTGAAAGCCCGGAAACCATAATAACTTTAACAGCATCTTTTGGGTCTACACCACGTTCTTTTTCTATTTGTCTTATTTCTTGCAGGCATTTTTGACCGTCCATATTAGGCATAATAATGTCCATAGTGATCAAATCGTAAGCTTCGCCTTCTTTAAGTGCAGAGTGAAAAGCCGCCACGCCTTCTTCTCCGTCTGTTGCAACATCAACCGAACCATATTGAGCAAGCATCTTTTGTAATATTTTTCGGCTAGTAAAGTCATCATCAACGATGAGAATTCTCATGTTTTTCCTCGTAAAAAATTATGATTATATATAGCAATCGAAATATTTGGAATATTGATATATTTATTTTTGATAATAATGATATATATTATATCAAGAGTTATTCCAATGGTCAAGCTGTTACTTGTTTATAATAACGGTATAGTTTAGTTTAGTTTTTTGTTATTGTTTAAGTATATTGCTTTCTTTGAGTATTGCTAAAGCATCATTAAAGTTAAAGACCGCCAGTTTATTTTTTATTGCAATGAGCGTTTCTTCATCAATATCTTGTTGTAAGGTCGGGTAAATTTCATCAAAAAGATAGATACTTTCAAGGTCTTGTGCTGTTAACAGTTTTTCAAGTTGTTGAATTTTGCTTTGTAACTCTTCCGGAGAAAGAGATTTGTCATTGTTTTTATTGGCTTGTGCGTCATAGTTGCTAAAGATAGCTTGATCGTTTTTATCAGGCTGAATTTTAGCTAAGATTTTTTCGAGGTGTGTTAAGGCTTCGTCAAAACGTGAACTTGTGATTAGCTCTTGAATTTGATTTGTCTCTTTTTCTCCGAATATCATCAGATCAGGTATGGTGTAATTGAAAAATTCTTTTGCACCAAGGCTTTTGACTTGTAAAAGTTGAACCAAAATATTTATTGATTGTTCGGAAAAGTGTACCTTATTTTTTATATGTTGTGCTAAAACTTGAGGAGCTTGCGAGATTGGTTTTTTTGTTTTCTGTTTTGTCCATTCCAATATTTTTTGATATAAATTTTCTACGGTAATTGGTTTTGAAATATAGTCGTTCATTCCGGCATCGAAAATATTCTGCTTTTCGTCGGTTAACGTATGAGCTGTCATTGCGATTATCGGCAACTTATTGAATTGTTTTTGTGTTCTTATTTGAGTTGCGGCTTCATAACCGTTCATAATGGGCATTTGAATATCCATTAAGACTATATCATAATAGCTAGGGCTTTGTATTGATAAGCTGTCTAAACAAGCTTTACCGTTTGGAGCTATATCAACAATAGCACCCACATTTTCAAGTAAGTCTCGAGCGATTTCTTGGTTGACCTTATTATCTTCGGCCAACAGAATTTTAATATTTCTAAGTAAGTTTTCGTCAGAATTATTGATTAGCGTTGGGTTTGTGTTAGTATTGGCGAGGGATATCTGTTTTGAATAATTTGGAAACAAGATATTCAAAAGTTCGTTTAACGCTTGATGTGTAACCGGTTTTTGCAATATTCCGTCTATTAATTTTCTTTCATCAACATGCTCAATATGTGTTTTTTTTGCTTCTTGGTTAAGCAGGACTATTTTCGGTATGTTGAACCCTTTAATTTTTTCCAAAAAGTTTTCTATTGCCTGATAACAACCTTTATTTTCAAGGCGATTGGCAATAAACAACAGTTTATATTCCGATTCTTTTCCGACGGTATTTTGTAAGAAAATATCTGCGATTTCGTCTGGATTTGCGGTTAGCTTATATTGAATTTGCAGATCTTTTAATCTAATTTGTAGGGCGTTTGCATCGGTAGCATCAGGTTCAATAACAAGGGCTTTTATTCCTTTGTAAGAAGCAGGCGTGGCGTCTGATGTAAGCGTGTTTTCGGCTATTCCAAGACTTAGCCAAATTTGAATATGCGTGCCTTTGGGGGTGTTGTTGATATGAAGTTCTCCGCCCATTAGTGCAATTAAGCGTTTCATAACCGCTATTCCAAGACACATATTGTCTGAGCCGGTGTTTACTTGGTCGTTTTGATTGTCTAAGAAAAAGTTTTTTACGCTTTCAGGTAAACCAACGCCACTATCTTTAACCTCAAGGCTTAAAAGAGCAATATCATCAATTCTCTCTATTAAGCGACAAGTTACAGTGATATTTCCTTTATGGGTAAACTTAACGGCGTTTGAACACAAACCAGATAAAACTTGTTGCATTCTTGTTGGGTCGCCGATTAGAGTTGAGGGTACGTTGGTTGGAATATTACAGGTAAAGGAAAGACCTTTGTCTCGTGCCAATTTTGCACTTTCTTCGGTTGCTTTATCAATAATATTTTTTAGATTAAAGGCTATTTTTTCAACGTTAAGCTTGCCTGCCTCTATTTTAGCTAAATCAAGTATATCGTTAATCAAGCTTAATAATGAGGTTCCGGCAAGGTATATTTTTTGAATATAACTGTGTTGTCGAGGGGTTAAATCTGTTTTTAAAGTAAGGTATGCCATGCCGATGATAGCATTCATTGGCGTACGAATTTCATGGCTCATATTGGCGAGAAATTCACTTTTTGTTTGAGATGCGTTTTCTGATTGTACTCTGGCTTCTTTTAGTGCTTTATGTTGAATATTTAGGTAAGTACTTAAGGAATTAAAAGTATTTTCAAGTTCGCCGACTTCATTTTTGACATAATCATTTTTGTCTGTTTCTTGGTTGTAAATACCGTTGTGAATATTTTTCGCTAATTTTAATACGGAGTATAGAGGGTGCATAATTAGTTTGTATGCTCCCAAAAGCCCGATACAAACAGCTATAAGCGTTGCAATTCCAAAGAACAATAATTCTTCGGTAAAGTTTTTCTTTGCTTGATTATAAGAGGCATTATTGGCTATTCCAATAAGTATATATAAGTAAGGTTCGTTTCCGCCTCGAGTTGTTAAATTTTTATAAGTAACAAATTGTTTTTTTTGGTTTTTCATTAAGTAATAGACGCTTGCATCTTTTTGGGTACGCTTTAATATTTCAAGCTCTTCTCTATCAATTCTTTCTCCCGGTTCAATCTTGTTTTTTGTGTTTTTTGAGATGATCACAGCACCCGTACTATCCGTTATCCTTAAAGAGAATACGTTTTGCTGTATTTTTTCGTCTTCTAATAGTGTGCTGTTCGTTGTGGCAAGCGTGTTTGTTTCTTGATTATTTTGATCGTTACCTAGTGATAGATATCTTAGCTTTGTATCTAATGCCGTAAAAGCACCCAATATGGCGATTGTTTCTTGATTTTCTGATAATACGGGATATAGCGACAATAAAACTTTTTGTTTTATCTGGTTTCTCTCTATAAAATTTCCGGTAACCGGTGAGTTTGAAGAAAGTGCTTTGTGGATCAGGGAAAAATCTTCCGGAACAAGCTGTGTTTGTTTTGTACCTGAACTTAGTACTTTTCCATTAGTATTTAATAAAAAAATATCTTGAAAGTTAGAGTTGTTTTCTATTATCTTTTTAAAAATTATATCAAGGTTTTGTGTCTTTAATTTTTGTACATTTTGAATTTTCGATAGGGCTTCGAGCATGTTGTAAGTTGTTCGAAAACGTTTTTCTATTTGTTCACTGATGTTTGCTAATTGAGCTTGGGCTTGTTGTTGCGTTCTTTGAGTAAAAGAAAGGTTTCGGTTAATCCCTGAGTATAAAATAATAAGCAAAGACGGCAGAATAGCAATAAGTAATATTACTAATATTGTGCGTTGAACAGAGCCTATTAACAGTTTTTTCATTGATAAAATCCGAAATATTGTTTTGTTAAGATATAATTTTATTTATAACAAGTCTTCTTTTAAATGTATATAATGAATCAGCGGTATATATAGCAAGGGCTGTCCAGATACATAAAAAGGTAATTGCCATATGAATATTGAACGTTTCTTTAAAGATAAAAAAACCGACTAAAAAGGCGAGACTTGGGGTTACATATTGAATTAGCCCCAAAGATACAAACGACATTTGTCTTGCGGCGTAAGCATACATAAGTAATGGAACAGAGGTTATTACTCCGCTAAATATTAACAAAAGGTGGATGGAAGAGGGAACATGAAAAAAAGTGGCACTACCTTTTATTTGCAGAAATATTAACCATAAAAATGCAGGAATTGCAAATATTGTTGTTTCTAAAAACAAGCCGGGTAATGACTCTACGGCAACTTTTTTTCTCATCATTCCGTAAAAACTGAAAGAAATAGCTAAAGATAATCCGACAATCGGTATTGTTCCTTGAGCGTATAGTTGATAAAACACCCCACAAGCGGCAATAACAATAGCAAAAGATTGCACTCTATTCAACTTGTTTTTAAAAAAGATAACACCAAGAACAACGTTAATTAAAGGGGTTATAAAATATCCAAGGCTGGCATCAATAATTTGATTGTGGGTAACCGCCCAAATATATAACAACCAGTTAAAGGTTAAAAGCCCCCCGCTAGTAAAGACCGATAACAAAATCATATTGTTTTTCAGCAAGGCATAGCTTTTTTTTACTTCTTTTCGCCACAATAAAATAAAAAATAAAAATATAAAAGACCAAAAAATACGATGAGCCAAAATTTCAAGCGAGTTAACAGTATCTAGAGCATGCCAATAAATAGGCAACGCCCCCCAAATAAAAAAAGAACCAAAGGCGGCAAGCCAAGGAAGGCGAGAAGAAAGAGGGGGGTTGGCTTTTGATACTGTTTCTTGCATTTTTGTCTCGAGATATAAAGAACTAAAACCATCACAAAATAAAAAATATTGTGCAATGGCTTTAGTTTGCGATTTATTTGGGTTTTATTCAGAAAATTGTTGTAAGGTTATTTTTTGAAAGAGCGTGAAAAAAGTTCTTTAATAGCGTTTTTTCCGGCATCATTTAAAAAGCGTGTTCCGGTTGCCGTAAATTCTTTGTGTTGAATTTTAGGTGGATCTATACTAAACCAAGCTTCTTTTTGCCAGTTAAACCAACCATTTTTGTCTTGGTCAAAAACGAATAGGGGTTTATTGCATATTTTTGCATATTCAGCACCCCAACCTGTTCCGCCTTTTACAGTCAGATCGTCTAAAATAGTTCCAACAACAAAAACTTCATGTCCGCTTGAAATTTGCCAACAAATTGATTGCAACAGTTTTCTGAAAAGCGGAGCTTGTGTATATTCTCTGTTCATAAGTTTAGATACATAAGTTAGGCTAACGTCTTTTAGCGTTAACTCTTCTGAGCTTAAAACTTTAACCCCTCTGGTACGTTCTGATTGATGTCCGTCAAAACTGTAGTTTACTTCGTTTATTCCGTATTCTTCAGCCAAACGTCCAAAAAAATCTTCTGTTCCGCTTGCACCACCGCTAAAAACCGTACAATCTTTTGCATTCAACATTGTTTACTCCATACAACTAAGGGTTTATTTCTTATGTCATAAATAATAATGATATACTTAAATTTCAACCTAAAACATAGCTTGAAAAATAGCAAGTTTATCCGAGATTATTTCTATAAAATTAAAAAGCTCGATTATTTTGTCTTTTGTTTTTATTTGAAGGTTGTTGTGGTAATGGCGGTTTTTGGGGTGTGTTGTTTTGCAGTCTTATTTCGACTACTTTTTTGTTTGGATATAAATCAAGTATTGAGTGGAAAAGTTTTTGTGCTTTTTCGTTTTTGCCAAGTTGCTCTGCTACGTCTGCTAACATAAAGGTTGCCATTACTCTTGTTTGTTCTGAAACACTTTTTTCCCCAAGTAGTTTTTCAAGCGTTGTTTCCGCTTCGGGTAACTCTTCCATGATCATTAAGGCATCTGCCAATTCATAAAGGCATAAACTTTTTGTTTCATCGCTGACATTAAGGTTTAAACAGTATTTTAAAGCTTCTCTTGCTGGTTCAAACTCTAAGCGTCTTAGATAAGCTGTTGATAGGCGTCTGTAGGCGAGGGCTTTTTCTTCTGAGCTTGCTCCGTGATCTTTTAATATTTTAACCCAAACTCTTGCCGAATCTTCCCACTTTCTTAACTCATGGTATTTTTCGCCGAGTTTTAAGATAATTATTCTAGATTTTTTTGGGTTTTCTTCAAACTCGACCAACATGGTTTCAAGTATTTCAATAGCCAGCCTTTCATCTTGTTTTATATCGATTGTTAAATCCAATAAACTGTTCCAAGCTTCCCAGCGTTTTGTTCCGTCGGGATAATGCCTAAGGTAACGATCGAAACATTTTTCGGCTTCGATATAGTCTTTTTCGGTGAGGGCCTGTTGTGCATCAGAAAGCTCTTGATTGGGGTTTTGTTCTTCTTTTAAACAGCCCAAAAGGCTAAATAGGCATATAAAGATAATATAATATTTTTTCATTATTTTGCGAGAGGCAAGTTGTTTGTTTTTTGGTAAGGTTACGTTTATATTATTTAAAGGTCTTAGAAAACGTTAGAGATGATTTTTTCTAAACGTTTAAGCATCTAGGCATCTAAGCATCTAGGCATCTGGTCTTGCTTTGATCCAGTTACGAATTTTAAGGTTTTCTTCGGTCCATTGTTCGGAAAGGCGTAACTGTAAGAACTCTTTATAAATATAATCCAAAGCATTTGTACAGGTTTCGATTAAATAGATTTTTTCTAAAAAAATGGCATCAGCGTCATCATCTTTATCGCTTTTGTCTATTGTTGGTGTTTTGAGTGAGTTTATGCTGAAATCGTTAGCTTTTAAAGTAAGTTGCCATGCTTCTTCTATGCGTTCTATTGAAATTAAAGCTTTGGTAACTTTTTTCCCTGTGGCTAAACCAAGACGTGCTTCTTTTAAAGGAGACGCCGCCCCGGATACGCTGGCGGTTTCTCTGGCTTCGCCTTCTCCTCCTTCAACGACCAGTCTTTGACCAACATTAATAATAAACGCACCACCGTCAAAACCTTTTGAGGCCGGTGCATCAAAAACGTTGTTTGTGTCTGTTTTAAACCAAAGCCAAGTAAGAAATTCTTGTCCTAAAATAAGGTCTGTGCTTTGTCCGAGGTAATCGCTATTGCTCATATCTATCTCTGTTTGTGAAAAGTTTTATTGTTTTTATTAGGCAAAAGAGCTTGCGCTTAAATAATCCAAAGAATTTAGTGCAGTATCGCCGAGTAGGTGGGCAGCCAAGGAATAAGGAGTTAAAAGTTCCAAGTGAAGATTAAATGACTTTGTAAAATATTCCATAAACAAGTCGATAATTTTTTCTTGAGTTGAGGCAAGATAAATCATGTTTTTTTCTGTGTTCCAGATAATGTTAAACTCTGCGGGAATCGGTAAAAAACGGCTCATTAAGCGTAAGTGGACTTGTTCTTTTAACTCTTTTTTTCTTTCACGCGAGATAAACTTTCGCCCTTGTTCTTTATTTCTTTGTTCTTCTTCTTTTAAGGCAAGCATAAGGTGTTTTTTCATTACTCCGGCGGGGATACGTCTTGTATCTATACGCAAAGAGAAGCAAAAATAATGTGCTTTTTCCGGAGGGCTTTCTTGCCAGCTTGTATCAAGCATATCATCAAAATTAACCCAACCAAAAGACCGTTCAACAGCAATTTCATCTATATCTTTAAAAGAGTGTTGAATTAAAAGCTCAGGTATTTGGCTTAGTTTTTCGTTTGATACTTCTTCTGTGATTTTTAGTCGGCTAAAGCCTGTGCTTGAGGCAGTAAAACCCATAATGTTCTCCTATATTTTATAAGGCGTTGGAGTATATACTTTTTGCAAATTAATCTTACAACTTGAGTGAGCTTTGTTTATTTATAATACTAATTTGTTTTGTATGATCTTTTTTTAGAATAGCTTTTTACTTATGGCTTGTCAAAATCTTTAGTTTATGTAATAATGATTTTAAGAAATAGTGGCGTGTTTAATTTTTTTATATATTCTTTTTTGTGAATATAACAAGTAATGAGCCATTTTTATTTTAATAACGCATGTTTTGCCGAATTACTTAAGATTGGCTTGTCAAACGCGAGGAGTCTTTTATGGCAGTTTCCAGAAGATTGTTTCTTCAACTGTCTGCCGGTACAATTGCTTATACTGCTTTTGGCGGTTTAGGCATTTCCATGGCGCAGACAGAGGCGAAGATTGAGCAGTTTAAATTAAAAGGCAGTAAGGCAACCACTAGTGTTTGTTGCTATTGTGCCGTTGGTTGTGGTCTTATCGTCAATACGGCGGAAGATGGCAACGGCAGAACTATTAATGTAGAGGGCGACCCAGATCACCCTATCAACGAAGGTGCTTTGTGTGCTAAAGGTGCCGCTGTTTGGCAGTTGGCAGAAAACGATATGCGTACAAAAAAACCTTTGTACCGTGCAGCATTCAGTGATGAGTGGAAAGAAGTTGAATGGGATTGGGCTCTTAACGAAATCGCTAAAAAGGTGAAAAAGACCCGTGATGAAAGCTTTGCCGAAAAAAATGCAAAAGGCGAAGTTGTTAACCGAACCGAAGCTATCGCATCTTTAGGTTCTGCCGCACTTGATAACGAAGAGTGTTGGGCTTATCAATCATTTTTACGCTCCTTAGGCTTGGTTTATATCGAACACCAAGCCCGTATCTGACACAGCGCAACTGTACCGGCTCTGGCAGAGTCGTTCGGACGTGGGGCAATGACAAATCACTGGAATGATATAGCAAACAGTGATTGCGTATTAATTATGGGTTCAAACCCAGCAGAAAACCACCCAATTTCTTTTAAATGGGTAATGAAAGCACAAGAAAGAGGGGCGAAGATCATTCACGTTGACCCACGCTTTACTCGTACTAGTGCAAAATGTGATTTCCATACTGCTTTGCGAGTTGGTACCGATATCGCATTTTTAGGTGGTATGATTAAATATATAGCTGATAATAATCTTTATTTTAAAGATTATGTTCTTAACTATACTAATGCCAGTTTTATCGTAGGTAAAAAATATAGCTTTAAAGACGGTTTGTTCTCTGGTTTTGACCCTAAGACTCGTCGTTATGATAAGTCTACTTGGGCTTATGAAATGGACACAAACGGCGTTCCAATGCGTGATCTAACGCTTAAAAACCCACGTTGTGTTTGGAATTTAATGAGAGAACATTTTAAACGTTATACACTTGATGCCGTTAGCAGTACCACCGGTACTTCTAAAGCAGATTTAGAAAAAGTTTATAAAACGTTTGGTGCTACAGGACAACCTGATAAAGCAGGAACTGTTATGTATGCTATGGGTTGGACTCAAAAAAGCGTTGGCGTACAAAACATTCGTACTATGGCTATTGTCCAATTATTACTTGGTAATATTGGTGTAGCCGGTGGTGGAATTAACGCCCTACGCGGTGAATCTAACGTACAAGGTTCAACCGACCAAGGCTTGCTTGCTACTAACTTGCCTGCTTATTTGTCTGTTCCAAAGTCAACTATGGTTAGCCTTGAAGCATATAATAAAGCTCGTACTCCCGTTAGCAAAGACCCACAAAGTGTTAACTGGTGGAGCAATACGCCTAAATATATGGCAAGTCTTATTAAGTCAATGTATCCTTCCGAAGATCCGGCGGCTGCTTACAACTGGTTGCCAAAGCTTGATGCGGATAAAAAAGATACAGAATATTTCTGGTTGGCTCTTTTTGAAAGAATGTACAATAACGGATTTAAAGGCCTGTTTGCTTGGGGTATGAACCCTGCCTGTTCCGGTGCAAACGCAGGTAAAAACCGTATTGCTTTAGGTAAGCTTGACTGGCTTGTTAACGTAAACCTTTTTGAAAATGAAACCAGTTCATTTTGGAAGGGACCGGGACAAGATCCGTCTAAAATTAAAACAGAAGTTTTCCTCTTGCCGTGTGCTGTTTCTATTGAAAAAGAAGGCTCTGTTGTTAACTCAGGTCGTTGGGTACAGTGGCGTTATCGTGGTCCAAAACCATATGCGCAAACTCGTCCGGACGGCGATATTATGTTAGAACTTGCCAAAGAAATTCGTAAGCTCTATAAAGAAGAGGGCGGTAAGTTTGTTGACCCTGTTCTTAAGCTTGATATTGAATCATGGGAAGAACATAACGAGTTTTCACCTATAAAAGTAGCCAAAATAATGAATGGTTATTTTACTAAAGATATTGAAATCGCAGGAAAACAATATAAAGCCGGTCAACAAGTTCCGTCTTTTGCATTACTGCAGGCTGATGGTTCAACAACTTCCGGTTGTTGGGTTATGACCGGTTGCTTTACTGATGCCGGTAATATGGCCGCACGTCGTAGCAAAGATCAAACTGAGATGCAGGCAAATATTGGTCTTTTCCCAAATTGGAGTTGGGCATGGCCTCTTAACCGCCGTGTTCTTTATAACCGTGCGTCTGTTGACTTAAAAGGTCAACCTTTTAACCCTAAAAAACCTGTTATTATCTGGAAAGATGGAAAATGGGTTGGCGACGTTGTTGACGGTGGCGGAGATCCGGGTGCTAAACATCCGTTTATTATGCAAACTCACGGAGTTGGTTCTTTATTTGGTCCCGGTCGTGAAGATGGTCCTTTCCCAGAACATTATGAAAGCATGGAATGTGCTGTTCCTAAAAATACCTTCTCTAAACAATTAAGTAGTCCTACTGCTTATTATATTGAGCGTGAAAAACCTAAAAAGGTTTGCGATCCTCGCTATCCGACAATCTGTACTACTTATCGCGTAACGGAACATTGGCAAACCGGTCTTATGACCAGACGTGTTGGTTGGTTGCTTGAAGCAGAGCCTCAAATCTTCTGTGAAATGAGTCCTGAATTTGCCAAGATGAAAAAGATAAACAATGGCGATAAAGTAAACATCAGCTCCCCGCGTGGCAAAGTCTGGGCAATAGCCATAGTAACAGAGAGAATAAAACCCTTAAAAGTTCAAGGGCAAATTCTGCATACTGTTGGTATTCCTTGGCACTTTGGTTGGATCTTCCCTAAAAACGGTGGCGATTCTGTTAACCTGTTGACTCCGTCAGTGGGCGACCCAAATACGGGTATTCCTGAAACCAAGGCGTTTATGGTTAACGTCGAGAAAGCCTAAGGAGTGAATCATGGGAAAACTATTTTTTGTTGATTTAACTAAATGTACCGCTTGTCGTGGTTGTCAGGTTGCTTGTAAACAATGGAAACAACTACCGGCTGAAGAGACCAAACAAACCGGAACTCACCAAAACCCACCGGATTTAACATATAACACCTTAAAAATAGTTCATTTTATTGAAGGTAAATTTAACAATAAATTTGACTGGGTGTTTTTTCCTGAACAATGTCGTCATTGTTACGAACCTCCTTGTATGGGGCAGGCGAACCTTGATGATGAGGGAGCTGTTATTCAAGACGAAGCCACAGGTGCAGTCGTTTTTACTCCGTTAATCGCAAATACAGACGGAGCAAGCGTACGCAGTGCTTGCCCTTATGATATTCCACGTGAAGCAAAAGATAATAAAGGTGCTTCAAAGTGTGATATGTGTATTGACAGGGTAAGAGAAAATCTTCTGCCTGCTTGTGTATTAAGCTGTCCTACAGGTTGTATGCATTTTGGTGATGAAAAAGAAATTACCGAAATGGCAAACAAACGCTTGGCAGAAGTGAAAAAAGATTATCCTGATGCTGTGATTGGTGATCCAAGTTCAGTAAGGGTGCTTTATCTGTTCCAATATGACCCTAAAAAATATACGTCTCACGCCATAGCTGATGCGAGCGGTGTTAACCCTTTAAGCAGGCAAGAGCTTTTTGCAAAACTGTTTAATAGAAACAAACAAGCGTAGAACGTTATTTTTAACTAAAGATTAATATAAAAAGTATGTTTATTAGATTATTATTAGTTTAATAAACATACTTTTTTATTATGTTTTTTAATGTATTGTTTTCTGTTGTCGAACATGATACTTCTCTCTACTTGGTCATTATAATAAATTTTGGAGTAAAAATAAAAATATGCAAAAAACAATCACTATTGGTATTTTATTTGCCTTTTTAATTGGGGTGGTAATGTCTTCGACTTATTTATTTGAAAACGTTGCTGCGGGTAATATTTGTGTTATACAATCTCCGGTTTCAGGAGAGCTAACTGTTTATACCGAACCTGGTATAAAATGGCAGGGTTTTGGGCGAGTTACTTATTATCCTCGTTCTGGTGTTTATGAGTTTAATCAGCCAGTTGACCCTAATGACCCCAGTCAGGAAAAAGATTATGTTCCTCATTTAGATAATTCATTAAAAATTACTTTTAATGATGGTGGTGAGGCTTGGGTTTCTGGTTCTATTCGTTATGATTATCCTTTAACCACAGATCAAATCATCATTTTACATAAAATGTTTAGTGGGCATGAGAATGTTTTAAAGGGTTTAATTGAAAAGACTGTTGAACGCTCTGTTTATATGTCTGGTCCTCTAATGTCTTCTATTGATAGTTTTATGAGTCGTAGGGCTGATGTACCAAAAGTTATAGAAGATCAAGCCCGTTATGGTCTTTATGATGTTGTAACTAAAGATGTGCGTATAAAAGATGAATTTACTGGCGAAGAAAAAATAATTAAACAAGCTGAACCAGTTAGAGACCCTAAAGCACCAAATGGTTTAGCCAGACAAGAAGACTCTGTATTGTCTAAATATGGAATGGTTTTATCTAACTTTACTACAAATAATATTAGTTATTCTCCTCGAGTTCAAGAACGTGTCAATGCTTTGTTTGCGGCGGCTTCTGATATTCAGCTCGCTACCTTAAACGCTAAAAAAGCCGAACAAGACAAAAGAACAGCTGAAGAAAGAGGGAAGTCAGACGCAGTAACAGCAGAATGGAAGGCAAAAACCATTACCGCTGAAGAAACCGAAACTGCTCGCAAGATTGCTTTAGTACAAAAGATTGATGCGGAACGAGATAAAGATGTTGCTAATATTGAAGCGAATAAAAAACGTGAAGTAGCGGAACAAGAAAAAATTACTGCAAGTTTATATAAAGATGCACAATTACTTAGAGCCGAGGCTGATGCTACTTATAAGCGTAAGGTTATGGAAGCTGATGGTGCTTTAGCTCAAAAGCTTGATGCTTATAAATATGCCGTAGATAGATTTTCCAATGCGATTGCGAATTATCGTGGTGCTTGGACTCCGCAAATTGTTACAGGAAACAGCGGAGCCGGGCAAAATAATAATGCGGCTATGAATATGATGGAATTTTTATCTATTAAAGCAGCGAAAGATTTAGGTTTAGAAATGGGAATGGCAACCACCGAAAAAGCTCAATAAGTTAATAAACTTATTTTTTAAGGTAACTCGGCTTTTTATATGAACTTTTTGGTTTGTGTAAAAAGCCGAGTTTATTTTATTGTAAAACTATTAGGTTAGTTTGTTTTATTCTTCAAATTGTTACGTTAATTCGTTTTATTCTGAAAATTGTTACTTTAGCCCACTTTATCCTTAAAACTCTAACGAATGTCAGTTTTGTTTTTAAAATTCTTACGAATGTCCGTTTTATTCTTAAAACTCTTACGAATGTTGAAGAGGTGCAGAATAATATTTAAAACTGAGTACAATTATCAAGATATATTTCTTGTAATATCCCGAAAATAATTAGTTTTTAAAATAACCATTGTAATAAATTGCCGTTAAAAGGGACTATGGTGCGTTCAAACTTTTGATGCCGATAGGCATCAACGAATGCGTGATGCGTCGTGGGGTTAAGGGGCGACTAGCCCCTTATGTGGGGAATGCAAAGGGGAAAACATTTTCCCCGTGCCCGTCGGAGACGACCAGTAAAATTAATTTCGTGGGAGTGTTGGGGTTTAAATTTAATGATTATTAAAAAAACAGCACGTTATACAAACAAAAATATTTATATAAAATGCTGTTTTTCTAAGTAATGTTAGAAAATGGAATGATTAAGGCTGATAATACTACCAACTGATTGTTTGATGATGCACAGCATAACCATTTTCTTGTAATTCTTCAATCATGCTATCGGTTAAAGACAGTACATCATAGTTTGACAAATCAATGAAAGTATGACCTTGATCGGCTGCACTTTCAATAATTTTTTCAAATGGTGTATTATTTTTTAAAGCAAAAGACTCGTATCTAGCTATTTTCATTCAAAAATCCCCCCTAACATAAATATCCCCCCCCCAAACCCCAATCTATCCCTTGCCAAATTTCCAACTCATACCTATAATACCTTTATGTTAATAAATTCAAAACCAGAAATCCTTGCACCTGCCGGAGATACACCGGCTTTTTTAGCGGCTATGGCCGCTGGTGCTGACGCTATTTATCTAGGCTTAAAACACTTTTCTGCCAGAATGCAGGCACAAAACTTTTCTTTAACTGAGCTTTCTCGTTTAACCGAGTTAGCCCATAGCGAGAATCGCCGTGTTTATATCGCCCTCAATACCTTATTAAAACCAAGCGACCCTTTACCCGCCGGGCGTTTACTCGCTCGTATAGCTCGTTTTTCGCCTGAGTGTTTACCTGATGCTTTAATCATTCAAGACCCCGGCGTGGGCTTAATCGCTCGCCAAGCCGGATATAGCGGAGAATTACATTTTTCTACTATTGCCAACGTTACCCACACAAAAGCTTTAGCAATCGCCCAAAACATGGGAGCAAGCAGGGTTATTTTACCTCGTGAACTTTCTATTGATGAGGTTAAAACCGTTGCGGCGGCTTGTCCTAGCGACCTTGAGTTAGAATTTTTTGTGCATGGTGCTTTATGTTGGTGTGTCTCAGGGCGTTGTTGGTGGTCTAGCTACATGGGCGGAAAAAGTGGCTTAAGAGGGCGTTGTGTCCAGCCTTGTCGCCGTGTATATAAACAAAAAGGTAAAGAAGGGCGTTTCTTCTCCTGCTTTGACCTTTCGCTTGGGCCTCTAACCAAAACTTTATTAGATATACCTCAGCTTTCTTCTTGGAAAATAGAAGGGCGTAAAAAAGGACCTCACTATGTATTTTATGTGGTAACCGCCTATAAAATGCTCAGAGATAACCCTGATGACCCCCAAGCTCGTAAAGAAGCGGAAGCAATTTTATCTATGGCATTAGGCAGACAAACAACTAAAGCCAGATTTTTACCCCAAGGACAACTTGACCCAACTCGCAACCCAACGCATACTCAAGTTGGAGCGGAACAAACTAGTTCCGGCTTATTTTGTGGGCGTTTAAAAATGGAAGATGACCCAAGTCAAACACAGTTTAAAAAAGGTAAGCTTAAAAAAGGCGAACGTCCTCAAGATATTAAAGTTGCTCGTTTTATTTTAAGCCCTCGTTTTAACTTGATTCCTCAAGATTATTTACGCATAGGTTATGAAGATGAACCTTGGCACGCAACTCAATCAGTCAGTAAAGTTTTGCCAAAAGGTGGAACTTTAACTTTTACTATTCCACGTCATAAATGGCCGAAAAATGGTACGCCTGTCTTTTTAATTGATAGAAAAGAGCCAGAGTTAATGGCCCTTTTAAAAGATTGGAATATTAAGCTCGATAAGTTTAAAGGCGAAGCCCCGGAAGACGTTGATTTTAGACTCGATATGCCTAGCGTAGCCAGATCTGAAAAACGTTATGAAATTTACCTCCAAGCGAATATTCCGCAAGGAAAAGCAACAAGAAGAGCGTTGCGTTCTAATAGTTTTATGGGTTTATGGCTTGGCCCTAAACCTTTACAAGAATTGTCTCGTACTTTGTTTGGGCGTATTTCTTGGTGGTTGCCACCTGTAATTTGGCCAAACGAAGAAGATCGCTGGGCTTTGCTTATCTCTAATGCGATACGCTCGGGTGCGAGACACTTTGTCTGTAACAGCCAGTGGCAACGGGCGTTTTTCCCGACTGGTGATGCAAAGCCAGAAGGCTTGTCTTTAAGTCTTGGACCGTTTGTTAATCTTGCGAATGCTTTTTCGTTGCAGAGTATGGCGGATCTTGGCTTTGAAAGGGCTGTTATTAGCCCGGAACTCGCTCAAGAAGATGTTTTAAGCCTGCCACATCAAAGCCCTTTACCTTTGGGTATTGTCTTAAGTGGATTTTTCCCTATGGGAATTAGTCGACATACGCTTGACCCTTTAAAAGCTGGCGAATTGTTTGCTAGCCCGAAAAAAGAAGCTTTTTGGTCTAGACGTTATGGCGAAAATACTTGGATTTATCCCGCTTGGCCTTTAGACTTAACAGAGAAACGCAATGAACTGGAAAAAGCCGGTTATAGTTTCTTTGTGCATTTTGAAGAAAATATACCAAAAGAGCTTGAAGTTCAGCGTACCAGTAGCTTTAACTGGGATATTGAACTGCTTTAATCAAAGTAAGACCATTGCAAAACTTTGTTTTGCGTACTTTTATCATCGTTTTATGCTCTGTATGCACATAGCATAAAACGTCTTAAGTCACAAAAGCCACTTTGAGTCTATTGTGCAATAGTCTCAAAGCTTTATTATTCATTATAATTAATTAAATAATATAAATAAATTATGCATATAGTACTTGTTGAACCTGAAATTCCGCCAAATACCGGGAATATTGCCCGTCTTTGTGCGGCGACTAAAACGCCCTTACACTTAATTAAGCCTTTGGGTTTTAGCCTTGAAGACCGCTATTTAAAACGAGCCGGGCTTGATTATTGGAAGCATGTTGAACTTAAAATCTGGAATTCGTGGCAGGAATATCGTGAAAATATGCCGAATCGTTTGGTTTTAAGTTCTGCACGCAGAGGGCAAGCGTTACATGAGTTTAAGTTTGAAGCCGATGATGCTTTGGTTTTTGGTTGCGAAACTCAAGGGCTACCTGAATATGTCTTGGAGTGTTCGGAACACAGAGTGCGTATTCCTATTTGGGGCGAAGTTCGTAGCTTGAATTTGGCTAACTCAGCAGGGATTATTTTATATCAAGGCTTACACAGTGCGGGGTTATTGCCTTAATTATTAACTGATTAAGAGCATATTATTTATATATAATAGTTATGGTGTGTTATTTCCCTTTTAGATTAACAACACCTATTTCTTTCATATGAGTTAAATGTTGTTCGGCTTTTGTTATAAAAGTTTGGGTGTTATCGCTTTCTTCAAAGTGAGAAAAGCCAATTGCCACTTTTACTTCCCCCATATCTTTAAAATAATGACTGTTGACAATTGCAAATAATTTGTCTGCCAGTAATTGAGTGTTGGTTGCGGAAGGACTAATAGTTAAAATCGCAAAAGTAGAAGAACCGTAGCGAATCAAAATGTCTTCTTCTCTAAGTTGATTTTGTAGTGCCGTATGAATTCTCAACAAAGTAATATCGCCGGCGTAATGTCCTATTCTTTCGTTTATTTCTTCCAAATTTACAAGTTCAACAAACAATAAAGATAAAAACAGCTTATTGACTTTATGAGAATGAATTAAACCATGCACCAAAGCATAAAGTTGAGCGTTGGTATAGCTTTTAAATACGGCGTCTTTTTTAACGTTGCGTGGTAATGTTTCTATTTCTAAATAATTCACATTTGTTTTTAAAAGTTCTTGTTTGGCGGCTTGTAATATTTCTATTCGTTTAATAAAGTTAGAGTCTAACCATCTTATAATAATAACTTTATTTTCGCCTTGAATTTCTCCTATTGCAAAAAGAGTATATTCTTTTCCGTCATATCCCGTTTCTGTCCAAATATTTGATTGAATATTGTTATCTGATTCTTGGATTGGTTCAAGGTCAGAACTATTAAAAAAATATTCTACATCTTCCATAAAATAAGCAAAAGTTTTTGAAAATTCCCAAGGTCTTTGAGAGGCGTCTTTTCCGTTATGAGAAAAAATTTGTAAGTAAAATTCAGGTATTGTTCCTAAAAGAACATAGTCCATAGGCTTACGTTGAAGTAAAACTACCATGCCCATATTTGCGATAACTTGTTCTATTACTTTTGTATGACTCATAATACCTGCTTGAAAGTTAAAAAGTAAAATTGTGCTCAAAAATGCTTATTTGTTAAAGTCAATTACCATGCTAAAATCAGATGCCGATGCTGAGTGGGTCAGGCGACCCACAGACACAAAGTTTGGAGCCGGTTTCAATTTGGCGATAAATTTAAGGCTGTCTAAGTTTATTCCACCGCTGATTTCGCTTTCTATATTTTCCGGAATAAGCTTTAAAGCCTGAGTCAATAAATCAAAAGAGTTTTCGTTAAAAGGTGGGGCGTTGAGCATATTGTCAAGCATGATACGTTCAACCTTAAGAGCTACCGCTTCTTTGACTTCGTCAAGCGTGCGACATTCTACTTCAATAGGAGGACAGTTTTTCGCATAAGTATTACGCAGTATTTCAACGGCTTTTGTGATACTTCCAACCGCATCAATATGATTATCTTTGAGCATTAACATTTCTTCAAGGTTTTTACGATGATTTTTTGCTCCGCCCATCAAAACGGCATATTTTTCAGGATAACGCAAGCCGGGGAGGGTTTTTCGCGTATCTAACAAAACAGTAGAACCCCCTTCCAATTCTTTTACATAAGTTCGAGTCAGCTTGGCTATGCCTGATAAATGTGTTATGAAGTTTAAGATTACTCTTTCTGCTTTTAATAAGAGAGAAGCAGAACCGCTTAAAGTGGCAACGATTGTTCCGCTCTTTACTAAATCTCCATCTTGGGCTAAAGCTTCCCAAGACCAACTTTGGTCTAAAGTGCAACTATCATTTATTTTTATATTGTCTGAATGCACATAATTAAAATTATAGTCGAGTACAGACTTCATAATTAAAGGAATAAACGCCAAGCCCACAACCGGAGTTTCTTCTTTGGCTTTAATAATGGCTTTTACTCTAGTTTCTTTAGTGTTTTTATTAGAAGAAGATAAGTTTGAAAATAAGGCAAAAGACCCTAGATCAACACCATCTTCTTCAACAGCAAGCTTAATACTTTTTTCTAAATATATAAAAGCATTACCTGTAAAAAAATCATCAAATTTGACTGATTGCATAAATACTCAACTTTTTAAATTCAGACATTATAAAATATATACTTTTTTAAAATTGTAACGTAAAAAACAAAAAAACACTCATAGCTTGTCGCTAAAAACATTGAAGGTTTAACGGAATTATTATGGCAGACTTAAACAATATACCAAACGAAGAAAAAAATAAAGTTATTCCGAAAACTCAAAATTACAGCTCTTCTGATTGTCTACAAGAGTTCAATGATGTTTCCGAGATTGAATACAGTCATGCCGCTGACCTCGCAGAACACTTGGAAACTCTTTCTCTTGAAAAACAACTCTGTTTATTAACAAGACTGCCTGTCTCAGAAGCCGCAGAAGCTGTTGCCGAACTTGAGGAACACGCCAGAATAGATATTTTAGAAAATATTGATCCTGATCTTGCCGCGAGTTTGTTATCAGAGATGTCGCCTGATGATGCGGCCGATGTTTTGGACGAATTGGAAGAAGCACACAGAGACCATATTTTAGATAATATTGATGCTGATGATGCCGAAGATATTCGCCACTTGATGGCTTTTGACCCTGATACTGCCGGCGGTATCATGAACATTGAAATTCTTATTTTAGAAGATTATATCAATGTTGATGATGCTATCACAAAAATGCGTAGTGAGATAGAAGACAAGGAAGTACCTTATTACGGTTATGTGGTTGACGAAAGTGATAAATTAGTTGGGGTTATTTCCTTAAGAGAGCTTTTAGTAGCAAAACACGGTACTTTAATTAAAGACATAATTAAAGAACAAAACCTTATTACCGTAACTTTTGATGTTGCTAAAGAAGAAGTCGCCAAACTTTTAAGCCATTATAACTTTATGGCTATGCCCGTTGTTGATAAAGAGGGTAGGCTTATGGGGGTTATTACCCACGATGATATTATTGACGTTATTACGGAACTTGCCAGCGAAGACCTTTTGAGTATGGTGGGTGCGGGTTATTCTGAAAGTGTTGATACTCCGTGGAAAGAATCTGTTAAAATGAGATTGCCGTGGCTGATGATGAATATGATTACTTCGAGCGTATCGGCGTATGTCGTTTATTTATTTGATGGAACTATTGCTCAAATGGCTCTTTTAGCCGTTCTGATGCCTATGGTTGCCAATCAGGCGGGGAATACGGGGCAACAGGCGTTGGCGGTTATGATTAGAGAGTTGGCAACCACCAGATTTGAAACAAAACGTGCTTGGTTTGCTGTTTTACGCGAGGGTAAAATAGGCTTTAGCAGTGGTATGATTTTAGGTTTTGTGATAAGTTTTGTCGTTGGATTTATTTTCAGTAATTATGCACTGGGTTTTGTTATGGGGGCTGCTTTGATTCTTGATATGCTTCTTGGTGCTCTTGCCGGTGCGTCAATTCCGCTAATTCTGAAAAGTTTAGGAAGAGACCCGGCTCAAGCTTCAAGCATTTTTCTCACAATGATTACTGATAGTGCCGGATTTTTTGTCTTTTTAGGGTTCGCAAGCTTATTTTTATTAAGTTAATATAATCAAAAAAAGGTCAATGTATAAATTTTAAGGTTAGAGTTTATGTCGAGAGAAAATGAACTGAAATTTAAAGTAAATGATTTCAGTGAAATAATTATAAAATTAAAAGAAAAAAACGCCAAATTTCTTAATCGCCACTTAGAATTTAACGAGATTTGGGATACTTCGGAATATTGTTTAAAAAAAAGTAAGCGTTTGTTAAGATTAAGAATTAACGAATTTTCAGATTGCCAAAAAGCTGTTCTAACCTTTAAGAAAAAACCACCTACGGAAGACATTTTATTTAAGAGCCAAGAAGAACATGAAACTCAAGTTGACAATATCGAAGAAACAAAAGAGATTTTACAAGGGCTTGGCTATAAACGAGTTTTAAGTTATCATAAACTGAGAGAAGAATGGGCTTTGAAAACAACATCTTACAATAATTGTATAATGGGCTTATGCCAACTTGATTATTTACCGCTTGGACATTTTTTGGAAATCGAAGCTCAAAATCCTGTTATTATTGCTTCTATTTTAGATTTAGATATAAAACAAAGCTTGCTTAAATCTTATCCTGTATTATTTAAAGAGAATGGTTTTAACCAAGGCTGTGTTTTTGATGAAAACGAGCTAAACTCACTGCGTAAAAATTTAACAGAAAATATTTCCTATTAGCTTATTAAAGAGTATGTTATGACGAAAAAATCAATTTATGATTTAGACAAAGATTTTGATTCTTTGTTGGATAATGAAATCTTACTTGAAAATGAATTAAAAGAACCGCTGATGTTTCGTGTTTTATTACATAATGATGATTATACCAGTATGTATTTTGTAACTGAAATTTTAATGGAAATTTTTAAAAAAACTTCCGAAGAAGCAAGAAATATTATGCTCACCGTTCATAAAAAAGGTATCGGCGAGTGTGGTATTTATACATTTGAAATAGCCGAAACAAAAGTTATGTTAGTAAAAAGTAGGGCGAAAAAAGCAAACTTTCCCTTACTTTGTACGATGGAAGAAATTTAAAAACTAAAACTAGAGACTATTACAAAATAGCCTCATAGTGTCTTACGATAGAAAGATACTTCAAAAATCACGAAAAAGGAAAATTTGTTTTTTCTGTAAAATGAGTGGTTTTTGTGCATTAAGGCGTTTTATGATTTGTGTCAACAGCACATAATACGATGACAAAAGAACGCAAAACATAGTTTTGCAATGGTTTTAACCAGATAAACAAATAAGATACGGTAACGATATGATATTAAGCGACAACCTTAAAACCGCTATTTACGTCGCCATTATTGAGGCACAAAATCGAGGACACGAAATATTAACCCTCGAACACTTATTGTTTGGCATTATCTCTGATGAACAAGGAAAACTTTTGCTCGAAAACAGTGGAGCTGATGTTGGATATATTCGTAAAAATTTAATAGATTTTTTTGTTATACATATGGAAAGCACAACCCCCAAGGAAGAGCTTGAACTTGTTAAAAGCCCTGCGTTTGAAAGGGTTATGCAACAAGCCTTAGAGCATAAACATTTTGCGGGAAAAACCACTATAGAAATCAGTGATGTAATTGTCGCTATGCTAGACGCAGAAGGTAGTTATGCCGGTTTCTTTTTACAAAACAGCGGTATTGATGCCCTTGAATATTTGCAAAATGCTTCTCATGGTGCGGAAAGTGAAGAGTTTAATAACGAAACAGAAGAATCAAGCGAAGATTATTCCGACAAAACAACAAAAAACAAACATCTGGAAACTTATTGTACAAACTTGAGTGAAAAAGCGGAAAATGGCGAAATCGACCCTTTAATCGGGCGTGTTGAAGAGCTAAACAGAGCGATTCAAGTTTTAGCCAGAAGGCGTAAAAACAATCCCTTGTTTATCGGCGACCCGGGAGTTGGAAAAACGGCCTTAGCAGAAGGTTTATCCTTACGCATAAGCCAAGGTAACGTGCCTGAAGAATTTTTAAACGCTAAACTTTATGCCCTTGATTTGGGTGCGGTTTTAGCCGGTGCAAAATATCGAGGCGACTTTGAAGGACGACTCAAGGGCGTTATCAATGAACTTAAACAAATACCTAACGCCATTTTATTTATTGATGAAATTCATACTATTGTCGGAGCCGGTTCTACGAGTGGAAACTCTATGGACGCATCAAATATTCTTAAACCGTTGTTAGCTTCCGGCAGTATTCGTTGTATAGGCTCAAGCACACACGAAGAATATAGAAATCATTTTGAAAAAGACAGGGCGTTAAACAGGCGTTTTCAAAAAATTGATGTCCCTGAACCGAGTCAAGCGGAATGTCTGGAAATTTTAAAAGGTTTAAAAGAAAAATACGAAGAACACCACGGCGTACATTACAGCCCGGCTTCTTTAAAAGCGGCCGTTGAACTTTCCGTAAGACACCTGCCCGATAAACTTTTGCCCGATAAAGCGATTGATGTGATTGATGAAGCCGGTGCGGCTTTAAGATTGTTGCGTTCATCACAAAACAAGGTAAAAGCGTCAGATTCATTGTCAGACATAAAAAACTCAATAACTCCAACTATTTCTGTTTCTGATATTGAAAAAATTATCGCAGGTATGGCACGTATTCCTTCTCGCCAAGTTACATCTTCTGATAAAACAAAGTTGGCAAAACTTGAAAATGAATTAAAAACTAATATTTATGGACAAAATGACGCTGTTGAAAAAGTTTCAAAAGCTATTTTACGTTCCAGAGCCGGCTTTAATACCGAACAAAGACCGATGGGTTCTTTTTTATTTTATGGTCCAACAGGCGTTGGAAAAACAGAATTGGCTCGCCAGTTGGCAAACACCTTAGGTATTGGTTTTGTGCGTTTTGATATGAGCGAATATATGGAAAAACATACGGTGGCAAGACTTATCGGTTCGCCTCCGGGATATGTTGGCTTTGAACAGGGTGGTTTGTTAACCGAGGCTATTCGTAAAAATCCATATACGGTCTTATTACTCGATGAATTGGAAAAAGCTCACCCTGATATTTTTAATATTTTGTTACAGGTTATGGACTATGCCTCTTTAACTGATAATACAGGGCGTAAGGCAGATTTTAGAAACGTTGTTTTAATCATGACTTCAAACGCCGGTGCGAGAGAAATGGCGGCAAAGTCTATTGGTTTTAGTCAAATTAGCCAAGATGATACAAGCAATAAAGAAAATTCTGATAACAAAGAAATTCGTTCAAAAGGTTTAAAAGCTTTAGAAACTATTTTTAGCCCTGAGTTTCGCAACCGTTTAGATGCGATGATTCCTTTTAATGCTTTGCCTCAAGGGGTTATGGAAGGTATTGTTAATAAATTCTTTGCCGAATTACAAGTTGCTTTAAATGCGAAAAAAATTCAACTTACTATGACCGACAACGCCAAGGCTTGGCTTGCTAAAAAAGGCTATGATCAAAGTCAGGGCGCGAGACCTTTACGCAGGGTATTTAGGGAAGAAATAGAAGATAAATTATCGCAAGAAATACTTTTCGGAAAACTTCAAAAAGGCGGAAAAGTAATGTTAGATGCAGACAAAAACTATTCACCCAAAACAGAACTTCTTTTTTCTTTTGCATAAACTTGTTTTAGGTGAGCTGTGTTTTTACTTTCTCGAAATACTGTTGATTTTCCTGATCCCGCTTTGGCTGATGAAGACGGAATCTTGGCTGTTGGCGGAGATTTAACTCCTGTTAGGCTTTTAACGGCTTATTCCTTGGGTATTTTTCCTTGGTATAACGAAGACAGCCCGATTTTGTGGTGGCACCCTGATCCACGCTGTGTTCTTTTTCTTAATGAGTTTCACCTGCCAAAGAGCTTAAAAAAAGTGATCAACGCCGGAACGTTTGAATTGCGTATTGATACGGCTTTTGAGGCGGTAATTAAAAGCTGTGCAAATAGTTTTAGACCTAATCAAGAAGGTACTTGGTTGACTCAAGAAATGCAACAAGCTTATTTACATTTACATAAGCTCGGCTTTGCTCATTCTATAGAAAGTTGGCAAAATAACAAACTTTGTGGCGGAGTTTACGGCGTTGCTCTCGGTAATATTTTTTTTGGGGAATCTATGTTTTATAAAGAGCCAAACGCCTCAAAAATCGCCTTTTACGGTCTTGTTACTTTGTTAAAAAAGTTAAATTTCAGGTTGTTGGACTGTCAGCAACGTTCTGAAAATGTCTTACGTTTTGGGGCAAGAGAAATTTCTCGCCAAGCTTTTATGCAAGAACTCTCAAAGAATATGTTAGAAGAAACGCTAAGAGGTAACTGGACTATATATAGAGACTCTTGCACAATAGTCTCGTAGGCTTTCGTAAGAAAGACACTACAACATAGCATAAAACGATAAAAAAAGCACGCAAAACGAAATTTTGCAATGGGTCTTATATAAAGAACAGTACCTATCAAAAAAGTTTAATTTGCCGAAAAGAACTTTATAAAAGCTTTAAAATAAATTTTACTTATATTTTTTTAAAAAAGCTTTTTGGGCATGCTTCTTGCTTTCAGATAAAGATGTTATAGATATAAGGAATTTTTTTCTATATCGAAGGAGTAAATTATGGCTGACTATACTTCCGGCGGAATGGCCGGCTTGGTGCAAACCAATAAGGATTATGATTTTAAATCAATGATTGCACAATTGCGTAAAATCGAAGAAATGCCGGCTCGTAAGCTCATTAAATGGAAAAAAGACTGGGAGACGAGAGTAGCGGGTTTTAAAGACTTAAAAGATTCGTTGACAACCTTAAAAGATAGTCTTGCAAAATTAAGCACAATTGACAAGTTTATGGTTAAGAGTGCGGCTGTGTCAAGCACTTCTGTTGCCGGTGTAACCGTTGGTGCACAAGCTCAGGTTGGAGACTATAACCTTGAAGTTTTTCAACTCGCCAAAAACGCAATTTCTGCTTATTCCTCTCCACAGTTAACCAGTAAAACAACAATTATTAATGATTCCGGTTCTAACCAAATTTTTGAATATACATATAACGGAACAACAAGAACAATTAATATTCCAAGCGGGTCAACTCTTAACGATTTAACAAACTTGATTAATAACGATGCGTTAAACCCAAATGTAAGGGCTATGATTATTCAAAATGGCAGTCAGGTTAGCTTTCAGATAAGAGGAATGGATCTTGGTGCCGGAAAAACTCTTGATATTACTCCCAGTACAAATATTAGTAACGCAGCAGGAGTTAACTTTACCAACGCTGCTGAGTGGACACACCAAGCTCCGCAAGATGCCAAATATCGCATAAACGATTGGCCGGCTCACCCTAACTGGTTGTTGTCTTCGTCAAACACAATTGAATCAGTTGTTGAGGGTGTTACTTTTTCATTGCGTTCAGCAGGTAGCACAACCGTTACTGTTCAGGCAGATACAGCGAAAATAAAAGAAAATATTGTGTCTTTTATGGATATGTATAATACCTTTAAACTTACATATCAGGCGTTAACCGCTGTGGACAGCACAAAACAGACAAAAGATCCGTCATTGACCGACTCTTTGTTTGATATGCAACAAGGTGGAGTTTTAACCGGTAACTATGTTGTACAATTGTTAGGTTCTCAAATCAGCCAAGCTTTGGTTGGTGCGGCTAAGGGGTTTGTAAACGGAGGAAATACTCCGCCACCTCCGGGGCTTGAGACCAGTCCCTATTGGGACCCATATTCAAGTTTGGCAAGCATTGGTATTATTACTGATCCAGATAAAGACAGCACTACTTTCGGGCAGTTGATTTTTGATCCTGATCTAAGTAAATATGGTGGTGTAAATCCGCTTGATGAAGCGTTGCGTACTAACCCTATGGCGATAGCGGAACTATTTGCCGCAAAAGATACAGGTAAAACAGATACCAATAATTTTAGCTTTGTAAATACCTTGCCTGGTCTAACGCTCGCCGGAGAATATTCTGTGGAATATGACATTGATGGAGCCGGTAGGGTCATTAATGCAAAAATAGATGGTAAGCCGGCTATTGTCGACGGAGACGGAAAAACAATAGTTGCCGGAGACCGTTCATCAGGAGCTTATGGTTTAACTCTTGAAGTTAATAACCTGACACCAGGAGCTGGATATACCGGAAAAGTTTTTGTTAAACAAGGTAAAGCCGCTGAATTATATGAAGTAGTTGCACGTAATGATACTGTTCCCAATCCGTCTGACCCGGATCATCCTTATACATTTAAAGGAGCTATCGCCCGTATGGACGATCTTATAGCTCAATATGTAGGGAAAGACAGCTCTGATGTTTCTCAACAGGGGATCATCATGAACATTGAGAAAAAAATATTGAAAGAAGAAGAAAGGCTTGCTAAGTGGGAAAGAACAACCACCGCTAAGTTTGCCAGACTTGAATCTACCCTTTCTTATTACAACAGTATTCAAAAACAGCTTGAATCTCAGATTAAGACTTTGGGTTCAAGCAGTAGTAAATAATCAAAATTGATAACGAGTTAATATAAAAAGTTTAATTAAAGAGATCAAAAGATGCAAAAAGTTGCTCAGGCATATCTTCAAACACAAGTTAATACAACCTCTCAAGGGGCGTTACTCCTTATGTTGTATGATGGTGCAATTAAGTTTTTAGTTCAAGCTAAAGAGAAGATGGCGGAAAAAGATTATGCCAAAAAAGGCATTTTAATTTCTAAAGCTATTGATATTATTTCAGAACTTGACGCTTGTATTAATATAGACAGAGGTGGAAATATCTCTGAAAACTTACATAGTTTATATCTTTTTTGTAATACAAGATTGTTAACTGCAAACCTCAGAATGAACCAAAGTTATATTGATGAGGTTATTAAGATACTGGAAGGACTGCGTAGTGCTTATGCGTTTATTTTAAGCCCTGCCGATAATGCGACTGCTACTGCGAACCTTTCGGCACAAGCCGGTATAAGCGAAATTGCAAAAACAAACGTGCCTGTTCAAAGCAGTAATGTTACCTTACCGACAAATATGAAAAATGTGGCAAACTATACGTCAGTATATACAACTTCATCAGAAGGAAATAACCCAAACGCCATGGCTTCTTTACAATCGGTTGCCGATCAACAGGAAATTGTTGAGGCTTTAAACAAAGAAAAATCTGTTAAAGAAGAAAGCGGCAATGAAGCAGAACAAACACAACCTGTAGCAAGTGTTGCTACTCGTAATAATGTTGCCAATATGTATCGCCGTTTGCAAACCGGTAATTAATTAGAGACTCTTGTGAGGATTCGGGGGTATCCCCGAAAACGAAAAAAAGTACGCAAAACTGAGTTTTGCAATGGTCTTAATTTAGTTGTAGAAAATTATATAATAAATTTAAACCTCTTGTTAAAAATAGATTTAACGAGAGGTTTTTTATTTTATAACAGCCGGAAAAGTTTTCAGCTTTTTTTGATATAACCAAAAAACAATAATATTTAGAACCGTAAAAAATAATATAAAGATAGAGCTGAAAATTAAAGATAAAAAACCGCTGAGAAGGCTCCTTAAGATTACTGTAATTATACTTAAACTCGTTATGATTTGTTTGATATTTGATGTGCTTGTGAGTGGTTCTAGAAAAAGACCATTTAACTCAATTATTACACCAAGCAAAATTCCGCCTAAAAAAGGAATAAAGATTGATATAATAAAGCCATAGAAACAAAGTGAGATAAGGCGAGTATCTGATTTAATCCATTTTTTAAACAACACAAAAAATAATATAGCGGAAAAACTATAAGGTAAGACCATTGGAATATATTGAGCGTAGTTAAATTTATTGAGAGTTAATATAATAAAATTTCCCAATAAAAGATTGATAATTACTAAAGTGTAATAAATCTGATTAGCTCGCATATTTTTTCTAAACCTTGTTGTGATTATGAGCTGAATTTTTTAACATGATTTTATAATACAAAAATAAGCCTATTGTGTTGATAACTATAAAGAAAGCAATAAACCAACCGGCGAATATAGAACCTAATAACGCACCAACCAAAGAGATGAATATGTTTTTAAATATATGTAATATCAAAGCCCAAACGCCGTGAAAAGAAAAGTCGCTTATGCTCATTCCAAAGAACACTAAGAAAAAACCACAAAGTGCAATAAGACAGGAAATAATCGGACCATAAAAGAAGCATTCTGATGCCTTGTTCTGAGGGTGGTCGATAGACTTTTTAAAAAATGTAAAAATAAAAATTGCCGAAGTCGAAAAAGATAGGTGTAAGAGCCAGTCCGATTTTATATTGAATAAAATTATTTCACCAAACAACAAATTAACTATCATTAAGCCGTAATAAATTTTGTTAGCCGTCATATTTTAAGACTTAAGCTTTGTGTTGTCGTTATTAAAAGAAGCTTGCCTTAAGAATTCTTTGCGGTATACAAAGAAGCCCAACGTATTGATTACGCTTAAAAAACCAATAAGAAATAAAGAACTTATAATCGCTATTATTGATAAAAGGAAGCTACCTGCTACTATTCCCTTTATTATGTCTAAAAAAGAGCTTGTGTTGTGATCGACTTTAATAAGGGCGGAAAAACCAATAAAAAAGCCTGATAATGCCGGTATAAGAAGGCTGATGGTTGGACCATAAATTAGAGCCATAAAATTATTGCGTTCTGTTTCAATTTGTTTTTTTAACAACATAAACAGAAAAATTGTGGCAATAAAGAGAGATATGGGAATAGAAGGCGTATCAGCTACGTTTTCAAACCAAGCGTAGAGTTGCACACAAATTAAATTGATTGTGATTAATCCGTAATATAAATAATTTGTTGTCATTAATATTTGTCCTCTTTTAAAAGACCATTACAAAACGCTGTTTTGCGTTATTTATCATCGTGTTATACTCTGTTAGATACTCTTGCACAGTAGTTTCTATTAAAAATAAGCTCAAATAAAAATACGTTGTTAAGATAATTTTAACAACGTATTTTTATTTATAAAGTTTATAAGAATCGATTAGTTTTTAGACTCTGTTCCGCCACCGCGAACTCTTACAGAACCGTCGTTTCCGCTGAGAATGCGTACTCTGTCGCCGACTCTTAAAGCACGTTCAGCATCGCCAAGCTCTTGGACAACAGCAATTTTTTCATTCGTTCCATCAATAGAAACAACGATTTCAATAGCTTGTCTATGGTTAACTCGGCTTTCAATACCTGTTCCGATTAGTCCGCCGATAATGGCTCCGCCAAGAGTGGTGAGAACACGTCCTGATCCGCCACCCATAGTATTACCAACAACACCACCAACAACTGCACCGCCTAAAGAACCAAGACCCGAGGGGTTATTTTCTATAACGGCGTCTTCAATTGCGATAATGTGTCCCATTCTTACTGTTTGTGATCTGCGAGTTTCCGATGAGTTAAAAGACCCTCCTGTTTGAGAGGCACAAGCACCCAAAAGTAAGGCAAACAGACAGATAGTCGAAAAGATTTTTATTTTGTTAAAAAACATAAATACTCCGATATTAGATAGTTTATATGAAATAAATATAATTCTTATAAGCCTGTTTTCACTTGTCGTCAACGTTATAAGATAACAATATGAATAAATTTTTTACGGTTTGTGGCTTAAATATAAAAAACTCCGCAACATATCAAACATAACATTTTAATATATTTTGGAGTTTTCAAATTAAGAAACTTATTCGTCTGCTTTATTCTTTTTATATTCGCCTACAACTTTTTCAACAACCTGAGGCGGAGCTTCTTCGTAATGAGAAAACTCTAGGGTAAAGGTGCCTTGTCCGCCTGTCATTGAGCGTAAATCAGAAGCATATCGCAAGATTTCATTCATGGGGATATGAGCTTTAACTTCGGTTATTCCGTCTATGGAATCAGAGCCAAGAACTTTTCCTCGTCTACTTGATAAATCGCCGATGATATCGCCCATAAATTCATCAGGTGTGGAAACCGCCATAGTTACAATAGGTTCGAGTAAAACCGCTTTGCATTGTTCCATACCCTTTTTAAAGGCAAGAGAACCGGCAATTTTAAACGCCATTTCAGAAGAGTCAACAGTATGATAACTTCCGTCATAAACTTTTACTTTACAGTCTACAATCGGATAACCTGCGAGAAAGCCTCTGGCGGCTGATTCTTGAATACCTTTGTCAATCGCCGGAATATATTGACGTGGAATTACTCCGCCGACGATAGCGTCTTCAAACTCATAACCTGTTCCACGAGGAAGAGGCGAAAGCTCTATCCAACAATCTCCAAACTGTCCTTTTCCGCCACTTTGTTTTTTATGACGACCTTGAACTTTGGCTGTTGCTTTAATTGTTTCACGATAAGGAACTTTTGGTGTATTAAGAATAATATCTACTTTATAGCGACGCTTTGCTTTTTCAACCGCAAGCTCTATATGTAGTTGCCCCATACCTGAAAGCAGAATATCGCCGGTTTCGCTATCTCTCGTTAGTTTAAGGGTAATATCTTCTTCTATTATTTTTTGAATAGCACTGTAAACTTTGTCTTCATCGCCTTTTTCTTTTGGTTCTAAAGCATAAGAAATTAAAGGTGCCGGTAATTTTGGCAGGGCGACTGTAAAAGGTGATTTTTCATCACAAAGTGTATCGCCTGTTTTGGTGTTTTTAAGTTTGGCGAGTGCAACCAAAGAGCCCGGACCAAAAGCCTCTTTGACTTGAGTTTGTTCTTTGCCTACTAACAAGACAGGCGTTCCTAGTCTTTCTGTTTCGCCACAACTCATATTTTTTAGAGAAGATTCCGCACTAATTTGCCCGGAAATTACTCTTACGAGATTTAATTTTCCCGTGAATGGATCAGAAAGTGTTTTAAAGACAAAACAACTTGGCGGAGAGTCGGCTTGAGAGGCTCTGGAGGTATCTTCCGTTCCTTCAAAAGGAGCATGATCAAGAGGAGAAGCTAAAAGGTTTTCAATAATACTAAATAGTTGTTCTCCACCTTTGTTTTCAAGGGCAGAACCGGCAACAACAGGAATAAGATTTCCGCTTAAAACGCCTTTTCTTAACCCTTGTTTGATATCCGTTTCTGACAATGAACCTTCTTCAAGGTATTTTTCCATGAGTTCTTCGTCGCTTTCGGCGATATTCTCAATGGCAACATCTCTCAAGAGTGTAATTTCGTCGTTTAGTTCACCGGGAATATCTTTTTCTTCGGCTTTACCGTTTTCAGCTATAATAAGAACTTTGCCTTTTAAAACGTCTATTAAGCCTTTTATTTCTTGGGGTTCTCCGTAAGGCACAAAAAGAGGAACGGTTTTCATTCCGAGTTTAGCGGATAAACCTTGAAAGGCCTTATCAAAGTCGGCTCGGTCTCTATCAATTTTATTAATAAAACAACAAGCGGGGAGTCTGGCTTCTTTTACTGCCGCCCAATGTTTTTTGGTTAAGGGGCGAACGCCGTCAACGGCGTCAATAACAAAGATAACGGAATCAACGGCTTTTAATAAATAAGCCAAATCGCCAATAAAGTTGTTTCCTCCGGGAAGATCTAACATGAAGTGGCGTGCATCGTTATGAATAAAAGTGGCGAGACTTGGTTGAATACTGCCGTGGCGTTTTATTTCTTCCGGTTCATAATCGAGGCTGGTTGTTCCTTCTTCTATTTTTCCAAGACGTTTTGTTACTCCCGCTTGAAAAAGCAACATCTCAGCAATTGAAGTTTTTCCGCAACCACCTGTTCCGATAATGGCATAAGTTCTTTGAGCATCAAGATTATTGGGCATGTTTATCTCCCTTAATAATTGTTTTGTATTTATAAAATTTTATTATTAATAAAAGCTTGCTCCCGAAAATATTAAGTTATTATTTATACTCTATGAATTTATAAAGAAATTTGTCAAGCTAAAAGTCTTGGTTGAATAATATTTATATCTGTTTATAGTTCTGTTTAGCTTAACAAAACGTATTTTAGGTAATTTATTTGGTTATTTGAAATAAATTTAATTGAGACTATTGCGGGGCTTCGGGGGGGCAACCCCCGAAATAAAAAGACGCTGAGTTGGCTTTGCCTGCCGGTGGACTTGCGGGGCTTCGGGGGTGCAACCCTCGAAATAAAAGTAAGAATTTAATTCCCCAGTAAAATTAGTGGTCTTTGTGATGTAAGACGTTTCATGCTATTTGCAAATAGAGCATAAAACGATGAAAAAATACGAAAACCTGAGTTTTGCAATGGTCTTTAACTAGATTAATACGAGATAAAAAAGATTAGGAGAATAATAACTTGAACGAACAAGAAAAAATATATGTTGGCGGCTTTGATTCTCATGCTCATTTAGATATGAAAGAGTTTGACGGTGAAATTATCGAAACCGTTCAACGGGCAAAAGATGTTGGAATAATCGGTATAACCAATGTTTTTTTAAGCCCTAAAGCGTATTATGCCAAACATAAGCTTTTTGAAAATATCCCTGAAGTTGTTTTTACTCTGGGAATTCATCCGTCTGATGCACACAATATTAATGACGATACTTTGTCAGAGATGAAAAAAATCTTTTTGGAAGAGCCGCGTTTAAAAGCAGTAGGAGAAATAGGGCTTGATTATTATTGGAAAGATTGTCCGCAAGATATACAACATAAAGTTTTTAAAGAACAATTGCTATTAGCCAAAGAGTTAAATAAGCCGGTTGTAATTCACAGCAGGGACGCTTTTGAAGATACGGTAGATATTTTGTTGGATTTAGGCTTTTCTCAATACCCTTTGTTGTGGCATTGTTTTGGCGGTAATATTGCTCAAGCGGAAAAACTTTTAGCTCAAGGTTGGGATATTTCCGTTCCCGGTGTTTTTACTTATCCTAAAAATATTGAGTTAAGAGAAACTGTTAAACATATTCCCTTAGATAGGTTACATCTTGAAAGCGATTGTCCTTTTTTGGCACCACAAAAATATCGTGGAAAAAGAAACGAACCGGCTTATTGTTTTCAAACCGCAAAAATGGTTGCAGAAACTTTAGATATAGATCTGGCAGAGTTATGGAAACGTACGGGAAAAAATTCCCAACGTTTTTTTAATGTATAAACCTGAATAAAAAAAGTATGTTACTTGCTTTGCACTAACGCCTTGGCGAGTTTGATTAATTCTTGGTCTATGTTTTCAGATAACGGGTCAATTTCTATAACTTTTATGTTAAGATGGTCGGCGATTGTTTTGGCTGTTCCCATCGGAAAGCCTTTTTGCACGATCATAAGTTTTACCTTTTCTTTTTGTGCAAGTTTTGAGAGTTCAACTAATTTTTTGGGGTTTGGTTCTCTACCTTCTTGTTCAACAACCAGCTCTTTTAAATTATAATCTTTGGCAAAATAATTGAAAGCAGGGTGGAAAACGATAAAAGTTTTTTGTTCAGGCTTAAGTTTGGCGAAAATGTTTTTTAACTCCTGATCAAGTTGGTTTAATTCAGTAGTAAAATCAGCCAAATTTTGGTCTAATTCCTCACTTAAATCGGGATAACGTTCTTTTAAGGATTTTGTTGCGGTTTGTGCCATGATTTTTAAGTTGTTCGGGCTTGTCCAAATATGTGGGTCGATATTGCCTTCATGTTCGTGTTCGTGGTTATGTTCATGATTTTCTTCGTGTTCATCAAGAGGCAAAAGGGCGATGTTTTGATTTAAACTTATTTCTTTTAATTGTGGATTGAGTTCTGTGAAGCGTTTAAGCCAAACTTTTTCAAAGGGTAAACCTATGCTGAAATATATTGATGAATTGTTTAATTCCATTAATTGCTTGGGTTTGGGTTCAAAACTATGTGGATCTGTTCCGGAATTTATTAAAACTTGAATATCTGCATGGTTTTTCAGTAGTTTTTTTAAGACAAATTTTTCAGGCAAAATGCTGGCACTAACTTGTTTTTTTTTGTCTGCTTTATCTGTTTGAGGCGTTAGATTGCTTTCTGCGAAAGCGAGAGAAAACAGAGTTAAACAAGTTAAGCATTGTAAGAATAAAAAGGAAAATATATATTTTTTCATAATTAACTCCTTGAGTTTTCAAAGACAAAGCTTGCGAAAGCAATAAATTGTCTGGCTAAGATTTATATTTTGTGTTAAGGAAAAAAGCTGTTTTAAGTTTTGAATAAACAAATAAATTAATTAACACAGTATGTCCTATGTTAAAAATAAATGCAATCAAAACAAGGCGTAAGACTAGAAGTATCCGCCTAGGCAAACTTTTTATCGGTTCTGAATATCCTATTGTGTTACAAAGTATGACTAATACGGATACCAGAGACGTTGAGAAAACTTTAGCCCAGATTCGAGAACTCGAAGAGGTAGGATGTGAAATAGTCCGCTTGGCGGTTATTGATGAAGATGCCGCTCAGGCTATTAAAAAAATTCGTTTAGAGACAAAAATACCCTTGGTCGCCGATATTCATTTTGATTATCGTTTGGCTTTAACTTGTCTTAAAAACGGAATAGACGGTTTGCGTATTAACCCGGGTAATATAGGCGGAATCAGAGAAATTGATACTTTGGTTTCTGCTGCAAAAGATTTGGGAGTTCCTATTCGCATAGGAGTAAACTCAGGTTCTGTGGAAAAAGATTTGTTGGAAAAATTTGGCGGACCAACGCCCGAGGCTATGGTTGAAAGTGCCATGCGTCATGTGGGTTTATTGGAAAACAGAAATTTTGACCAGATTAAACTTTCATTAAAATCATCATCAGTTTTAGATACGATTATCGCTTATCGTCTTTTGGCGGAAAAGTGTGATTATCCTTTGCATATCGGAGTTACTGAAGCAGGGCCGGGATATAGAGGTGTTGTTAAGTCTTCGGTTGGATTGGGAATTTTATTGTCAGAAGGTATAGGCGATACGCTTAGGGTTTCGTTAACCGCCAATCCTGTGGAAGAACTTCCCGTTGCTTGGGAGTTATTGCGTTCTTTGGGGTTAAGACAAAGGGGGGCGGAACTTATCTCTTGCCCTACTTGTGGGCGTACTGAGCTTGGTTTAATTGAACTTGCCAATTTGGTTGAAAAATATATAAATGAACAAAGTCAGGCTTTTTTATCGTCTGATCTACAGGCTTTTTCTATCTTTTCAAATATGAAAATAGCCGTAATGGGTTGCGTCGTAAATGGTCCCGGTGAAGCAAAAGAAGCGGATATTGGAATAGCCTGTGGACGCAACAAAGTACATATTTTCAGGAAAGGTAAAATTTTTCATGTTTTGCGTAATGAAGAAATTAAAAACGAAATAATTATCGGGCTGTTAAAAGAAGAAACAGCTCTTTGTATCAAAGAGAAGAAGCCAGAAATTGAAAATAATTGAGAAAGTCTTGTTTGTGTACTTAAAAATTTGATCTTTAATCTCTAAAATCATCTTAATAAAAATAAACGTTAATAAATAGAGGATAAATACATGCGTTTTACCCAACTTTATGCCCCAACTTTAAAAGAAGCCCCTGCTGATGCGGAAGTTATTAGTCATAAATTAATGATTCGTGCCGGAATGATTCGTAAACTTACCACCGGAATTTATTCTTACCTGCCGACAGGTTGGCGTTCTATTAATAAAGTAGCTCAAATAGTCAGAGAAGAAATGAATAGGGCAAACGCTCAAGAATTGCATTTACCAACGGTTCAGCCGGCGGATTTATGGCAAGAAAGCGGGCGTTGGGACTTTTACGGTAAAGAGCTTTTACGTTTTAAAGACAGGCATAATCGTGATTGTTGTTTAGGGCCGACTCACGAAGAGGTTATTACAGACCTTATTAGAGGCGAAGTACGTTCTTATAAACAATTGCCTTTAAATTTATATCAAATTCAAACTAAATTTAGAGATGAAATTCGTCCTCGTTTTGGTTTAATGCGTGGGCGTGAATTTATTATGAAAGATGCCTATTCTTTTGACGTTAATGATGGGGCTGCGGATAAAAGCTATTGGGCGATGTTTGACGCGTATCAACGCATTTTTACTCGTCTTGGTTTAAAATTTAAAGCTGTTGAAGCCGATTCCGGTTCTATCGGCGGAAGTTTTTCACATGAGTTTATGGTGCTTGCCGATACGGGTGAAGATACTATTGTTTCATGTTCAGCTTGTTCTTATGGGGCAAATGTTGAAAGAGCCGAGGTTAAGCTTAGAGCCGAAGTGAAAGAACTTAAATTGCCCGAAGCTGTTTCTTTTGTCTTAACTCCAAATAAATTTTCTGTGGCTGAGCAAGCGGAACATTTAGGTTTAGCGACTTCTGATATTCTAAAAACTCTTATGTGCGTCGCCGATGGAAAACCTGTTGCCTTTCTTGTGCGTGGAGATCGAGAGCTAAACCTTGTTAAAGCGAAAAATTTGTTGAATGTTGCCGTGCTTGATTTAATGCCAACAGAAATGTTGTCGGAATTTTTTGGTGCAATGCCGGGTTTTGTTGGTGTGGTGAATCTGGAAATACCTGTTTACGCTGACTTGGAATTGCAACTCAAAGATGGTTGGATAATGGGAGCTAATCGTATAGATACGCACTATTGCAACGTAAGTTTACGCCGTGATGTAAAGGTTATAACTTACGCAGATTTAAGGGAAATAGATATTAATGACCCTTGCCCCCGTTGCGGAGCCGCTCTTGAATTTCCTAAAGGTATAGAAGTTGGGCATGTATTTAAACTTGGTACTAAATACAGTAAGGCGTTAAATGCCAATATCTTAGATGAGAATGGCAAAGAAAAACCAATTATTATGGGTTGTTATGGAATCGGGGTTACGAGAGTCGTGGCTGCCTGTATTGAACAAAATAATGATCAATATGGCATTTCTTTTCCACCTGCTATAGCTCCTTATGAAATAGTGGTTATCAATCTTGATGTTAAATCAGAAGAAGCGACGAAAAAATCCGAAGAAATTTATGAAATGTTAAAGAATAAAGGCTTTGATGTCTTACTTGATGATAGAAATGATCGTGCCGGAGCAAAGTTTAAAGATGCCGATTTAATGGGAATGCCCATACAAATCATTATTGGCTCAAAGGCGTTGGCAAATAATATTATAGAAGTTAAAGACCGTTCTAAATATGAAAAAAGCGAGTTGAATGCCGGTAGCTTTGAGCTTGAATTTGACGCTTGGCAGGCCCAAGTTTACTCTCGCTGGGGTCTTTAATTTTTTTAAGATTAACTTTGTGTTGATTTTTTAATTATAGCTGTCTTTTAACATATTTATAATTCAGGATATTATGAAACTTTTTGACCCTTTAATGGCGTGGGTTTGGCGTGTTTCGGCGAAAGAGGGTGCTGTCAAAGCTCTTGCTATTTTATCTTTTTTAGAATCTATTTTTTTCCCTATTCCGCCTGACTTGCTTTTAATTCCTTTAGCTTTATCTCAACGAGAAAAAGCCTTTAAGCTTGCGTTTATCACACTGATTAGTTCTTTATTTGGTGGTATATTTGGTTATTTTATCGGTTATTTTTTTATGGACACCATTGGCATTAAGATAATGAACTTTTATAACTTTGAAGCTCAGTATCTTACAATTCAAGAGTGGTATACCAAATATGACGCTTGGGCGGTTGCAATAGCCGGGTTAACGCCTGTTCCTTATAAACTTTGCACTTTAACCGCCGGTGCTTTTAAAATTAACTTTTTTGTGTTTATTGTGGCTTCGACTCTTAGTCGAGGGTTGCGTTTTTTTGCGATTGCCGGTTTGATTTATGTTTTTGGAGAAAAAGTTCGCTTTTTTCTCGAAAAGCGTTTGGATTTAGTCATGATTATTTTGTTGATTTTAGGCGTTTTGGGGTTTGTGGCTTTAAAGTTTACTTAAGCTGATATTTAAGATAACCTATCACAATCTAGCTTATATAATTGAGGCTATTGCACAATAGTCTCTACGTGGCTTCCGCTAGGAAGACACTCCCAAAAATACGAATAAGGACACTAGGCTGGCTTTGCCTGCCAGTGGACTTGGGGGCTTCGGGGGTATCCCGCGAAACAAAGGGCAAATTTAATTTTCCTGTAAAATGAGTGATTTTTGTGGCTTAATACGTTTTATACTATGTGTATACAGAGCATAAAACGATGATAAAAGCACGCAAAACGGCGTTTTACAATGGTCTTTAATTGTTGTTAAGCAATTTTTAATCTTAATTTAAACGTTCTATTTATTTTAAATATAAAGGTAATTTTTATGAATGAAATAAAAAGCAAATGTGGCAGTTGTAAAGAAACCTCAGGTTCTTCGGCTTGCGGAACTTGTAGCTCGATGAAAAAAAGTAGCAATGATGACCCTATTAGCCAACAAGATGCAATAATCAATCAAACTTTGTCTAAAATTAAATATAAACTCTTTGTTATGAGCGGAAAAGGCGGAGTCGGAAAAAGCTCGGTTACCGTTAATATTGCTGCCGCTTTGGCGGCTAAGGGGTATAAAGTCGGGATTTTAGATGTTGATATTCATGGTCCGAGTGTCCCGGGGCTTTTGGGAATTAGAGATAAAGGTATGGAAGGAAGCGAAGAGGGTATAGAACCTGTTGCTTACAATGAAAATTTAAGCGTTGTTTCCATGGACTCTTTGTTGGAAAATAAAGATAGCGCTATTTTATGGCGTGGCCCAAAAAAGACGGCCGCCGTACGCCAGTTTATTTCTGATATTAAGTGGGGAGAACTCGACTTTTTAGTGATTGATTCACCTCCCGGAACAGGCGATGAACATATGACAATCTTAAAAACCATTCCTGATATTTTAAGCGTTGTTGTTACTACCCCTCAAGAAGTCTCTTTGGCAGACGTCAGAAAAGCCTTAAATTTTTTGGAAACGGCACACGGCAAAGTTTTGGGTGTTGTGGAAAATATGAGCGGACTGGCTTGCCCCCATTGTGGAAAAGAAATTGAACTTTTCAAAAAAGGTGGCGGAGAACTTTTAGCCAAAACACAGGGGCTTAACTTTTTAGGGGCTATTCCTCTTGATCCGGCAACGGTTATTGCGGCTGACTTAGGCGTTCCTGTCGTGCTTTTAAAAGAAGATTCTGTTGCAAAACAGAGCTTTTTAAATTTAGCTCAAAAAATTACAGATGCTTGTAAAGCGTTATAAATAGACGTTTATAAACTTTATATCGAGAGCGTTTTAACATAGCTTTTTTAATATTAATCAATAAAGTTTTAGGAGTTGTTATGTATATTATCACAGGTGGTGCCGGTTTTATTGGTAGTGCCATGCTTTGGGAGTTAAACAGGCATGGAATTGAAAACGTCATTATTGTGGATAACCTTGCTCATTCTGAAAAATGGAAAAATTTAGTTGGCTTGCGTTATACGGAATATATCCACAGAGATGACTTTGAAGATATGTTAAAAACAGGCAAGGCATTATGGCGACCTAAAGGCGTAATTCATCTTGGAGCTTGTTCTTCTACGACTGAAACAAACGCTGATTTTTTAATGAAAAATAATTTTGAATATAGTCGTTTGGTTTGTAAATATGCTTTGCACCACGGAGCACGTTTTATTAACGCAAGTAGTGCTGCAACTTACGGAGACGGAACTCAAGGGTTTAACGACGGCTATGGAAAAATTGAAAACTTGCGTCCTTTAAATATGTATGGTTATTCAAAACAGCTTTTTGACCTTTGGGCAAAACGAGAAAAACTACAAGAGAAAATAGTTAGTCTTAAATTTTTTAATGTTTATGGGCCAAACGAATATCATAAAGGCGATATGATGAGCGTTGCTTCAAAAGCCTTTAAGCAAATTAGCGAAGGTAACCCTTTAAAACTCTTTAAATCTTATAACCCAAAATATGAAAACGGTTGTCAGATGAGAGATTTTGTTTATATTAAAGATTGTACGCGTATCATGTTTAATTTACTTGAAAACTCTGGAGTTAACGGTCTTTTTAACTTGGGTTCGGGTAAGTCTCGTTCTTGGCTTGACTTGGCAAAGGCTGTTTTTGTGGCAATGGATAAAAAGCTGAATGTTGAATTTATTGAAATGCCCGATAGTTTAAAAGAAAAATATCAATATTTTACCGAAGCCAATATGCAATCTTTACACAGTAAAGGGCAAGAGTTTTTGCCGACTTTTGATTTAGAGTCCGGTGTTAAAGACTATATCGTTAACTATTTAGCTACTGATAATAAATATTTATCAGTATAATCCGTTAATAAAAAACATTGATTATATTGTTGATTAAGGCTATACGGATAATAAATCAACAGACTGTTATTATTTGAGACTGTGCAATGGGAATTATTTTCTTTTTATCTTTTATTATTTGTATAGCTTGCTTGTTAAAACCTAGAAAAGTTTTGGCTAATTTAATTGGCGGACTTGATTCGGGTTTTTATACTGCTGTTGCCGTTCCTCTTTTGATTTTGCGAGTTGATGACTTTACTGTTATTTCAACCAATAAAGCGTTTTCTGACCGATACTTAAAGAATAATACCGATATAAACGGTAAAAGTTTTGAAGACGTTTTTATGCCAAGTTTGGAAGTTATAAAAAATATAACAGAGCAAATTTTTTATTATAAACAAAAAAAAAGTGTCCTTGATCTAAAAAACGAAACAGTTGTCGGACAAACATTTTTTGCGGCTACTGCGTTTAGGCAGGCTGTTGGTTGCGAACTTCTTTATCTTGATCCTCAAGATGAAAATATTGCTGTTTTGCAAGTAATTCCAAAAAAAAGCGAAATTCAGAAAATAGAAGATTCTGAACTTTTCAACTTGGTTTTAGACTCGGCTTTTTATCCTATTTTTATTAAAAATGCTAAAAGCGAGTTTATTTTTTTAAATAATTATTATCGCCAACTTTTTGGAACTCAAAGTCAAAACCTTATAGGTGATACTGGTCTGGAATTTGTTTCAGATGAGTATGCCAAACAGGTGAGAGAAGAAGAAGAAAAGATTTTATCGGAAGCAAAAGTTTTTAATTCTGAGGTTTGGCTTACTTGTTCTAATGGTCGTAGGGTTTTGTTTAATATAAAAAAACAACCTTTATATGATAAAAATGGGAATATTATAGGTATTATCGGACAAGCGTTTGATGTTACAGCCAGAAGATTGGAACAAGAAGCCTCGGCACATGAAAAATCATTGTTGCGAACAGTTATAGACGCTATTCCCGATGTTGTATTTTTTAAAGACAGAAACTATCGTTATGTTGGCTGTAATAAAGCTTTTGAAGCTTTGTTCGGTGTGGTTGAAAAAGATATAGTCGGAAAAATTGACTTAGATTTTTTACCGCCTGAGCTTGTTTCTAGTAATATGATCACCGACAGACAGGCTTTGTCTGGTGCAATCAACATAGTCGCTGAAGACATTACGTTAAACTTTAACAATAAAAATTTGGTTTTGGAAATTATAAAAACGCCTTATTTTTCTCAAGAAGCACAATTGCTTGGTTTGGTTTGTATCGGTCGAGATATTACCATGAGAAAAGAAGCGGAAGAAATGACAAAAGAGGCACAAAAAATTGCCAATGACTCTAACGTTGCCAAAAGTGAATTTTTGGCCAATATGAGTCATGAAATCCGCACACCTATGAATGCCATTATAGGGCTGGCACACCTTGCGTTAAATACCGAGCTTAACCAGAAACAACACGATTATATCAATAAAATTTATAATGCCGGTAAATCTTTATTGGGTATTATTAATGATGTTTTGGATTTTTCTAAAATAGAAGCCAACAAACTGGAAGTAGAAAACATAACTTTTAGCTTGGACAACTCTTTTGAGAATATTTCTTCTTTATTTGGTGGAAAAAGCAATGAAAAAGGCGTTGAGCTTATTTTTGATATTGATTATGACGCTCCCGATGCTTTAATTGGCGATCCGTTACGCTTTGGGCAAATTCTTAATAACTTGGTTAGTAATTCGGTTAAATTTACTGAACAAGGAGAAATTAAAGTTAGTTGCAAAGTCGTTAAAAAAGAGGCGGAGTCTGTTACCTTAGATGTTTCCGTTAGTGATAGCGGAATAGGTATGACGGAAGAACAACAACGCAATATCTTTACTGCTTTTGGACAGGCTGATGCCTCAACTACTCGTAAATATGGCGGAACAGGTCTTGGACTAACGATTACTAAACGCTTAGTTTCAATGATGGGTGGAACTATTCGGGTTGATAGTGAATATAAAAAAGGAACAACGATTACTTGTACTTTAACTTTTGGTATAGATAGCGAAAATGTTCAACCTTATTACCAAAACACCTTGCCTGATTTTAAAATTTTGCTTGTTGATGATGTTTTCGCTTCACAAGAAATTAGCGTAAAATTTTTGAGCCACCTTTTCTCAAATATTCATACTTTTAATAATAAAGATGTTGCATTAGCCGAACTAAAAAAGGTTAATGCCGGCGAATTGCCTTATACCTTGGCTTTGGTAAATCTTAGTAAAAATTCAGGTGATGGGCTTGAGTTTATAAAAGAAATTTACAATACTGATAATATTGTTACGAAACCTTCAATTATTTTTGCTTTATCATATGGCATGGACAATATTCATATTAAGGTTAGAGAAGAGGGCGTAACAAGCTTTTTGCCTAAGCCTTTTACTCGGATTCAAATATATGACGCTATCAAGATGGCTGTTGATTCTGTTTCTGAAAGTAGTTTGTCTAACGACAAAGATTTGCTGATAGGTCTAAGACCTTCATTTAATAATGAAAAGATATTATTGGTTGAAGATAACTCTATTAATCAACAGGTTGCGACTGAACTTTTAGAAGAGATTAATCTAGATGTTATTGTTGCTAATAACGGAGAAGAAGCCCTTCGCATTCTTAACGAAAACAACACGACATTTTCGCTTATTTTGATGGACTTAGAAATGCCTGTTTTAGACGGCTATGCAGCCACCAAACAGATTAGAATGCAATCTACGTTTGACCATATTCCAATTGTGGCAATGACTGCTCATGCGATGAAAGATGAGCGTGATTACTGCTTGGCTCACGGTATGAATGCTCATATCGCCAAGCCTATTGAGGTTGAATGTTTGTATGAAACAATCGGTAAGTTTATAAAATCAAATAAACTTGATAATAAAACCGGTGCTTATCCTGAACATGCTACAAAAAGCACCTTAGAAGAACTCAAGGGTTTTGATTATAAAAATGCCTTAACTCGTTTGGGTGGAAACTTGCAACTGTTTATAAAACTTTTGTGCCAGTTAAAGACTAACTATATAAACGTATCGTCTGATTTACAAGTTGCACTAGATAAAAATGATAAGGTTGAAGTTGTTCGTTTAAGCAGTTCTGTAAAAAATCTTGCCGGAAATATTGGGGCAACAGCACTTTATAAAAATAGTGAAATTTTAGTAAACGAAAGTGTAAAATATAATGATTCCAAAGAAAAAAAGATTCCGGAAACTTTAAAAACAGCCTTATCAAGTTTTACACATGCATTGCAGGAAACTTTATTGAATATTAAAAAAAGTAATATTTGTGAAAGCTTTAAAACTCAACAAGAAAAAGAAGATCAAGAACCAAGTAAAAATATAGAAGAACTAAAACCTCAATTGCTCGAATTTTGGCAGTTGTTAAAAGATTATGATGCCTCTGTTTTAGAGTTATTTAGCGTGTTAAATTCAACTTTAAGTATGATAGATTCAAAAACGGCAAAAGAAGTTAAAAAGGCTGTTGAGAGATTTGAGTTTGAAGAAGCGTTAGAACTTTTTGAAACTCTTATGAAAAAAGCTGATATTAACTTAAGTTAAAATAAAGGGTTATTGTTTTAACAATTTCAAGTTTTTTATATAACCTTAACCTATTTAAAATGACAGCTAAAGTTGTTTTTTAGTAATGATATTAAGCTATAAATATTAAAGTTATTGCCGACCTTAGTTAGATAGTATTTTAAAGCAATTAATCGCTAAATTCATAAAGACCAAGTATAATATCGTTTTTATAAGTAATATCTTTAATCTTACTAATGTGTGTTTTTACTTTTTTATAATTACCACGAATCGACCATAAAACAGCTAAATTAGCTTGCTCTGTGTAATAGTGCATATTATTTTTGTTAAAATCTATATTTTCTTGGCCACCAAACAAGGCTAACGGATCTTCTTGAGTTGCTATTTTAGATAACTTACCGGTCTGGCTATTGATATCATTTTTAAATATTTTCTATTGTTTACAGCGTGTTATGTGTTTAAGTCTAAAAAATTATTGTTTTAACAACTCCAATGCTTTTTCGGCTGCGAGTTGTTCGGCTTTTTTTACCGTGTTGCTTGATGATTCGATAGTTACCCCATTAGGCAAACTAAGCTGAATATGAAAAGTTTTTTCGTGTTCCGGCCCTTGAGCTTGAATAAGTTTATATTGAGGAGTGGCTTTAAATGTTTTTTGTGTAATTTCTTGCAATAAGCTTTTATTGTCTTTTTGTTTTTTTGGTGTACTAATCTTTTTGTCATGATGTTGATTAAAAAGATTACAAACAATTTTTTGAGCATTATTAAAATCACTGTCTAAAAAAATTGCTCCGAAAAGAGCCTCGAGGGCATCAGCCAATAAGTTGTCTCTTTGTCTTCCACCCTGATTTTCTTCACCTTTTCCCAATAATAAATATTGATCAAGTTTTATTTTTTTTGCAATATTTGCTAAGCTTTTGGCATTTACGGCTTGAGAGCGTAATTCTGTTAAAATTCCTTCTCTGCTGTCTGAGTGGGTTTTATATAATTGGTCTGATAAAGAAAGCTGTAAAACGGCATCACCCAAGAACTCAAGCCTTTCATTATGTGCGTTTGGTTCGAAATTTTTTGCGTTTATATTTTGTTCGTTGGAATAAGAACTGTGAGTTAGGGCTTGACGCAATAGAGAAGCGTTATTAAATTGGTAGTTGATGGCTGTTTGCAATTGGTCGAACTTAGTAGTATACATAATTTGAAACGGTACTCTCAGGGTTTTGTCAATAATAAACTAAATAGTACTAAAATAATAAGGAAAAAGCAAAATAATGGCTCCGCATAGAAATTTAGAGCAGATGTTTAACCCTAGTCATATTGCGATTATAGGGGCATCGGCAACATCGGGAAAGGTTGGTCATACTGTTTTGTTAAACCTTATAACGGCAGGGTATAAGGGGAAGATTTATCCCGTTAACCCTAACGTTGACACTATACTTGGTTTGCCAACAGTACGCAAGATTAATGATTTACCACAAAATCTTGATATGGCTGTTTTGTGTATCCCTTCTGAACATTGTTTGGAAGCACTGGAACAATTGGCACAAATATCAGTAAAATCAGTCGTAATTATTTCTGCCGGTTTTAAAGAAGTTGGCGGGCTTGGTTGGAAGCTTGAAGAAGAAGTAATTAAGCTGGCAAAAAAACATAACATTGCTGTTTTGGGTCCAAATTGTTTGGGCTATATCAATATTGATAAAGGTATAAATGTTACCTTTGCCGAAGGACAACCCAAATCAGGTACTATCGGATTCTTTTCGCAATCAGGTGCTTTATGTATAGGTATTATTGATTGGTCAAAAAATAAAAATATCGGCTTTTCTCATTTTATCAGCGTTGGTAACAAGGCAGTGATTGATGAGTCAGATATTTTAACTTTTTTGGCTAATGACCCAAATACAAAAGTAATCGTTGGTTATCTTGAAAGCGTGGAAAATGGTTCTCGTTTTTTGCGTAATGCCGAGGCAGCATCAGCAAAAAAACCCGTTATTTTATTGAGAGCAGGGAGCAGTAACTCAGGGGCAAAAGCAGCTTCGTCTCATACCGGTGCTTTAGCCGGGCGTGATGCTGCGTATGAAGCCGCCTTTAAACAATCTGGAATTTTAAGAGCCAGAGAGATGGAAGAACTTTTTCAACTCGCACAAGCTTTTGCTCTACAGCCTATTCCGCTAGGACCAAATATCGCAGTTGTAACCAACTCAGGCGGACCGGGAATTGTTGCGGCAGATGCGTGTGAACATTATGGCTTGACTATGACCTCTTTAAAGCCTGAGACTATTCATACTTTAAAAGAGATACTACCATCTTATGCGGCATTTTTTAACCCTGTTGATGTACTTGGTGATGCAACCCCAACTCGCATAGTGCAAACCGTGAAAACTGTTTTAGCTGATGAAATGGTACATTCTTTGGTTGTTTTACTTTCTCCGACGGCTCAAACTCCAATGGAGCAGATAGCCCGAGAACTTGTGGCAGTTTTTGAGGCGATTCCAAAAGATAAAAAGAAACCGATATTTTGTTGTTTTATGGGCGGAACTTTGGTTAATGAGGCAAAAAATATTTTAAGTTCTGCCGGTTATCCTTGTTATGATTTTCCCGAGCCGGCTATGCGTTCGGCAAAGGCTTTGTTTGATTATAAAAAACGCAAAGAAGCCCTTCCTCCCGTTGAAGTTACTTATCGCAGAGATAAAAACAAAGCTGAAAGTGTAATTAAAAAAGCGTTAAGAGAAGGAAGTTGCGAGCTTGCGGAATTTCAGGCTCAGGGTTTACTCGAAGCTTATGAATTGCCTACTCCTACCACAAAGCTTTGTCGGACAAGCCAAGAGGCGATGGATATTGCACATAAAATAGGCTTTCCCGTCGTTATGAAAATTGCTTCACCGCATATTTTGCATAAAAGCGATGTTGGTGGTGTTGTTTTAAATATAAAAAATAAAGAAGAGGCAAAAGAAGCCTTTTTGACAATTACGTCTAAAACTCAACGTTTGAGACCTGATGCTCATATAAGTGGTTGTTTGGTTCAAGCTATGGCTCCAAGCGGTTCAAGGGAAGTTATTGTCGGGGTTAAACGAGACCCTCAATTTGGACCCTTAGTTTTGTTTGGACTGGGTGGAATTCATGTTGAAACTTTAAAAGACTTTAGTACACGTTTGGCACCGCTTACACTCAGTGATGCCCACGATATGATTAGAGAAATTAAGGCGTATCCTATTTTAGCCGGTATGCGAGGGGAAAAACCAATTAATTTTAACGCCTTGGAAGATATTCTTTTGATTATGTCTCAACTAGCGTTAGACTTTCCTCTTATTGAAGAAGCGGAGTTTAACCCTGTTTTGGTGAATGAAAAAGGGGCGTTAGTGGCTGATATAAGAATTATTTTAGCTCATAAAGAAAGTTAATTGGCAATAAAGTTAATTAGTTGATAAGAGTTAATAAAAAATAGCGTTATATTTTGTTTGTTTTGTAATAAAATAAAAATAACTTTTTTAATATTTCAGGAGAAAATATATGGTACCCGGTTTGTTTATTGGTGCTACAAGTGGTTATGCCGGTAAAAATACTATGCTGATGGGTATAGGTTTAAGGTTAATGCGTGAAAATATTAATCTTGGCTATATGAAGCCGGTTGGGCTTAATTTGGTTAAACATAACGGACAACAAGGTGATGAAGACGCTGTTTTTGTTCAAGAGGTTTTGGGCTTAAGTGAAAACCCCGAAGACGTTACGCCGATTGTTGTTACTCAAGATTTTAAAGTGCAAGCGTTTCAAAGCGGAGTTGAAGACCAACTTCCAAAGATTAAAAAATCCTATGAAAAACTGGCACAAAACAAAGAATTAATGCTCTTAGGCGGTTCCGGAAATATGTTTACCGCTCGTTATTGCAATCTTGATGCTATGCGTTTAGTAAAAGAAATGGGTTGGAAGGTGCTTGTTGTCGAACGTTTTTCCAATGCGTTAAAATATGATTTGTTGACTGTTTATAAAGATATGCTTAAAGACCAAATGTTGGGTGTAATTCTTAACGATATTCCCAATATCTTTATGTCTGAGGTAGAAGGCTTAATTAAACCTTACCTTGAACGTAGTGGTATTCCGGTTTTGGGAATAGTTCCGAAAGATCAACTGATGAGTTCTATTTCTGTAAGCGATTTAACCGAAAGTCTTTCGGCTCGTGTTATTTCCGCCCAAGAACGTTGCAGTACCATGATTGAAAACTTTTTAATCGGTTCTATGCAGGTTGAAAACTTTATGGCATATTTACGTCGTCATAAAAAAGCGGCGGTTATTGTTGGCGGAGATAGAGCAGATATTCAATTGGTCGCTCTTGAATCAGGCTGTCCTTGTTTGGTTTTAACGGGAAATATTTATCCTAACGATATTATTTTATCTAGAGCCGATGCTCTGGGTATTCCGATTTTATTGGTGCGAGAAGATACTTATTCCGTTGCGAATAAAATGGAACAGGTTTTATTTAGACATAAGCTTAGAGATCCTATAAAAGTGCGTCAAGGGGCACAGTTAGTTGCCGGCTCTCTTAACTTTATTGCAATTAAAGAGGCTCTTGGTTTAAGATAAATTATTCTATAGTGAGCCTATTACACAATGGTCTCGTAGTTTCCCAAAAACACGAATAAGGATACTAGACTATGTGCATGCAGAGCATAAAGCGATGATAAAAGCAGGTAAAACAAGTTTTGCAATGGTCTTATAGTGTTATTATTACTCAAAGTGATTGTTAAATTTGAGTTTGAGCAACTATTTAAGGAATGATGAGGTAGCTTTGTGCATGAAACTTCAATGGTTATGAGTATTTTAGACATAGTTAAAGATACCCTTAAAACCCATAATGCCTCTAGAGTTACCCAAATTACTCTTGTTCTTGGTGAATTTGTGTGTGTTGAACCAAAGGCTTTAAGCTCTTGTTTTGAAATTTTTGCTCAAGGTACTCCGGCAGAAGGGGCAAACTTAGTTTTTGAACGTATATCAACGACAAGGTCTTGCGTTAACTGTGAAAAAATATATGAAAAGTCAGATGAATACAATATTTGCCAGACCTGTGGCGGGAAAATTGCTTTTTCCGGCGGGCGAGAATTTTATCTTAAAAGTTTGGAGTTGGAATCAGAAGATTCTGAAACATAACGTTATAATTTACATGGGTTTATAATTTAATAAGATCAATATGAATAAAACAAATAATAAACAAAAGTCGCCTACTGTTACTGATTCCGATTTAAACAATTCTGTTGCTAATGATAATTTAGCAGAGAACCATATTGAGAGTGCTTTTTCTCCTGTTGACGGCGATTTTTTTGAGCCTTTTTTTCCCGCACCGGAAGATTATGGCCATACCCAAAACAGTGAAACGGCAAATCAACAGAATAGTGGCTTGGCTGATGATTATATAACATACACCAATGCACAGCCGGGCAATAGCTATGGTAATGTCGATGCTCTTTCCAAAGAAATGTTGAGCAAGATGCCACCCCATAGTTTAGAGGCGGAACAGGCGGTTTTGGGCGGAATTTTTTTACGTCCCGAGTCTTTGTTGAATATTATGGATATTTTAAACGACGATGATTTTTATATTCCGGCTCATAAATTTATTTTTAGTGCAATTGTCGCTTTGTTTGTCCAAAATGTGCCGATTGATGTTGTTACAGTCGGTGAACAGCTAAGAAAACAAGGACAACTTGAGCTTGTGGGAAACTCTGCTTATCTTGCTGAGTTGGCACACGGTGTTATTAGTGCGGCAAACGCTGAATATCTTGCTACTACTGTGCGAGATAAGGCGATGTTAAGAAATATGATTAGCTCTTGTGCTGATATTATTGGACAGTGTTATGACCCTTCTCAAGAAGTTCAAAGTATTTTAGACCAATCAGAACAATCAATTTTTTCTATTGCTCAACGTAGTAACAAAAAGAGCATGGTTCATGTTAAAGACTTAACAAAAAAGATTTTTGCCGACCTTGAAAAGCGTTTTGCCCAAAAGGAAATGGTAACCGGAGTAACAACCGGGTATGCAAGTTTAGATAACCTAACAGCGGGTTTTCAACCGTCTGATTTAATTATTTTAGCCGCACGTCCTTCTATGGGAAAAACAGCTTTGGCGATGAATATGCTAATGCGGGCGGCGGTTACACGTAGTAAAAGCGTAGCGGTTTTTTCTTTGGAAATGTCTATGGATCAGTTGATGATGCGTATGCTTTGCTCTTGGGGCAAGGTTGATTTGTCTAAGTTAAGACGTAGTTATCTTGAACCGGAAGATTGGCAAAGATTACAAACAGCGGCCGATGTTTTTTCTAAATCATCTATCTTTATTGATGATACCCCCGCTTTATCTACTTTAGAGTTGCGTACACGTGTAAGGCGGCTTAAGGCGGATAAGGGCGTTGATTTGGTGATGATTGATTACCTTCAATTGATGAGAGCGGGGCGGAGAACTGATTCTCGTGAATTGGAAATTTCTGAAATATCTCGAAGTTTAAAGGCATTGGCAAAAGAACTGAATATTCCTGTGATTGCCTTGGCACAGCTTAACCGCAAACTTGAAGATCGCCAAGATAAACGCCCAATTTTGTCAGATTTGCGAGAATCAGGAGCGATAGAACAAGATGCCGATGTCATTATGTTTATTTATCGTGATGCTGTTTATAATAAGGGAGCGAATAAGGCAGAACCCGGCCCTGCTGAAATTATTATCGGCAAACAAAGAAACGGCCCGACCGGAACCGCACACTTAACTTATTTACCTTCATTTACGGCTTTTGAAGAAGAAGAAAGACGTTACGGTGATGTTTAATAACTATTGGATTTTGCAATGCTTTTTATTTCGTTTTGATCGATAATAAACAGTGTATTTAATAATTTTATAACCTTATTTGGTTGCTTTAACCTTTGAGAACAATATGTCTAAATTTAATGATAAATATGGTAATAAATCTGCTTTTCATCAAGCCGATTCTCAATATAAACCGCTTAAAAAACGCAGTATAAAAGCTGTTGCCAGCCCACAAAACATAGAACAAGAAAAAAGTCATGGTGTTGAGGGCGAGTTTAAGAAAAAAGAAAACTTTTTTAATGTTAAATCAAAAAATATGCATGATTTAACAAAACAAAGAAAATTTTATAGCAACTCTTTATTAGAAGTTCCGAGTTCTAACTTTACCGCAGACTTAGCTCAACTTATTAATATAATTAATGAACTTTTTCCGATTAAAAGCCAACATCGTCGCTCTCTTCCTAATGATGTTCATGAATTATCTTTGATTTTAACGGAAGAAAGAGCCAGATTAAAAACGCCTTATTGGGCAGCCCCTCGTTTTTTATCAGCATATTTACGTTATTTTTTGCCTTGGAATTTAGTCCGCCTAGCTTGGCTTTTCCCTAAGCTCGACTTGAGTTTAAAAAATGGTAGTACAATTTTAGATTGTGGTAGTGGACCGTTAACCTTGCCGATTGCTCTTTGGTTGCATCGTCCTGATTTGCGTTCGCTGAAACTTAATTTTGTGTGTACAGATACGGGTAGCAGTGCCCTTGAGGCGGGTAAGCAATTATTTACCGAATATACCGGTGGAAAGAGTAGCTGGAGCTTTAAAACAATACGTTCTAATTTGGGGCAAAGCTTAGCACATTTTAGAAAACCAGAACATAAAGCTGATTTAATTATGCTTGGGAATATGTTGAATGAGCTTAGTACGGGAAACCGTGAACCTTTAGACCAACTTCTCGGTCAGCTTAGTGTAAATCTGCAAAAAGCCTTAAACCCTAAAGGGCAAGTGTTGGTGGTTGAACCGGGTACAAGGCTTGGCTCAAAACTTACAACAAACTTGCGTTTTCATGCTTTACGCACGGGTTATGAAGTGCTTAGTCCTTGTACTCATCAAGAACCTTGTCCGCTACTAGACCCTGCGGCACGTTCTTGGTGTCATTTTAGTTTCCCTGTTTTGGAAGTGCCTCGGGCGTTAAGTTCTCTTTCTGTTGCCGCGAAACTTGAAAAGCAAAGAGCCAGTTTGGCATTTTTATTTTTACAAAATAAACACATACAAGATGTTGATAGCTTAGATGATGATTATTTTGATGAAGATTGTGATCTTGAAGAGTATTCTGAAAATCTTGATTGCGAAGCCGGACAGCGTGCGAGTGCAAATCATGCTACTTTTAATCAAAAAAATACCGAAAGTTTAAAAAATAAAACTTGTGAGGCAAGAATTGTTTCAGGTAAGATTTTAATACCGGGTAATAAAGATATGGCGTTTACTCAAAACCCTAAGATGATAGATGGTCGTTATGCCTGTACTAGCCATGGTTTAGCGTTGATTTGTCCGTTTAATAAACCAGAAGGCAGTAAAGTAACAATTCGCTTTATTGGCGAGCGAGATAAAAAAAGCGGGGCTTTATTGGCTACTGAAATTATAGCTAAGGGTTAACATATTAGTTTTTTCTGAAAAAATAAAACTATTGCAACAAGTTGTGTGTGATTTTGTTGTTTTTTTCTGATAGAATAAACACCAAAGGATTTATTTATGAAAAATATTTATCTAATGGTTTTGTTATGTTTTTTTAGTTTCGGTCTAGTTGCTTGTCAAAGCGAAGAAGAGAAAAGAGCAGAAGCAGAAAAAGTTCAAAATGCAAGAGGCAATGAAGCTGCCAATGCGTTGTTTAATCAGGCATCAAAGAACGCTGATGAGGCTGCAAGAAACAGTATATCACGCTAAATGTCAATACTACCACAAGCGTGATTGAACAATCTTTATCAAAGCTCACAGGCACTAAGATAGTGTCGGTGAGAATAAACTATACGATGATCTTAATAGATGGAACGGTTGATACTGGAACATCTATGGTTGGAGGGGAATCAGTTTCAGATATTTCCGGCATTTGAACAACTTCTTCTGGGTTCTCAGATGGCACTTCTTTGCTTGACTGTCTGGTTCCTTCGTTAGGCAATATTGCTTCTCGTGCTTGTTCTTCAAGCTTTTCTTTTGATTCTTTTAGATGTGTTTTTTCTGCTGATTTACGAATTTCATCACTTTGATATAAAGCCATTCTTTTTTCCGCTCTTTTAATGGCCTTATATCTTTCTCCTGCAGTTTTAGCAGATTCATATTCTAATTTTGCGGTATTTAGAATAGACGTCAATGTACTTTGTTGTGCATCATTCGTTTTCTGATTTGCTTTCATTCCTGTTAAGGTAGCTTCAATATATTTTGACTGTTCCCGTTCAACTGAAACAAAATTATTAGACATTAAATTTGGATTGGTATGAGAAGAGTCGATTTGGTTTTCATTTATTATTGGATCCATTACAGTATTTTCGCTTAGTTGCTCTTGTTCTTTTTTTAAAGAACGGAGCATATTGTGTAAACTGTCTGCGGGATTATTAGAAATACTATTAATCATAATAAACTCTTTAATTTTATTTGAAGTTAAGTGTGTCTATTTATATTTATCGACAAAAATTTATTTATCTTTAAAAAATATATTTATGAAAAATATTTCTCTAATAGTTTTGTTATGTTTTTTTAGTTTCGGTCTAGTTGCTTGTCAAAGCGAAGAAGAGAAAAGAGCAGAAGCAGAAAAAGTTCAAAATGCAAGAGGCAATGAAGCTGCCAATGCGTTGTTTAATCAGGCATCAAAGAACGCTGATGAGGCTGCAAGAAACAGTATATCACGTTAATAGTCTTATACTTTCTTTCATGCTAAAAATGGTATTGTTTTTCTTATTAAATTTATTTTCCTAAAAATATTTCTTGATAAAATTCATAGAAGAAGTAGCCCCTGTATATAGATAAGAGTAAAAACACAAAACCATGTAAGCCTTGAAATTACAAGGAGTTACATGGTTTTTCTTGTGCTGATTATGACTGTGCTAGCAACTGAATTTGAAGGTTTTTTGTACTGATGAGAGTCGTATACAACACCGATTGAGGAGCGTTAGAAGCACCCAAAACACCTGAAAAGAATAGGGGGTTGGGCTTGTAATAACAAAATAGACTTTTGTATTGCTTGGTATTATATTGTGGTCTAGATAATTTGCCACAACTAAAAAATCTATTAAGTTATTGTTATGGAAGTAAAAAATAACTTTCAGTAAATTTTTATTGCATTTAAAAGAAACGGAGTATAGATTTAGCTCTAAAGTGTGGGGTTTATCCACCTTATTATTTAAACTTTCAACGAGGAGATACCCTCTTATTAAATGTACAACATTATTATTTAATTACCTTTTATTAGCCTAAACAGGAGTCGAATGATGAAAGCTTTAGCAGCGGTTCTTTACGAACAAGGTGGTAAATTTGTTTTTGACGAAGTCGATTTGGCTGATCCAAAAGAAAATGAGGTATTGGTTAAAATCATTGCTGTTGGTGTTTGTCATACCGATGAGGGTGGCCGACAGTGGATGATAGAACCACCTGTAGTACTTGGACACGAAGGTTCTGGAATAGTGGAAAAAGTTGGATCTGGGGTGAAAGATTTTAAACCTGGTGACCATGTTGTAATTACGGTTGCATCTTGTGGTAGCTGTGAGTTTTGTTTGAAAGGCATGCCTTTTGCCTGTCCACACATGGGAGAGCTGAACATCGGGGGCAAAATGCTCGACGGTAGTAGCCGTATTTCAAAAAATGGAAAAGAGATCAAAAACTTTTTTGGGCAATCTTCTTTTGCCCAGTATTCAGTCGTAAACGCACATAGTTTGGTCAAAGTTGATAAAAGCGTTGACCTTGCCCTCCTAGGACCCCTGGGTTGTGGCTTTCAAACAGGTGCCGGAACAGTATTAGGCTGTCTTAATGCAAAAGCAAGTGATTCTATAGTCATTTTCGGCTGTGGATCACTGGGTTTGAGTGGTGTTATGGGTGCAAAAATTGCAAAATGTAAAAATATAATTGCGGTTGGTGGAACTCCTGACAAACTAAAATTAGCCATGGAACTTGGAGCAACACATACTATTAATCGAAAAGAAATTAAAGATGTGGCTGCTGAAATTATTAAAATTACCAATGGCGGAGCTAATCTTGCGTTTGAAACCACTGGTGCACCAGCCATTTTTGACATTGCACTAGCTTCTCTTGCTACACTTGGCAAACTTGCTCTTTGTGGTGTGGGCAATAAATTTACTTTTGACCCTATGAATTTGATTATTGGCAGTAAAACCATTGTTGGTAGTAATGAAGGCAACCTATCATATCATAAGTTTATTCCTCAAATGATTGAATATTATAAAAAAGGCGAGTTTCCTTTTGATAAATTGATTACTTTCTATGATTTTAAAGAGATAGAGAAATCCTTTGAAGATTCTCACAAAGGTATAGTAGTAAAACCAGTTCTGCGTATTTCACACTAAACACTGGTGGCGATTATTGAATTTTCTTGAGATATATTCTAATTAGTCAGGCAGTAGATTCAAGGCCCTCACACTGTCAAGTTAATAAGCAAGAATGGAAACTACTGCTCTGTTAATGTATTAAATTAAAGTATTTCAACGCAGCAGATAATCATACTTTGTATTCAAAACTAAGGGCTAGAATTGTTTTTTATTGCTAAATTTTAATTAGTACCAGTTATAATTTTATTTTAATCTTTTATTAATATCAGAGGAGAAAAATTATGTTTGCAGGTGGATACTGGGGAAAGATTTTACGTGTTAATCTTACAACAAAGACTTTTACAATAGAAGATTTACCAGAGCAAGTTGCGTTGGATTTTCTTGGCGGAATGGGCTTTGCCGTTAATATCCTATATAATGAGTTAAAGCCAAAAATAGATCCACTCTCTCCTGAGAATAAACTAGTGGTTTTTCCTGGGCCTTTTACTGGCACCAATATTCCATGTTCTAGCAGGATTGCGTTTGGTGCTAAATCTCCTCAAACAGGCACACTCGGCGTTGCGTTATCTGGTGGGCATTTTCCAGCGGAGTTTAAATTTACGGGTTTTGACGGTCTGATTGTTGAGGGGAAATCAGAAAAACCCTGCTATATTTTGATTCGCGACGGCAAAGTCACTTTCCGTTCAGCCAAGCGAATGTGGGGTAGCACAACTTCTGATTGTCAGATTATGATTAAAAATGATCTTAATGATCATAACGTGCGTATTGCTTGTATTGGACCTGCCGGTGAAAATATGAGTCGCATGGCTGCCATCATTAATGAACGTCGTGCTGCGGGGCGTAAAGGTCTTGGTGCTGTAATGGGTTCTAAAAACCTTAAAGCCATTGTAGTGCGAGGCAACCAAGAAGTGCCAGTTGCTAATAAAGATAGTTTGAAAACAGCACGTTTATCAATGGCAAAGTCCATGAAAGATAGTCCAGTGTTGTATCCTCAGTTTTCCAAACTTGGCACAGCCATGGTTGTTGATCACCTAAGTGCCATGGGCATGTTTCCTAGCAATAACTGGAAAGATACTGGTACAAATTCTTTTGAAGATTACATCGGTGTCGCCAAACAAGAAGAACTTAACGTGGGCAAGGAGCATTGTTATGGCTGCCCAGTGGGTTGTACTCAACAGATTAGAGTAAACAAAGGTCCTCGTACTGGCGTGATCGGAGAACCAGAATATGAATCTTTTTATTCTTTGGGTAGCACTACTGGTATAAAAGATGTTGGTGAAATTGCTGCATCAGATAGACTTTGTGATGAACTTGGCTTAGACACCATCAGTGCTGGTGTCTGTGTTGGTTTTGCTATGGAGCTTGCAGAAAAAGGTTTGCTCGATCCAAAACTGATAGAAGGGCTAGACCTGCGTTTTGGTAATGCTGATGCCCAATATGAATTAATCCGCCGTATGGCCTTTCGTGAAGGCATTGGCGACCTGTTTGCTGATGGTACAAAAGAAGCTGCTCGCCGTCTAGGTGGAGATGCTTGGAAATATGCCATTCATGTTAAAGGGCTAGAACTACCTGCTTACGATGGACGTGGTGCCATGGCTCATGCCTTGAACTACGCCACAGCCTTTACTGGTGCTGACCATAACCGTGGGTATGCTATTCAGGAAATATTTGGTGTGCCAGTCCCTTATCCTGTGGATAGAGACACGATAGAAGGAAAAGGCAAACTCACTAAATGGAACCAAGATATTGGTACAGGGGCTTGTGATTGTCCAACTACTTGTGCATTTATGTTGACCATTGCCATGCCTGGTACAATAACAGAAAGTACGGCGGCCTTGGCTTCTGCCCTAACTGGTTTAAAATTCACGAGCAATGACATCTGGACCATTGGAGAAAGAGTTAATAACCTAGCTAAGGCGTTTAATTCTCGTGAAGGTTTTGGGCGTGAAGATGATACCTTACCATGGCGTTTGATGAATGAAGCGCTACAGGCTGGTCTTTCTAAGGGTGGAATTATCACTCAAAAAATGCTTGATGCCATGTTAGATGAATATTATACAGAACGAGGCTGGGATTTGAAAACTTCACGTCCTACTAAAGAAAAATTACAAGCTTTAGGTCTAGATAAGGCGGCGAAAGAACTTTGGTCTTAGTTTGTGAGGCTTCTGGTTTGTAAAAATATAAGGTTAAATAATTTGATGCAGTAACAGGACTAACTGGGTTAAAACATGGTAACTATTACTTTTCAAACAACACTGCGTCGAACTTTAGGGCTTTCCAAAGTACAGGTGGAGATTGAACACCCCTGTACTTTGGATAAGCTGTTTTCTATATGTGAATCACAGATTGGACAAAAATTTTATTCACAGCTCTTAGATAAAGATGGGCGACTTTCTCACGGCATGGTACTTTTAAACGGTCGTAATGTTTTGATGTTGCAAAATATAGAGACTATAATCAACTCAGGTGATGAGTTAATCATCTTTCCTCTGGCGGGTGGTGGGTGATTGCTAAACAGACTATAACTCAAAGACAGGCTCTGGTTTGGGGCGAAGAAAAACTAGAAGTACTAGCTAACGCTCATGTTGTAATAGCAGGTTTAGGCGGTTTGGGCTGTGTTGTGGCTGAACAGCTGGCACGCTCTGGTATTGGTACTCTTACGCTCATTGATTACGGGATTGTAGATCTACCAGATTTGGGCAGACAAGTGTTGTATTCTCTCGATGATATCGGAGAAACAAAAGTATTGGTCGCAAGCAAACGTTTAGGCAGGCTTACTCCAGACCTTAAAATTAACACAATTCATAAGAAAATACATGACATTGATGTTTTTTTATCTGAATATCCAACGTTGGCATTCGCTGATTGTCTAGACAACTATGCGTCTCGTTTTGCCTTGGAAGCACAGTTACCAAATGGTGCCTTCTTGGTGCATGGCGGGGTAGAAGGAGAAATAGGACAAATCACCACTTTCATTGTAGATGGTAAACACAGATTGCAACAGATTTTTTACGGTTTGGCACAACCAACTTCCCCGATTCCTATTATTCCACAATGCTGTGCCATTGTCGGAGCATATCAAGCTTTAACAGTCTTGAACAATGTATGGTGGGAAGCAGGACTTTTATCACAAGATGACTTTGATTCCACTTTACGCGGAGATATGCTTCTTTTTGACCTTGTTAGTGCTAGCTCTGAACGCATCAAGTTCAAACATTTGGAATAGACACAATGAGTGGTATCGCCAATAACCTATGATCTTGATATAGCTTCTGATATTAATGAGTCTTTTTCAGATCCTGATAATGACGATGAAATAATAATAGAAATGGACGAAACTGTTGCAAATATTTCTACAAATAAGTTTTTTGTTTATGCTGATATGCTACAAAACAGACTTATGACGCTCGTATGTGGCAAACTATCGAATATAAAGTGGCTGCAATTGAGCAATTTCGTAAAGGCGATTTGCTTCAAAGAGTTATTGATGATTTAAATTCAGGGGCTGCTAATGCGGCTGAAATGAAAGCGGCTGCATCTGGTAATCCTTTAATTTTAATGCAAGTTCAACTGGTGAGTGAATTGCGAAAATTAGAGGGTTTGTTTGCCTGGCATCAAAAAACGCAACATAGATTACGAGATCGCTTAAAGTACCTTAACGGAACGGAGGAGCGTTTTGTCAAAACCAAAGCGACACATCAAGGAAATATCAAGCATAGAGATGAAAACACCCATTATTTATTACAGACAAAATTATAAAATATTGAAAAAATTATGAAATTTCTGATTGAACCCTCTTTACATAAAAAATAATATTTTTAATTTATGTTCAACTAGTCAAGATTTGTATTATTCATATCATATTTACAATAAGATATATAAAGATTTACCTAAACTTAAGACTGTTGTTTTGTTTTACTCTGTTTTTTCAAAAGGTTTTTGCGTACGAAAAAGCCCATCGTTACAAGGATTATGTTTGGGGTTTAAATATTGCTATGATATTGATTGGGGAGAAGATAGTTGTAATATTTCTAAAACCATGTTTGATAATCACAAAAGACAATATGCAAAGAGACAAATTCGCCCGAGCGATACTTTTGGTTATTTATCTCCTGAGATTTTTTTTGGACAAGAGCTGTCTGTTGGTGATAGAGTTAAACAACACTTGTTGGCATACAACAGACCGAAAAATGAATTAGAGTATTTATATAAAATAATAGAACTTTCTCAACAAATTAAGCATGAGTTAATAATAGTTATTCCACCCGCGAGAGAAGACTATAAGAAATTTATCCCTGACAACATTTTTTGTGATTTGTTTTTAGCAGTAAAAAATAAAAATATAAAAATTGTTGATTTATTTTCTCCAAACAACCTTGAATCAGAAGACTTTGGAGATACAGACCATTTGACTCCGAAAGGAGCCATAAAGGCGAGTAAGTGGCTTAATTCTTTGATTTAAAATACTTTCAATATGTTTTAAAATACTTTTTGTTTTAATATGATAACATACTGGTAAAGATTTATATATTGGCGAGTGTTTCTAACTATAAAGCGGAATGCCGATTGCACCGTCAAGTTCTAGCCAACTTAGGCATAACAATTTACGCAGTCTTACGCTAAAGTGTTTGGCTCCGTGTTTTAACTCGAGGCGTGGGTTACAATATACAGTAATTTCGTCTATGATGGATACATTATATTTTTCAGGGTTTTTGGGTTGCCCTATGCTGACATATGGTACATAGCTCCCGGCGATGTTTTTATCGGAACAAGCTCAACCGCCGATAGCGGGTTCAAGTTTTAACCCAATAGTTAAAACGCCTGAGCGTTTTTTTATATATGAGATTGCCTGAGCGTCTATTTCTATCATAGTTTCTATCATATTAAATACCATAAGCGAGCCGAAATTTTCCGACTCGCTTTCTTGTTTTAAGAAAAGTTAAAGACCAATGTTTAACGATAAACATTTATCTCAATAATAGCATTATAAAACACGTTTGTAAATTGCTTCTGCATCTTCAACACGTAATACGCGTGGGTTATTTGCCAAAAGACGAGTTACTTTCATAACTCCTTTGGCAAGTTCGGGTATGTCGGATGCTTTTACTCCAAAAGAACTAAGCTTGTTAGGCACATTTAGGTCTATAGTCAGAGTACGCAAGGTTTCTACGGCACGCAAGGCGGAATCTCTAAGCGAGAGTCCTTGAGTTTTTTCACCGAGAATTTCAGCTAAACGTGCAAACTTTTCAAGGTTTCCAAGCATGTTAAATTCCATAACAGGGACAAGCATAATGCTGTTTGCTACCCCGTGAGGAATATGGAACTCTGCACCTATAGGGTAAGCAAAAGCGTGAACTGCGGTAACTCCGGCGTTGGCAAAAGCCATTCCGGCAAGCATACTGCCTTCAAGCATGCCCTCACGAGCTTCGAGGTTTTCTCCGTTGGCGTAAGCTGTACGAATGTTTTTGTTTATGAGTTTAATCGCTTGAATTGCAAGCATATCTGTCATATCAGTAGCGTTTTTGGAAGTGAATGCTTCAATAGCGTGGATCAGTGCGTCCATACCTGTTGCGGCAGTAACATGAGGAGGTAGCCCAACAGTAAGTAATGGATCAAGTAGAGCGGTAGAAGGGAAAAGGTGCATGCTCACGATACCTTTTTTCAACTTTTCTTTGTGATCTGAAAGAATAGCGATAGGGGTAACCTCGCTACCTGTTCCCGCAGTTGTTGGAATAAGAATAAGTTTCATTCCAGGGTTAGGAACTAAGTCAATTCCAAAATATTCGGAAATTGGACCTTTGTTGGTAACAAGAATTGATGAAACCTTGGCTATATCTTGAGCAGAACCGCCACCAATTCCGATTATAATATCCGCACCGTCTTTTTTAACTTGTTCGGCGGCTGTGATTGCGGTTTCATAAGATGGGTCTGCTTCTACCGAGTCAAAGCGTGAAAATCCGATATTACCTTTATTGAGCAAAGATTCAAGCTCATTAACAATTCCTGTTTTTACCAACCCGGGGTCGGTAATGATCATTGCTTTTGTTCCGCCAAGTCTTTTAGCTTCGGCAACTATATTTTTTATTGCTCCCGGACCCATAATTGTGCGGGTTGTAGTTTGAAACGTGTTAATCTTATTCATGAGTTACTCCTGTTGTTAATATGTGTATACTGCTAGTTGAAGTTGATATTGAAAATACAACATTTTTTGAGTTTTATTCTTCGCCAATTTTTGAGTTAAAAACAGGGTCTTTTTGTTTATCATAAGTTTGCCAGTTGCGGAAAAAGTCTTTTCCGTAAATCAATAAACATAAGACTATTCCAACTCCAAAGGCAGCGGCGGCTTCTCTGGTTATAAGAACTGCTGCAATGATACCGGCTATACCAAGATCATTAAAGGTTCTGGCTTTAAGAATACCAACTCGCACAGCAACATAACCTTGAACCAACATGGTAAGGGCGAGAGCTATCGGTAAAATTGGCTTAACTAAGGTAACTATCGGTAGGAAGAAATAACCGGCAAAAGTACCCCAACGGAAAGAACCCACACCACCGTATAAGCTGTCCATAGCTTCCGGTCCGTGCTTGTAGCGTTCACATTCTACGACCTGCATGGCTGCCCACATCGGACCACACATGGAAATATCAGGACCGAGCATGGACATACCGATATTTCTGATACCAACAATTTTATTGTTAAGGTTTGCGTTAAAGTGAATGTCTTCATCTCCACCACGGGCGGCACGAGATTCATCAATAAGTGCTTCTGCTTGAATTAACTCACCAAAGAGTACAATGTAAACAGCAAAAACCAAAGGAGCGGCGTGAAGATAAACGCTTAACGGAGGCCAACCAATACGCGCGGCGAAAGGAGTCCATTCCGTAAATAAAGTGGTGAATTGTGGAACTGTGAAACCCCATTGAATATCGGGGAAGGGTAGTTCTTTTACTAATGGTGCGACAATAATTGCAAGAATTAATGCCGGCATAAGTCCAAGGTCGGAAAGGTGTTTAAGTAAAGTGCTTTTTGAGCGTAATGATTTAAAGTGGTTAGAAAAGAGTACATAAAACGCAAAACCGATAGAGATAGTAATCGTCCAAGGGTAAAGGTCAAAACGTCCACCTGGCTGAAAAACAAGACGTACAGCCGCAATACCTGCACCAAGCAAGATCCCTGCTTTTATTGCATCAGGAACCATATCGACAAAACGCTTGGCAAGCCCTGTAAATCCCAAGATAAAAGCAAAAAGTCCAAGCTCAAATTCAAAGGCGATTAACGCTTGAACCCGTTCCGGTCCTTCGGGAAATTCTTTAAGCCATAAAAGTAAAAGAGGAATAGCCGGCGTAATCCAACCGGGAACTACCGGGTCGCCAAGATGTGCATGCCACAAATAAAAAAATCCGTTGATAATAACGATGGTGATTGCTACTTCAAAAGGCATTCCCAAATATTCTTGTAATAGAGGAATAACCCCAAGACATACGGCACACATGAGCAAGCCTTGAATAAAATCAGGCAACTCGAAACGATAATGAATGAATGGAAGACGAAGTTGAAACGGACCTAAAGGAATATAAGGCTGAACCTTCCCGTGTTCACGTTTAAACATTGGACCTAAAAAACTCATAAAGCCTCCTTTTGCTTAAGAAAAAATATCAAAATTGCTAAAAGTTAATTGCTAAAAGTTATAAAGGTAGCGTAGTTTTGTTTATACCTCCTTATAAATTGAAATTATTGAGAATCTGATTTCGCTGTTGCTTATTGTTATTTGTTATGCATCAGGGTTGCCGTTATTTTCACTCCAATGACGTGTTTGATAATATTCGCTAACCATGATTTTCACATCTTCTGCACTAATGGCTTGACCTGTTTCAGGTAAAGGATTTTTCGTCAGAGCAACGGGGAGAGTATCGTCATTAGGTTGTAGCCCTGCTCGTAAGTTAAATCTGCGTGTGTTATCAGTAACTTTTGATGCCATATTAATCATATCATCATTACTGAGGTGTAAACCTGTTAGAGCTTCGGTGATAATCCTGAGTTCTTCCCATTGATACATATCACGATAAAAACGGCATAAAATCAGCATATCAAAATAAGTCAAGCGATCTTCCCAAGTTTTAAATATCGCCGCTTTGCCTTCGATGCTGTTTTTATCAACCATGCCCGCAAGTTCAGGCTTGTAAAAGGTTGCTCTAAGGTGGCAAGCTCCACGGTCAGAAGTAGCGTAAGCAAGCCCCATGCCTTTTAATATCCGTGGGTCATAGCCGGCTGGCTCCAAGCCTTTAACATGAACAGCCATATGTTCCATTTTCCACTCTTTACTTGCATATTTGATCCCCTTGCTGAGGATTTCGCCGAGATTGCGACGATAGGCTATATCACGCAACAAGTTTGCCACTCCATCAGTGTCGCCATAGTCAAGTTTGAGTTCAATACGCCCGAGGCGAGAAGCTTCAATTGTTAATGCGGCAAGGTTACCCGCACTTATAGTATCCATGCCGAGGCGATCGCAAAGATCGTTAAGATAGAGTATGTCTTCAATATCTGCGATTTCACATAAACCACCAAAAGCATAAATCGTTTCATATTCAGGTCCTTCAACCGTTAAACCTGCATATTTTCCGTTTTTTATGGTTGAAAGTCTTCCGCACGACATCAGACACTTGGCGCAAGATTTTGGTACTACTTCACAGCGTTCATGCAAGGCTGTGCTGTTAATTCCGTTTCTGTGTTCTACTCGTCCTTTTTGCCAACAACGAGACGGAAACCCGCCTATTTCGTTCATTAAATCTACAAGACCGGTGGTTCCTACTTTTTTGTAAACTTGAACACCTTTGTCTTCTTTGGCACGATTTGAAATTTCTTTTACAAATTCTTTTAAGAGAGCTTGATTTGCGATTGTGCGACGTGCTTTTCCATAAAAGGCTATACCTTTGACTTGTTTTGAGCCAAGAACTGTTCCGACCCCCGTACGCCCGGCACTTCTCCAGTAATCATTTTCGATAACAGCAAAGCAAACTTTATTTTCGGCGGCCGGTCCAATAACTATCGGACCGCATTTTTCTCCGCATAATTCCATAACTTTTTGGCGTAGAGCATCTTCGGTGGCATAAGTTTCCATTCCCCAGATGTCTTTAGCCGAGTGTATTTTTACTTTAGTATCGCTGATTTCAAGCCATACAGGTTTGTCTGAGATACCTTTAACGATTATTATATCATAGCCTGCGGCGTCCATATATTCCGGAGCTTTTCCGCCACTGTATGATTCGGAATAAAATCCTGTTTGCGGAGACTTGGTAAAGACACCATAGCGAGAAGAACCCCAAACGCTTGAGGCGGTTATTGGACCGGTGGTAAAGATTATGGCGTTATCTTTCCCAAGCGGATCAACTTCGGCGATATTTTCTTGTAATAAAAAATGAGTTGCAAGTCCTTTACCACCTAGAGTGATAGACAAAAGAGCGTCAGGTATGTTAAAAACCTCATGCTGACCTGAACCAAGGTCGATGCGTAAGCCTCTGTTGTAAAAACCGTGCATGTTTTTTTCTCCTGTATAAAACTAAAAGAGAGTATTCAACGCTTTTATTTTAAGCACTGAAACAAATAGTAAGGGTTCATATACAAAAGTAGTGCCAACTTAATCTTTTTTAAAAGAATAAAATTGGCACTAAAAAAATTATATATTACAGTGTGTTAGTTTTATTTGTGTAAATTTGGAAAATTTGGAATTTTACTTGTTTGATGCTAAAATGCATCAATGGTTGTGAGTGAAAGTATTTGTTTTTAATTTGTTGTTTTGTATAGAAAAATGTTTTATCTTGCATTTATCAACGAATAAAACCTGTGAATTTGAAATGTGTAGTAGATAAAGCTGTGATGCTTTATTGCATCAATAAGATGCGTGAATGCATCAGGGCTTGAGCTTGCATTGTTTGGGCTTAACTGTTTGTGTTTAATGGAATTCCGTAATATTTAGCTTTGCGTACTACTGTTGATTGATTGATACCTAGGGCTTTTGCTGTTGCTCTTGTGTTTTTATGCGCTTGAAGTGCGTTGATAAGGGCTGTTTTTTCTGCTGTTTCTACAATTTCTTGAAGTGTTTTTGGAGTTGTAAAAGAAGCAAGTTCTTCTTTGCTTTGAGAATCGTGCATAATTTTAAGTATATCTTCTTGAGTAATAATATTGTTATTGGTCATAACAACGGCTCGTTCAATCGTATTACTTAACTGGCGAACGTTCCCCGGCCACTTGGCAGAGATTAGGGGCGATAAAGCATCAGGGTCGATGTGTTTGTTAAATCCATATTTTTTGTTATAGCGGTTTAAAAAATAATAGATAAAATCAAAAATATCTTCACGTCGTTCTCTTAAAGGCGGAATCACCAATGGTACAACATTAAGCCTATAAAAAAGATCGGTTCTGAATAATTTTGTTTTTATCATTTCTTCCAAATTTTGGTTGGTCGCCGCAATAATGCGAACATCAACAGGGACGCTGCGAACTCCGCCAAGAGGCGTAACAACTCTTTCTTGAAGCACTCTTAAAAGTTTAACTTGTAGCGTGGTGGGGAGTTCTCCAACTTCATCAAGCAATAAAGTTCCGTTGTTGGCAAGTTCAAACAACCCTTGTTTCCCGTTGCGTAACGCACCGGTAAAAGCACCAGGCATATATCCAAAAAGTTCTGATTCTAAAAGTTGTTCAGGTATGGTGGCACAACTTATTTTTATAAAAGGGGCGTTACGTCTGTGGCTGTTTTGATGAATTATGCCTGAGACAACTTCTTTTCCCACGCCTGATTCGCCCGTAATCAAAACAGAAGAGTCAACTTGAGCGAGTTGTATTGCCTGATTATATACTTCACGCATTTTAGCTGAACTTATAATTATATCAGGGGTGGCGTTCATGCTATATCTTAGTGTGTTAATTTCTTTTTGATATTGGCGTTGTACTGCCGCCATACGTTCAAGTTCTTTTTGAAGGCTACGAAGCTCGGTTACGTCTCTGACGTTGGTTAAGACTCGCCAAATATTGCCGTTATCGTCAAAAATTGGGTTTCCTGTAACAACAATAGACTTACTTCCTCGAATTTTTTGCAGTATTGTTTCTCTTTTTTTGCTTTTAAGAACTTTCATAGTTACAGATTCATCATAAGTATTGTCGCTTACGAGTTCTGACATTTTTTTTCCAAGTACGTCTGCGGCGGTTATTCCGGTAATGCGTTCATAGGCACTGTTAAGACGTAGAACACGCCCTTGGTCGTCGGTAATAAAGAGTCCGTCAAATGATGAATCGATTATGGCATCACGTTCTTTTGAGAGTATACGCCATTTATTGACTTCTTGGGTGTTAAGAATATCATATTGAACATTTCGCATAAAAATTATGTGATCTGTTTTTTGTCCGTTATTTACGGGAAGAGTAATTATTATAAAGCGTGTATCATCTCGAGAGGCAATAATGATTGCTTTTTTGTCATTTTTTTCTGTTTCAAGCGTAAAACCAGATTCTTCAAATAAAGTATATAGTGATTTTCCGATAATAAAGTCTGAGTTTCCAAAACACAAGATACCTGCCATTGCGTTAAACCATTTGATATTCCAACTATCATCAACAATAAAAGTAGCATCAGGCAAATTTTGTAAGATATGAGAAGAAATATTCTCGGGCGGTTGTTCATATGGTGTAAGTTCTTTTGTGATTGCTTTAATCGACATTAAGTCGATACCGCCGAGTATTTGTCCGTTTTCGATAACGGTTAAAAACGAACTGCCATATTTTTTTAAACTATCTATACTTGTATCCGGGTGAACGGAACAAATCATATAGCGGATATTACAGGTTATATCGTTATCTATTTCTACTCTTCCCGACGCAAGAGCGGCATATACATCATCACGAGAGAGTATTCCTAAAAAAACACCTTGTTTGTTAACAACTTGCACCCCACATACGTTTTCTTTTCTAAAAAAGGCAACGGCTTCTCGCATTGTTGTTTTTTCATTTAAGGTTTTAAGCGGTGCTTGCATAATATCACGAGCATTCATGTATACAATCCTGATTATGGTGGGAATGTTTGTTGAGCTTTTTTGCAAGTTTAGACTGTAAGGCTCAAGCGGAAGATGCTGTGATTATGGAATATGAGAACAGCCAATATTTATAATATGGGAGCGGAAGTCAAAACAAGCCTTTCCTGTTATTATCTTGAAATTTTTATTCTTTCAAGCTTTAAATAATTTGTGTTTTGGCTTATCTTATTAAAGATCATGTTATTTCATTAAAATAAAACCGCTTGTCAGACCTGTTTTTCTTTTTTAGAATGCAAGCAAGTTGGTTTTGCAATAAACTGATATAATTTTGAAATTTCATCGATTTTTAATTTAACACCAAAACAAAGAGAGTAAAAATGAAAATTTTATTGCATGTTAACAATCAGGATAATTGGGCTGCTGTTTTAGAAAATACAAGAAATACAATTAATTATAAAAAAGAATATGATTCAAATATTGAAATAGAAATAGTTGCAAATGGAAATGCCGTTTTGAAACTAAAAAATGCCGCTGATGATGATTTGTCAAAATCGTTAAACGAAATTAGAGATGATGTTAATATTGCTGCTTGTAATAATGCCTTGAAAAAGTTTAATATTTTTCCAAACGAGTTATATGACTTTGTTATCGTTGTGCCGGCGGGGATTATTGAGCTTGCCAAAAGACAAAGTGAGGGTTTTGCTTATATTAAACCGTAAATATTTTAAAATATCGGCCTGATATTTTTTGTTTGTAAAAATAAGAGCGAGTTTTATCTTTAAAAGTTAAAACTTTGTTGTGATTCCGTAATTACGCCATTGGAGTAATGAGCTTTCCGATATTTTCTCGTATCTTTTGAGAAAGAGGGCGTTTAATCCACTGTTCAAAAACAAGTTCTTTGGCGGTAGATATATCTTTAAGAAAAATCTTTTCCCCTTCTTTGGCGAGTTCGGCATCATAAATAAAAGCTTGTGATTCAAAGTTAATACTAAAACTGCGAGTATCAATATTTGCTGTTCCGACAGAAAAAACAGCCGAATCACAAACGGTTGTTTTAGCGTGAATAAATCTGTCCGGTTTATATTGATATATTCTTACACCGGCACGCAATAGTTCTTCACAAGAGTGAAGACTCGCCCAAAAGACCATTGGGTGATCGGGTTCTCCCGGAATAAGAATGCGTACATCAACACCGCTTAGAGCCGCGACACAAAGAGCGTCTTGTAAACCTGAACCCGGAATTAGATAAGGCGTTGTTATCCAAAGATTTTTTTTGGCAGTAGTAAAAAGAGAAAGGTAAGCTTTTTTTATAGTATCCCAGTCAGAGTCAGGTCCGCTGGTTGCGATTTGTAGCGTTGTTGAGCCTTGAGCAGTGTGTTGAGTCTTAATATCTTGTTTGATGTATTGGATTAAAGTTTCTGATGCTCCACAAATTTCGAGATCATGGAGTAAGGTTTGTAACAGGCTTTTTATGACAGGGCCTTGTAGCATGCAATGCGTATCACGCCAAGGGAGTTGACCGTTGGTGTTTTTAAGGTAATATTCTCGAATGTTTACACCACCCATAAAACCCCAAGTATTGTCTATGATAAGAGTTTTTCTGTGGTTTCTGTAATTAGCCCCACGCAACATCGGTAGAGAGGTTGGTAAAAATGAATAAACATAAACGCCGGCTTTTTTGAGTTCAGCAAGGGAACTTCTGCTTAATTTCCAGCTTCCGACAGCGTCATAAAGTAAACAAACGCTTAAACCTTCTCGTGCTTTTTGGGCGAGTTCTTTTTTAAATGTTTCGCCTATTTCATCATTGGCTATAATAAAACTTTGAAAGAAAACACTTTTTTTTGCCATGCGTATTTTTTCAAGCATGGCGGAATAGGTTTGTTCTCCGTCCAGTAGTATTTTAACGCTACAATTGGTATGCAACTCTTCCAATGAGCTAGAATAAATTAATGCTGCTGTTTTATTAATAAAGGGGTTAGCACTTTCTGTATGTTTTTGATGTTGAATTTTTTGTTGTTTAGGGAGTTTAAGTCTTTTTCGGCGACTATGATAACGCAAGTCAGGACCTAATATCCAATAAGCAATAATGCCCACTATTGGGAATAAAATAAGTATAAACAACCAATTAAGAGTGCTATTTGAGTTTTGATTTTCTAAAAAAATTATAGCACCGATAAAACAGACATAAACAAATACAAAAATTTGGTAATAATCTGTTGTAAATTCAATTGTTTTTTTACTGATATAAGCGAGTTCGGTTTTTATAACTTCATTGGGGAACAGAATAAAATGTACGGATACAGTGATGATCAGCCCTAAAAAAAGACCGATGCCAATAATTCGTAAAAAATAATCTATGCGTGAACGGTTATAACTTCCCATCTGGTCAACATATCAATATAAAATTATTTGGACAAGTGTTTAATTGATTTTGCTTGAGTTGGATGTGTTTATGTCTTTAGTTTAACACAAAAAATTTAAAGTTTTTTTTGGGGGGTTAGAAGAAAAACTTTCCGACTTTAAAATCAACTCTATAGTCTTCTACGGGTTTACGTTGTCTGTTATCATTGACAACTCCGGCGAATACTCCGGCTCCGACCCACATATCAACAACAGGAATAGACACGTTAACAGAAGGCCCAACGTAACAGCTAAAAGAATCATCTTTTTGGTTTCTTCCTTTTACTTCGCTACTGAATGTTTTTTCGATAATATTTTCTATTCCTATATCAAAATTATGTTGAGTCATATAGCGATATTGTGAGTTTAGCATAAGTACATCGCCTTTTTTTGTGTCTAAATTACCCTCGTTCATATATAAGGTATAAGACAATTCGGTTTCAAGGCGGTGAGTTTGGTTAAAGTCTTTTCTTATCCCTGTTTTCGCTATCCCCGACCAAGAGGCGTTACCCGGGATAACACTCGTACTTTTTCCCTTTTCGGCAGTGGGCAGACCAACACCGAGAGTGGCGATTGTTGTTACAGGGTCGCCAAATTTTTGAGCAGTGATTTGATATGCTCCCATTATATTAATATCGCCGAATCCGTCTCTATTATAAACCGGTCCATTTTTTGGTGCATGACTGGTAAAAGTTGTATAAGGCACGTTAATTCTTAGTTCCACTCTGTCGGCTAAGCCGTAGCGTATTTTCGTAATAAAAATGCTTGAATCAACGTTAGGAGTTTGTTTGTTGCCGGGTCCTGATGAGCTGTATTTTTCTCTTATACTGTAGTTAGGAGAGATAAGCAAAACGCCTTTGGGGATAACAACGTTACTGCTTGCACCAACGTTAACGGGAGCACCTAATAAGTGATTTGTTTTTTGTTGTTTGGTATTTTTTGGAGTTTCGCCTGCTTCTTGTGAAAGGGCAGGGCTATATAAAAAGCAAAGCGTGGAGAATATCAACAGAGTTTTTTTCATATGTTTTTGGTAATTCATAAAGTTAATCCTGCTTTTTTAGGTATTAGTTTATGTTTAATATAACTTTTGATAAAATACAAATATTTTTTATGGTGTGTTGTTAGGTTTTTATTTTTTATTTATTAGTTGGTTATATTTTTTTTGAGCTTCTTTTTGTTGTTTTAATAATTCTTCTTTTTTGTTTTCGTCTGTTTCTAGTTTGGCTAAGTCGCTAAGGCAAAGAGATAGGTTACAGAACGCCCCGTAAAATGTTTGATCAATTTTTGTGGCTTTTTTATAGTTTTTTATTGCTTCTTTCAGTAATGCTTTCTTTTGGCTTTTGTATTTTTTAGAATTATCTTCAAGTTCGCCTAGCGTAAAAAAACAATTGCCTAGATTATTAAACGCCAGGGCATTATTTGGCGTAAGTCTTATTACTTTTTCATATTTTACTTTTGCTTCTTCCAATAATGCTTTCTTTTGGTTTTCTTCTGTTTCAAGCATTGCTAAGAGACTAAGAGAATTTCCCAGATTATAAAACGCATGAGTATATTGGGGATTAAGCCTTATGGCTTCTTCATACTTTTCTTTTGCTTCTTCTTCTAGCACTTTTTGGTTCGTTCCGCCTATTTCAAATTCAAGGAATGCTAACTCGCTAAGACAACAACCTAAATTATAAAACGCACTAGCATCATTTGGATTAAGCTTTATGGCGTTTTCATATTTTATCTTTTTTTCTCGTAATAATAATGCCTGCTTTTGACTTGAATTTGTTACTTTTTTATTGGAATCAGCCTCTTTTGACTGGCAAAGCTCAACGCTGATTCCGATTTGTAACAACACAAAGACTAAAAAGATTCGCAAAAACATAAACTCTCCGTATAAAGTTTGTGATTGAATCTAGATAAGTGTTTATACGAACTTAACGAAATTTAATTAAAGTTTGATTATATTTTCTTTAAAGTTACCCTAAATAATTGGCGTGGCAGTGTCCCTTCTTGAAACGCTGTTAAGTCCACTAATTCAAAGCCTGTTGAGAGTTGGTTAATCATTTCTTGATTAAAAAAATGGACAATAAAACCACCAACCTCATACATATTTTCGCCTCTATGAATGCCTGTTTTATAGTGCGGGTCGTCTGTGGTGCGTGCGGTATAAACACAAAGCCCTTTAGGTTTTAGCACTCGCTTTATTTCGCCCATGAGAAAAATAAGTTCCGTGGTTGTTAGTGCCATACAAAAGAGCATGTGTGCATAACAAACGTCAAAAGTCGCATCTTTAAACGGCAACGCTTTTCTAATGTCATGGCGGAAGAGAGAAATATTAGAGAGGTTTTGAGCTTGAGCCTTGTTTTTGATCGTCGTTAAGCCGATTTGTGAATAATCAAGGGCTGAGATTTTAAACCCTTTGTTGCCAAAAAACAGCGTATCACGACCTTGTCCCGCTCCTAATTCTAAAAGATTTGTTTTTTGTTGTTCTTTAAATAAATTAGCGACAAAAACAGCGGGTTCACTGGGAGTTTCGCCAAACATTTCGTTGTTTTTTGTGTAACTTGTGTTCCAATGTTGGTTTTGGGCGTTGATTATGTCTTTATTTTGCATTGTTTTGTTCTTTTATTCTATTAAGTTCTTTGTCTCGATTAAGTACTTTTATTCGATAGCTTTCTTGCATTTCTTTTCTCTGTTTTAATAATGCTTTCTTTTTGTTTTCGTCTGTTTCTAATTCGGCCAAGTCGCGAAGGCAATCGTCAAGGGCACCTGAATAGTGGTCAGGAACATCTTTTATTGATTTTTCAAACTTTTCCCTTGCTTGCTCTAATAATTCCTTCTTTTTACTTTTTTCTGTTTCAAGGGTTGATAAGCGACCAAAACAAAGCCCTAAAACATTCCACATAAATGGCTCATCCGGCTCAATATCTAATGCTTTTTTAATGTTTTTTATTGCATATTCTAATCTTTTTTTCTTTTTCTCTGTGTCGCTTTCTATGTCGGTGGAGGTATAAAGAAAGATCCCTAACTCTCGATATAAAAAAGCATTTTCTTTATTAAGCTCTATTGCCTTTTCGTAGTTTGTTTTTGTTTCTTCAAGTAAGGCTTTTTTTTGAGTTTCATCTGTTTCTAGTTTAAATAAGTGGCTAATACAAGTGCTGAGAGAGGTTATCCCCTTACGCCTGAAAGGGTCAAGGTTTATTACTTGTTCATATTTTGATTTGGCTTCTTTTAATAAGGCTTTTTTTTGAGTTATATCTTTTTCATATTCAGCTAACCGCTCTATACATTTGCCCAGTTTTTGAAATGCCTCGGCATTATTGGGGTTAAGCTTTATGGCGTTTTCATATTCTAACATTTTCTCAAGGTTTGATAAATGACCAAAATAACGCCCTAAAAGATCATATGTCAATGGGTCTTTCGGATTAATATCACATGCTTTTTTAATGTTTTCTATTGCGTATTCTAATCTTTTTTTCTTTTTCTCTGTGTCGCTTTCTATGTTTATGGAGGCAGAAAGAAAGGTGCCTAACTCTCGATATAAAGTGGGGTTTTTCTTATTAAGCTTTATTGCCTTTTCGTAGTTTGTTTTTATTTCTTCAAGTAAGGCTTTTTTTTGAGTTTCATCTGTTTCAAGTTTAGCGAACTTGTAATAAATACAAGCATTAAGACGGCGCACTACCTCAATATTATTAGGGTCAAGCTTTATTGCTTGTTCATATTTTGATTTGGCTTCTTTTAATAAGGCTTTTTTTTGAGTTATATCTTTTTCATATTCAGCTAACCGCTCTATACAGTTGCCCAGTTCTTGAAATGCCTCGGCATTATTGGGATTAAGCTTTATGGCGTTTTCATATTTTATCTTTTTTTCTCGTAATAATAATGCCTGCTTTTCTAATAATTCCTGTTTTTTACTTGAATTTGTTACTCTTTTATTGAAATGAGCCTCTTTGGTCTGACAAAGCCCAACGTTGACTCCGAGTTGTAATAAAGCACAGATTAAAAATATTCGTAAAAACATAAATTGTCCTTTAATTTGGTATTGAGCTTGGAATATCAATGTTGATAAATCATATTTTTATTTGGTTTTGTCAAATTTTTATCTAGTGGTTGACAATACAATAAAAATATACAAAGATGAAATGTTATAAATTAATATTTTATCTTTATCAGTATCATTGACAATAAATTTAAAATATGTGTATAATAAAATCAAATAGATAAAGCTATTAATTATAATGATTGTGAATATAGCGTTAGGTATTAACGTGAAATATACTGTTTATAAATTATGATATTTTTTTAGGTTGGTATGAAATAAGTATGGAAAAAATGTTACTTTTTGCCTCGGGCTTATCAGTTGCGATAAGCTTTTTTGTTTGTGTGGTTTCAATTTATAAAAAAGATACGCAAAAATCCGCTTATTTTAACCTTCTTGCTGTAGCCACTACTTTTTATTTACTGGGTAACTTTTTAGAAATAGCTAGCCACTCAGTAGAAGCCGCAATAGTCGGCGTTAAAGTCGCTTATATTGGGCGTCCCTTTATTCCCGCATTATGGTTTTTGTGTGTTAGAGAATATTGCGGAAAGGCAATTAATGATATATTTTCCATTGCTGTTATTATGTTTGTTCCTATTGTTATTACGATCCTTGCTTATACTTGGGAAAGTAACCAACTTTTATTTGAAAGCTTTCAATATCAATCAGATAAAACAATTAGCCAACTGAGTTATGTTCAGGGGCCTGTATATTTATTAAAACAACTTTATTTGTATACGTTTAATGCCCTTGGGTTTCTTACTATTTTTTTTAGTTATCTAAATGGAACAAAACGCTTTAGGCAACAGGCGATCTTTTTCTTTATTTCTATGTTGATTCCTGTTTTTACGACTGCAAGCTATGTTATAACGATAGGAACTTATTATCTTGATATTACTGCTTATGGTTTATCTTTTACAATGGTTTTATTTTTTTGGGCAATGAGACATTATGGTATAGAAAATTTTTCTTCTATAATTAAAGACAGCGTAATAGACTCTATGCACGAAGGGGTTATTGTTTTTGACAAAGATGGCATCTATATGGAGTCAAACAAAACTATTAAAGAGATTTTTCCTGAAGTTAAAGATGTGCGTATAGGTACAAGTATTTCTGAAATGGAGTATCTCCCTTTTGATGCAACCATTTTAGACTCGAAAGACGGTCATTTAAAAGAGTTTTCCAGAAAATCTAATGATTGCATCAGAACATATAGTCTTTCTGTCGCACACGTTAAACAAGGCTCTTATTTAATTGGACATAGTGTTATTATTTACAATATTACAGCGTTTAAATCAATGCTGACAGAACTTGAAGTAAAAGCTCATACTGATAACTTAACCAATATATATAACAGAGGCTTTTTCTTTGAAAAAAGTCGTTATGAAATACAACAAGCGAAACGTGCGAATAACCCGTTAAGCTTGATTATGTTTGATTTAGACCATTTTAAAAAAATAAACGACAATTACGGACACCCTTATGGGGATTATGTTTTGAGAACCATAGCATTAATTGGTGGTCAAAACTTAAGAAAAACAGATGTTTTCGGACGTTACGGTGGAGAAGAATTTGCGGTTGTCTTGCCTAACACCAACATCGAAGGTGCTGTTTTAAAAGCAGAAACAGTCAGAAAAAAAATAGAAACCTACATTTTTGAGTTTGAAGGTGTTCACACGAAGGTAACAGCCAGCTTTGGAGTTTCCGAACTGAATAAATTTATGGGTGAAGAAGCCTTGGAATTAATGATTAAACAGGCAGACGAAAACTTATATAAAGCAAAAGAACAAGGCAGAAACAGGGTCGTTTCTTAGGTTCTTTTTAAATTATGGCTATACTTTAATCTTATTATTATAAATAAGTTTAAAGTATATGCAATATGTTAACTCGTTTAGCGTTTTTTTGTTGTTGTTTGTAAATCTTTGTGATAAATCGATAAATATATCAAGTAAAATATAATTATCAATTTATCATTTTTTTTATATAGCGAGTCTAAGATAACGAGGCATGTAAGTATAATGTTAAATTTAAAGTACTTAAATAAAATAATTTTATGTTGTTTGGGCGTAGGCTTAATAATTTTTGCTTCTTTGTTAAGCGTTAAGCCTCTAAAAGCTACAACAATAGACTATGATGGTAACAGTGCCTTGTTACAAACAGCTCCAGCGTGGGTAGGATCAGGAAGGACCTTCTCTCTTTTTCCTGGGACAACGGCTAGCCCTCTTGGTGCAAATAATATAATCAACATTAATTTTGCTGCTGGCACAAACCCTAATTATGTGTTTGGTGGACTCAGCCAAGCAGGATCGGCTTATAATAACAGCGTAACTATGACTCTTGGTACTGTTGCTGTGGATATCTACGGTGGCTGGAGTAGTTCCGGTAATGCTTACTCTAATAGCGTAACTATGAGCGGTGGTACTGTTACAGGACACATCTATGGTGGCTATAGCATAACTGGTGCGGCTTATTCTAACAGCGTAACTATGAGTGGCGGTACTGCAAAGCAAAGTATTTTTGGTGGATATGTTAATTCCGGAAGCAAAGATGCTTATAATAATAACGTAACTATGATTGACGGTACTGTTACTTGGGATATTTACGGTGGATATGTTTATACTGGTACTGGCTCGGCTCATGATAACAGCGTAGAAATGCATAAAGGTACTGTTAGAGACCTGTATGGAGGTTATGCTGCTTTTGGCACAGATGGTGATGTTTATAATAACAGCGTAACTATGAGTGGTGATACTTCTACTGCAAGAAACGTTTACGGTGGTAATAGCTATGACGGTAACGCTTATTCTAACCGTGTAAATATAATTGATGGTACTGTTATTTCTGCTATCTACGGTGGTTATGTTGAGGACGGTGGTAGTGCCTATGATAACAGCATAAGCATGAGTGGTGGTGCGGAATATAATCTTTATGGTGGCTATGTTAATGATGGTACTGGCAACGCTTATAATAATAGTGTAACCATGAGTGGTGGTACTGATTGGAATATCTACGGTGGTTATGTTAACGATGGTACAGGAGAAGCTTATTCTAACACTGTATATATGAATAAAGGTATTGTTAATGAAAATATCTACGGTGGCTATATTGATAGAGGCGACGGTTCGGCCAAGGACAACAGCGTATATATGAATGGTGGTACTGTTACTAAAAATATCTATGGCGGTTTTGTTCATGACGGAGACGGAAACGCTAATAACAACAGCGTGATTGTGAATGATGGTATTGTTAATGGGTTGATCTACGGTGGCTATATTGAAAGCGGAACCGGAAACGCTAATAACAACAGCGTAAGTATTAGTGGTGGTACTGTTTTTCAAAACATCTACGGTGGCTATGTTGAATCCGGAAATGGTTCAGCAATAAATAATATTGTTAATATTTCAGGCTCGCCAACTTTCTCGCCAACTTTTGGGACTCTTCCTGCACTGTTTGGTGGTGGTACGAATTCTGGTTTTGGAGATTACAGAACTGGCAATACTTTAAATATTAGTAATAAAGGGCATAGAGTAGATTCAATACAAAACTTTGAAAATTATAACTTCTTATTACCGAGTGATATTCAAAATAATAATGTAATAATGAGGGCGGATGATATTGATCTCGGCATTGATGCTAATATTGGTTTAGGTCTTGGTAAAAATTCCTATGCTTTAAACAATCTAAAGCCGGGTGATAAAATTATTTTATTATCTAGCCAAAATGCACTAGTAGGGAATATTACCAACCAAGGTTCCACTACTTATAACGGAATTCTTACTTCTTATAACTTCAATTTTCCTATAAATCAAAGTGCTCATGAAATTTATATTACCTTAGACTCATTAGAAGTTTCCCCTAACGCTAAAACTTTTTCTGAGGGGAGAGCCGGGGAGTTTGCCTTTATTAACCAAGGCGGAGATTTAGTGAGCAAGCAGGGTTTACAGAGTGCTATTGATGTTACTCAGCGAAGTGGAATTTATCATTTTGGCACTATGTCTGTTGGTTCTTCTCGTTATGAAACCGGTTCGCATGTTGATATAGACGGTTTTTCTCTTGTCTCGGGGCTCAGTGCAGGCAGTCAGCTTTGTTTTGGCAGGCTTGTAGTTGGTGCTTTTCTTGAAGTAGGTCAAGGCAATTATGATTCTTATAATAGTTTTACTGCGACAGCGATTGAAGGTAATGGGAATACTACTTATTATGGTGGCGGTATTTTGGCTCATTATGAGTTGAAAGATGAGGGTCAGCCAAGCTTTGCTTATATTGACTTTTCCGCTCGCTTAGGTAGAGCCGATATAGATTTTAGCACAAATGATCTGGCTGATATAACTGTAAAATATGACAGTGCATCTCGCTATTATGGTTTACACACCGGGCTTGGTTATATTTGGCAAATTAATAAAGAGACTAGCTTAGATGTATCAACAAAATATCTTTGGACTCTTCAAGAGGGTGATAGTGTTGATATTTTAGGCGATGAACTAAAATTTCATGATACTTATTCTCAGCGGTGGCGTAACGGCGTAAGATTAAATTATAAACTAGAGAACAATGCCACTCCTTATATCGGGGCTTCCTATGAATATGAGTTTGACGGAGAAGTAAAAGCCTCAACAAAAATCGGCAATGTAAACACCCCAAGCTTAAAAGGCGGAACAGGGATAGGCGAACTTGGTATAATTATTAAGCCTATGATTAATCATGATTTTAGCGTTGACCTTGGTGTGCAGGGTTATACCGGAGTGCGTGAAGGTGTTAGTGGTAGCTTGCAAATGAAATATGAGTTTTAAATCGTCCCAAATAATATAAATAAATTTCGCTAATACTTTTTGGGTATGCAGTTCTTCCATGATCAAACAGGCAGATGAAAACTGATATAAAGCAAAAGACCAAGACAGAAACAGGGCATAAACAGAGCGGTTTCTTAATATTGTTTTGCTATTGATAAATAAGTTTAATCTTTTTGTTCTGAAAAATTGTAAACAGAAAGGGGCAGAGCGTTTAAAACCATACGTTTTTTCCCGCTTTGTACCAATGCTTCTGCTCCGTTTTGAGTCTGACGCAAGCCGATTATTTTAAGAGGCGTTTCCGAGAGCTTTTTATATTGAATATTTAAACAGCACCAAGTCGGAATCGTATCGCTCTCTTTTTGAATTTTATACCAGATAAGCGGATATTCATCGCCAACCAGAAGAAAGTCTTTTAATATGCACAATTCTCCTTTTTTTAGCTTGCCTGTTTGAGTTGTTCTGTCTCCGGGGGTTGAGTAAAGCGGAATATCTTCCCCGGCAACAAAGAAAAGAGTTTTTTCTCCCCAATAATCTTCAAGGGTATGACAACTTATGTCTGTAATTTTACCCTGTTGGTTAAAATGTACAAAACGGGCAAGTTAAAACATATTATACGCCTCGGCATAATAGGAAATTTTTATTTCTTTACATAAAAAATATTGAGAACCGTTAAAACACCACTGTTCAACATCAAAGAACGGTCCGTTCCATGCAGAAGCGGTTAATATTTTTTTCTCAGCATTAAAACCTGGTTGAAAAGTTATACCATTGTTAAACAAAAGGGAATATTCATATTCTTCGTGAAAAGGTGGAAAGTTTTTTGTATCAAAAGGCATAAATAGAGGTTTTCCGTCTTTATTTTTTCTATCCCAATCTATCAATTTGAATTTTGAGGTGCCTGAACCAATTGCCGCTTGTTCTACAACAAAAAAATCAGGTTTTTGGTCAAAATCAATATCATCTGTCCAAAGAAAAGTTTTAGGCCAATCTTCTGCTTCAATCGGAGTAATTTTTGTCAGATGTTTTTTTTTACCACCTGATAAAACGAATAAATTGTTATCTCGATATTCTATGCTAATGTTTGTCCATTTATACAGGCTATGTTGCTCTCCGTTTTTATCAAAATAAAGATCATCAAGAGAACCGACGAAAAAACCACGAGCAGGTTCGGGAACAGAAAAATATTTTTCTAAAATCATTTTAGCTGCTTGCTTTTCTTTAAGATCTTTTGCATCAATTTTAAGAAAAGGGTTGGTTTTTTCAGAAGATAACGCTTGAGAGCTGGGAACGCTTAAAAGTTGAGTGTTCGTTTTTGTTTCTGCGAGAACTGATAATGTGTTGTTTGAAAAAGAAATAAAGCACATAAAACAGATTGATATAATTATAGTTATTTTCTTTTTAAACATAATTTTAAATTCTACTCTAGCGTGTGTTTTATTGTTTGGGGAATAAATGCTTTGCCTGACAAATAAGAGGTGTTTTTTATCAAATTAAAACAATCAAATCTAAAATAGACTTTTATTTTGTTTAAGATTATAACGAGAACTTCGATAAATAAAAGCAAAATAAATGTGTAATTATATTTTAATAAAAAACAAATTTTGCAATCCCTTGTAACTTTTCAGTTCTTAATAAAAATGGTGTATATTATGAGTAAGTGTTTTATACCTCAAAAAGGATATGTTGAAATATTAACGCCTTATGAAACCCAAGTGGCTATTGGGCGTGTTAAAAGATTATTTGAAGATAGTTTAGCTTCTCGTCTAAACCTAAAAAGAGTTTCAGCACCGCTTTTTTTAAAGGCTAATACCGGTTTAAACGATGACTTAAATGGTGTTGAGCGTCCCGTTTCTTTTGATATTCTTGAAACAAAAAGTTATGCAGAAGTTGTGCATTCTCTTGCAAAATGGAAAAGAATTGCATTGCATCAATATGGTTTTTCTGTTGGCGAAGGGCTTTATACCGATATGAATGCGATTCGCCGAGACGAAGAAATGGACAATATTCACTCTATTTATGTTGATCAATGGGACTGGGAACGTATCATCGACGTGAATAATCGCAATATAGATTTTTTGAAAGGAATAGTTACTCAGATTGTTGATGCTATTTGTGATACCCATGATATAATTCAAAGTTTTTTTCCAAAACTTAAGGGAAGTCTGACGAGAAAAGTTAGCTTTATTACGACGCAAGAGCTTGAAGACCTGTACCCAAATCTTTCCTCTCAAGAGCGTGAACATGCTTATCTTAAAACTCATAAAACCGCTTTTATTATGCAAATCGGCGATGTGTTAAAATCGGGCGTAAAACATGATGGAAGAGCACCTGATTATGATGATTGGGCGTTAAACGGCGACCTTTTGTTTTGGGACGAACTCTTGGAGTGTGCACTTGAAATTTCTTCTATGGGACTTAGAGTTGATGCGAAATCTCTTGATGAACAGTTAAGCAAAGCCGGTTGTGATGATCGTAGAACACTTAATTTTCACAAAGCTTTACTTGAAGGAAGCTTGCCTCTTACAATAGGTGGAGGAATTGGGCAATCAAGGCTTTGTATGTTGTTATTGGAAAAAATTCATATTGGTGAAGTGCAAGTTTCAGTTTGGGATCAAGAAACTGAAGCAAGCTGTAAACAAGCAGGCATCAGGCTTTTATAGTACAAAAACAAAATAATAAATATTTAAAAGGGTTGTGTTTAACGCACAACTCTTTTTTATTGCAGTAGTGGTGAGTGTTAATATTTTTAATCCACAATATACAATTGATATATATTCTTGACAGTCTCACATATGAGCCTTATTTACTCCGAAGTTAATTAAATTTATGGAGACTTTATGTTATTTAAAAATGTTTTTCCTTGTATAGTTATAGGCGTTTTACTGCTTTCTGGTTGTGATAGTTCTAAAGATAACACAACCAGTAACAGTAATAGTGTGCCCCAAGCACCAAAACAACAAAACTCAGACCAAAAATATAGTTTGTTTGTTAAAGCATTTAATTTGTCAAATGGTAATTTTCCTCTGTTTGACAGCTTTAATAAATTTATGGCAAATGATTTTGAGAAGAAAGATCTCTACAATATTGATTATTTAAACAATCAATATATTATTGACGATTCTCTTAAGAAATTAAAAGAGGCAATAGCGATTAAAGACTCTTCGCCTGAATTAACAGAGTTAACAGAGGTGGCACAAAAATATATTGTTGCCTTAGAAGCTTTTAAACCTATTGATAACACAATGAAACAATATGTGGAAACAAAAGCTTATTTAAATGACTCTGTTGCGGATAGAAAAGCAAAAGCTAATCCGTATATTGCTGGATATAAAGAGGTCTTACAAGCGAATCATGATTTTTATAATGCAATTAATAAGGTAGACTTCGAGAAGAGCAAAGTTGCATATGAGTCAGCTCCAGATAAATCTATTGAAAAAGCTATCACTGGTCTGGTTTGGCATGGTAAACAATCGAATATTGCTTTTGAAAAGATTATCTCTTTGCCAAAAGTGGATCAAAATGATTATACAGAATTAACTTCAATTATCACTAATCTTGAGGGTGATATTGCTACCTTGAATGCGATTCCACATACTGGTTGTGAGAGCATACCGAGTGCCGCGAATCACTACATTGGTAATTTGAGAAGCTTTATGAAAAATGCTTCTGATAATCCAAATAAAGCACCAGCTGAATCTGGCTGGGTGAATGCTGTTGGAGATGGATATAATGCGATGATTGATTTTATTAATAACCAGCAATGCCAAGCTAAATAATGTTATTTAGGAGAGTTGTATGGTTTAGACTCTTAATTGAATTTAATAAGGGTTGTGTTTAACGCACAACTCTTTTTTTGTAATGAATTTTTAAGCGAATATTCGCAAGATATTTTTAAGGTAAAATTTCTATGGGAATACCAATTGGCGTGCGTGCATAAAGTTCATCAATCTCATCGTTGGTAACGGCAATACAACCGTAAGTCCAATCATATTCCCGATGGAGAGAACCAAGATAAGCAAATTCCGGAGCTAAACCGTGTATTTTAATATCACCACCGGGGCTTTTCCCTTTGTTTCGGGCAAATTTACGATCTTTGTCGTTGGGATAAGAAACTCCGAGGTTTTTATAAAAAGCACTGTTTGGGTTTTTCCCGTCAATAGTGTAAATTCCTTCCGGTGTTTTCATATCTCCTTGAAATTGTTTATGTCCAACAGGATTTGCACCCAAGGCAATAGAGTAAATACGCACGACTTTTCCCTTACTGTAAGCAGTTAAAAGGCGTTTTTTCTTTTCAACCACTAAACGGTCAAAGATCGTTTTTGCAGTTAACGCTCCGCTTGGATATTCTTTTTGATTATTATCCATAGAAACGGCAGGCGGAACAAAGGCAATAAGAGTATAAAAATAGTATATACCAAAGATTATACTCGCTAATATACAGAATATAAATAGCGAAGGAAATGAACGTTTCTTTTTGGGATAGTGTTGTAAGCCCATAATAATCTCAAAATACTCTCAATAAATAAAATTAGATAGAATGTATTAGTGATATATCTTTGTTTTAATACAGTCAGTTGCGATGAATCTATTTTTTTATAATTTTATATTTTTTTATACAGCGATAAAAAGTTTGGAGGCCCGGCACCAATTCCCGGCGTAAAAGAAGTTTTAAGACTCTGATATAAATATGCTTGTGCCTCTTGGACGGCTTCAATAAGCTCAAAGCCAAACGCGAGTTTTGTGGCGATTGCTGCTGATAAAGTACAGCCAGTACCATGATTATTTTTTGTTTCTACTTTGGGCATTGGCAAGGGAATTAATTCTTTTGTTTCGCCAAGATAAAGCCAATCAATATAATAATCATTCGTTGTGGTTAAAGCATTCTGTAAAAATTCAGGCATGGTTTTTAGCTGGTTGGCAACAGGCTTTGAGCTTGTTTCCATGTGTCCGCCTTTAATCAGAACATTTTTTGCCCCAAGCTTGTTTAATCTTTGTGCGGCTTTTAAAATATCTTCTTGAGTGTTAATTTTTATACCGGTCAAACATTCGGCTTCAGGACAATTGGGCGTTAAAAGGTCTGATAGTGGCAATAAATATTCTTTCAAAGTGGCGATTGCTTCATCTTCCAAGAGCTTATATCCGCTTTGGCTAACACAAACAGGGTCAACAACCAGAGGAAAAGTTTTATCTTTTAAATCACTTGATAAGGCTTTAATGATTTCAGAATTAAACAGCATTCCTGTTTTAGCCGCAGAGATATTAAAACCTTCTCTGATCGTGCTTAGCTGTAAGCTTGTAAACTTGGCAGGCGGGGCGAAAATTCCGTTGACTCCCGCTCCATGTTGAGCGGTTAAAGCGGTTATAACACTTACGCCAAAAGCCCCTAAACAGGTAATAGTTTTTAAATCTGCTTGAATGCCTGCTCCCCCACCAGAGTCAGAACCGGCAATAGTAAGAACGTTAGGGTGGTTATTCATTATTTTTTAGAACCTTGAAATATTGTCCGAATTTCTTTTATTTGAGCAGGAATATCTTGAGCGGAAACAATTTCTGAGACTAAAGCACAACACTTGGCACCGTGTTTTATCACTTCAGCCAAGTTATGTTTTTTTATTCCGCCAATAGCCACAAAAGGCACTGTGCAGTTTTGTACGACATATTCCAAGTATTCAAAACCAACAGCTTCACAAACATCAACTTTGGTCTTAGTCGGAAAAATAGGTCCAACTCCTATATAATTTAATAACCCGTCTTTATATAGTTTTTCCGCCTCAAGGGCTTGTTTGGGAGAGTGAGTCGACAAGCCTATAATTTTAGTTTCGCCCAATAATTGACGAATAGCGGATACAGGCAGGTCTTCCTGTCCTATATGCACACCGTCAGCTTTGGATAAAATTGCAATATCCACATGGTCATTAACGATAAAACAAGCCCCTGATTCTTTGCAAAGGCGACTTATTTCAAGGCATTCTTTGAGCATTTCGCCCATTTTTTTATATTTTTCACGATATTGTATTAATTTAACATCGGCTTTTAAAAGTTCTTTAACAACATCAATCGTGTTGCGGTTTAAAGAAAGTTTTGAATCTGTAATAGCATATATATCAGTATTTAAAACGTTTTTTATCATATTTGCCTTTAGTTATAATTGATAATTGGCGAGTATAGGGCGTCGCCAGCCTCTTGAAAAAGAATTGTTTGTAATACGCAACACAGGTGGAAGCTGATAACGTTTAAATTCGGCTTGTTTTAAAAGAGTGAAGACGCTTTGAACAATATCGGGTTTAAAACCTTTTTCGATAATACTGGCACTATCTAGTTTTTCTGCTAAATGTGCGGACAAAATAGAATCTAAAACAGGATAAGGCGGTAGGCTGTCAACATCTTGTTGCCCATAACTTAATTCAGCTGTTGGCGGTCTGTCAATAATAGTTTGCGGAATTGCTTTGTCCGGGTAAGTTTTGTTATACCAGTTAGCAATACGATAGACTTCTGTTTTCAAAACATCGCCCAAAGGAGATAACGCACCGACTGTGTCGCCATACAAAGTGCAATATCCCATAGCTATCTCCGACTTGTTGCTACAACATAAGACAAGCCCGTTAAACTGGTTGGAAAGAGTCATTAAAATACCGCCGCGAATTCTTGATTGCAGATTTTCTACCGTACGTTCTTGAAGCTCATTAGCCTCAGGGGCGTTAACCGGGTTTGGGGTATTCAACTCTGCTGTTAAGATTAGTTCTTTAAAGGAGTTTAAGGGGTCTTCTATTGGAATAGAAAGGAACTGAATTCCAAGGGTTTGAGCCAATAATTTAGCGTCGCTTTGGGTTTCGGCAGAGTTGATAGAAGATGGCATTGTAACGCCGAGTACGTCAAGCGGGTTAAAGGCATCTGCTGCCAGAGCCGCAATTACGGCAGAGTCAATTCCGCCTGAGATTCCGATAATAACTTTTGGAGAATGATGAGAGGGAATTATTCTGTTAATAAATTCTTTTAAGCCAAGACGCAACGCTCCCCAAATTTCAGGAATATCTTTTGTTGCTTCGTTCGATCTAAATACGACGTTATTTTTTACAGTTCCAACATTAGAATTAAATCCGAGAAGGTCAAGAGATTGATTTGGGGAAGCTCCAAAAAAGCTTGGAACCGGTTCTTCTCTTTTTCCTACATTAACAATTTTTATATCTTGTTCAAAGGCGGCGGCTTCTCTTATAACCTTACCTTTACTGCTTATAAAGGCACTGCGTCCTCCAAAGATAAGACTGTCGCAGGTACCAAAGCTGTTTACAAATAAAATCTGCGTTTTATAATAGTTAGCAAGCTCAGAAAGTTGGTTGCGATAAAATTCGCCTGATTGTTGAGTATAAGGAAGGGCGGCAATGTTTACAATAGCGTCTACCCCATATTCAAGGCTTCTTCCAACTACGTCTAAACAGCCAACTCCATCTTCTGTACATTGGTGGTCTAAGCTATTTAATAAATCAGACCCGACAACAACCATAAAGTTTATGCCGTTAATGCTGAAATGCCCGGGGGTTGTGCCGTGTTCAAAGTAACGTTGGTCTTCAAATATATCATCTAGAGGTAAATGAATTTTACTTGTTAAAACGCTGATTTTTCCTTCGCTTAAGTATAAAGCCGCATTAAAGGCCGGCTTTCCTATTGGTAGGGTGTTAGCGAGCGGTGCTCCGATAACTAATGGTGGAGCAGAGGCAAGCTTGTTTGCAAGTTGATATAGTCTTTTTCTTGCTCTTTCTAAGAAAATAGGCATAGTCAAAAGATTTAAAGGGGAATATCCCGAAAGAAAAAGTTCAGGTGCGATACATAATTCGGCACCTTGTTCTTCTGCCTGTTTAACTGCTGTAAAAATTCTTTTCGTATTTGTGTCAATATCACCGACTATAGATGACATTTGAAGCAGAGCTATTTTCATAGTAGTTACCAAGTAAGTTAAATTAAAGGGAAAGAAAATTTATCTTAAACACTTATACTATTCTATATAAAAATATGTTTTTAGTAAAGTGAGACTATTGAAAAATAGCTTCAAAGTTACTTTTGTTAGGATTGCATTCTTAAAAACTGAAAATACCAATTTAAGACCATTGCAAAAATCTGTTTTGCAATGGTCTTGTTGTAATCATCTTAAGTAATAAAAACAAAACCGCAAAACTTTTATATCTCACAAGGGTAAATATAATGGTTTTACGGTTTTGTTGTTTATTTTGTCTGTGATTAAGTTTTGATTAATTTGTATTAAAATCCAAAACCGTCATTATCAGAACCGGAGGCACCGAAACCAAAAGTATCCGGAACTTCGTTAGCACTTTCTTCAGCTGCTTGCGGTTCGGCAACAGCGTCAGCTCCCGCAACCGCACCGGCCGCTCCGGCAACGGCTAAAGCGCCGAGAGAAGCTTTAACTGCTTTAGTTACAATATCTTTTATTCCGCTTTCAAGACCTGTTTCATCAATTGCGACTTTTCCTTTAAATTGATTTACATTGTCTTTAAGTTCAGCATTTTCTGTGGTTAATGTTTTTACTTTTGCTTCAAGTTGAGCCACTTTCTTTTCAAGCTCTTCCGCTTTTTTCTTAAACGGCTCTAAAGCTTTTAATTGTTTATTAAGCTCAAGTGTTGCTTCTTGTTCTGTTTCTGCGGTTTCTATTGCTTCTTCATATTGATTTAAAATAGCAACAAAAGATTCCATATATTTAGCCGGAATAGGCTCAACAGAAATATTATCACCTAAAGTTCCTTTTTTGCTTTCACAAGCAGAAGACGGAGCTTCGCCAGAGCAACAACAAAGTTTCATTAAGTCTGTATTTAAGCTAAAAAGCCATGCTTTTGCCAGAGGAGTTACAAAACATTCTGCATCTTTATCCAGACTACGCCCGGATAAAAAAGAGAGCATTTCTGATACACCTGCATTGCTTTTTCCGGATAAGAGGTCATGCACGATCTCCATCTTGAAAACTCTGCGTCCTTCGTCAGACATTTTTGCCTCCTTATTATCTGCGAAAACTTTATATTTCGTTTTAAAGTTCAAGTTAAAATATTAGGTGTTGTCTATTGGTTAATTTAATTTTTCTACTTAATTTATTTGATTTATTAAGTGGTTAAATTAACGCCTTCCGATAGAACGCACATAAGTTAAAGCCACTGTACGATAGACCAAATGCCCGAGTTTTGACCAAGGCAGATAGGCAATAAGCATGAATACGGCGATTAAATGTAAATAATAAACAGGGAAGGCAAGGTTTGGAATATTAGCCAAACGCAATATTTGAGATAATACTCCGGTTATGCCTACTGCCCAAATAACATATAAAAGATACCAGTCATACCAATGAGATTGGGTTTTCTTTGGCTCTAAGGCTAAACGACGTTTAGTTAAAAGAGTTAAACCAATCAGCAGAAGAATAGTTCCAACATTGGCGAGAATTTTTATAGGATTAAACCATTCTAAAGGGGTATGAATAGAGATAGCAGGGATAATATATCCACCCCAGTGCCCGACAGCAATAGTGCCGGTAACGATCATTAAAGCGATAAAACCATAAAACAGACTCATGTGTCCAAGTTTACGCTCGGATTTATCAGAGCCACAATCTTGGAATTTTTTATGAGTTGCTATTTCATCTTTGATAACGTCTATTAAATGATAAACCCAATGTTTTTGTTTTCCCAAAACCAAGGTTGTTCCTTCAGGTTTGAAAGATTTTATTAACTTTCGAGAACCGTTCCAAAAGGTAAAAGCAACAAAGAGGAAAACAGCACCAAAAATAGGATCTATGGTATAATTTCCATAAAAAATATTGCCATAAACAATTTTCCCGCTTGGGATCATTTGTCCACCGTGCCAAGCGTTAGCCATAATCTTCCAGACTATAAAGAACAAAATAGCAGGGATAGCAATTAAAATAGGCAGATATACAGGTGAACTCAGCCATTTTCCGATTATACTCGGAGCTGAGAGTTTTTTGTATACCATATTTCTTACAGCCGAGATTAAATCGCTAGGGCTTGCACCTCTAGGACAGAGGTCAGAGCAGTTTCCACAGTTATGACAAAGCCATATATCAGGGTCGGTCATGAGCTTGTCTTTAAGTCCCCATTGTGCCCAAACCATTTCCTTTCTTGGATAAGGTTGAGAGTGAGGAGAGATAGGACAAGCCACACTACAGGTAGCACACTGGTAACATTTTTTGAGAGATTCTCCGCCGACTTCTTGAAGTTCTTTGATAAACTCTAAATCGGGTTTTATTTTAACTGGTTGAGTCATATCAATCTCCTATTAATAGCCTTTGAACGGGTTCGGACCCTTTTCAATGACTTTGGCCATAAAGCTGTTGATCATATCAGGGAGCTGGTTATACTCATCTATCGCCACTTCAAATTGTTCTACTCGGTCGGCTTCTATGCCTAAACGCTCTAAGCTTTCGGCGATATTTTCTTTACGTTTGCTACAGATTTCAGAGCCTTTTACAAAGTGGCATTGATAGTCGTCTCCGAACTTACAACCAAGCAACATAACGCCGTCAATTCCTTTACTCATGGCGTCAGCAACCCAGATAGCGTTGACTGAACCAAGACAGCGAACAGGAATGATACGCACATAAGGACTCCAGCCATAACCGCGTAAAGCAGCCATATCAAGAGCAGGGTAGGCGTCGTTTTCACAAGCAAGAATTAATACTCTTGGTCCGTCTTTTGCCATGTTTTCAGGAACTCTGATTTCACGAATCATAGAACCGATTTGATCTATGTTGTAGTTTTCAAAAGAAATTACTCGTTCAGGGCAAGCACCCATACAAGTTCCGCAACGTCTGCAACGACTTGGATTGAATTTTGGTGTACCTTTTTCGTCATCATCAAGAGCCCCAAAAGGACATTCTTGAGTACAGCGTTTACACTGAGTACAGCGTACCATGTTGAAAATAGGGTAAGACAAGTCTCCTGAGCGAGGGTGAACCGCTACGCCTCGGTTACTTGATTCTATACACTGAATTGCTTTTAAAGAAGCACCGGCGGCGTCTTCTTCTGCGGCATCAAGAGTCATTGGTTGACGAACGCAACCTGCGGCATAAACGCCGGTACGTCTTGTTTCATAAGGGAAGCAGATATAGTTTGAGTCTGCAAAACCGTTAAACAAGTCAAGATCCGGGAAGGCAGGTCCTTGGCGATAGTCAAAATTCATAATTGCTGATTTAGCCGTAGTTGGAACGATACCTGTTGGTAAAACGATTAAATCAACGGCAAGGCTGATATGTGTTCCGATTAAGGTATCTTTTGCTTCTATGAGCAACTCTGAGTTGTCTTCATTTATGCTGACTATTTCTGCTTTAGTCATCATAATTCCGGGTTTGTTTTGTGCATTTTTATAAAAACGCTCATGTACACCTTGCACAACTATGCTGTCATATATAATATATGCTTGAGCATCGTTTGCACTGTCTGCAACATATCCGGCTTGTTTTAACGCAACCAAGCTTGAAACTCCGCGAGAATAAGCTAAGTGGCGTTTGCTTTCAAGGTCGACAAATTGATTGGCTTCTTCCCCGTCTTTACTTGATTCAGGATTTGTGCCTTGCTCATTATTTCCTTCACAATTACCAGAGGCACAGTCTTGGATCAGGTCGGTATTTAACAAGAAAGCAACGCGTTTGGCGTTTAACTTTCCGTCTTTTACCATTACTTCAAATTCTGAAGCTGTAACGACATTTGCGAATTTTCCGTAGCCCATTGGAGCAAGGGTTTCAGGATTTTGCGGAACCCAACCGGTAGCAAGAACAACAGAACCGATTTTTTCTTCTACCGTGCCATTTTCTGTTTTGATTGTAGCAAGGTATTCACCCGGTTCACCGCTTAATTTTTCTAAAGAAGCATTAGTTAATATTTGTACGTTTGATAAGCTACGCACGTTATTTACTTTTGCATTGAGGTCTATTTCGCTGACTTCAGCATAGGGTGGAGTAATTGGTATTGTTTTAACAAAGTTTCTTACTTTTCCACCAAGTTCCAAGTCTTTTTCGACAAGGATTACTTCATAGCCTGATTTAACCAAGTTTTCTACAGCACTAAGACCGGTCCAACCACCGCCTAAAACCATTACCTTGTGAATTGCTTCAATAGGAATTCCGCTTGGTTTATTGGTTTTTTGCAACTTTTGAACGCCCATGTTGATATAGTCTTCCAACATTTCGATCATAAGTTGGGGGGCTGAATCAGGTTGAGGCTCTGAACCATCGGGGTTTTGATAACACAAAACACCTTGTTCTCTAAGGTTTACTCTTTCTACAAGAATATTCCCATAGTTATGAATGTCCCAGTCAACACGCGGAGAAGAACCGCAAATTAACAAGCCGTCTAATTCATTTTCTTCAATATCACTTAAGATTTCTTTGTGAGCTTCCTCGTTTGCAAGGCTTGGCAATGCTTTAATAACAGGAGCAATGCTATTCCATTTTTTTGTTGTGATACTGACTAAGTTGTCAACGTCAACTCCGCCTGTGATGCAAGATTGGTCAAAATAAACTCCGAGTTTCGTCGCCATAGTTACCTCCCTCTCACAACTTGAATGGCTTTCATCGCTGCACTTGTGCCTGATTGTGCAGAACGCATTACGTCAAGAGGCTTAGAAGCACAGCCGGCGGCAAAAATACCTTTTGATTCGGCATCTAAGATAAAGCCGTCTTCATCAAGGTCTATATTAAATGGCAGTTTTTGACCAGCCAAGCTTGGTTGCATACCGGTTGCAAGGACGACCAAATCATGGCGTTTTTCCCATTTTTCGGCTTTTATTGCGTCTTCAACTTCAATAATAATATCTTTATTGGCACAATCTTCTTTTATTCCGGCGACTTTGCCTTTAATTAAAGTGATTTTTGGATCAGCCTTAATTCTTTTCAACATATTGTCGTAACGTCCGGGGGCACGTAAATCTATATAATAAATAGTAATTTCGGCTTTAGGATATTGTTCTCTGATGTATAAGGCTTGTTTTAAAGAAGCCATACAACAGATATAAGAACAATAATTTAAGTGGTTTTGATCACGCGAACCGGCACATTGTACAAACGCCACATTGCGTGGTGCTTCTGAGTCTGAGGGGCGTTGGATTTTCCCTAAAGTTGGTCCACAGGGAGAGGCTAAACGCTCAAGTTGCATATTGCTGATGCAATTTGTTAATTGACCGGCACCAAGATTGCTTAATCTTGTGGCATCGTATGGTTTCCAACCTGTAGCAAATACTATACTGCCTATATTAAGTTCTATTTCTTTTTCTGTGTCGTTAAGATTAATATCGCTACAAGAGGCAAGCTTAATTTGGTCAGATTTTGTAATAGCACTTTTATCTAAAACATAACGGTTTGGAAAAGCAAAAGGCGTATTTAAGTATAAAGCCTTACGGTTGGTAAGTTTAAACTCAAATTCGCTGATTTTTTCGCCGTTAAGAGATTCAGAAAGTTCTTTAAGGTTAGCACTATGGGCTGAGGTATATCTTGGAGCTATTTTTATTTTAGCAAGATAATTACCTTTTTCGCCTTTTAATTCTATTAATTCAGCCTGAGTAAAAAATTTAACCTTAGGATTTTTCTTGATACGTTGAAATTGAATCTCTAAACCGCAAGAAGGCGGACAAAGTTTAGGAAAATATTTATTCAATTGAGAAACACGACCGCCTAAAAACGGCTCTTTCTCAATAATATATACTTCGTAACCAAGTTCCGCAGCTTCCAGGGCGGCTGTTAATCCGCTGAACCCGCCCCCAACAACGAGAATGGCGCTGGACATGCGTGCTATCCTCCCTAATCATTTAGAAGTTGCAAATAATATAAAGCTATTATCATCTACTGATTAAACTTTATTTTAAAAATATAAAAAATATAAGAAGCAAAATTTTATAAAATATACAAACTTAATAATATACCACTTTATTATGAAAGAGGTATAATTAGCTCGTAAAAAATTGAATAAATGGGGCTATGGATAAAAATCCATAACCCCAATAAAACTGATTATTCAGGAATAATCTGATAGTATGGTTTTTTGAAGATAACGGTTTCGCCTTTAATTGGATCATATTTTGAGTTAACAAAACACTTCCATTTTGAATCATCAAGGGCCATAAAGTCTGCTCTATAGTAGAATCCTGGGTAACGTGATTCTTGACGGAAGTGGATGTGTTCCATGTGAAGACGTACAGTCCAGAGACGGTGGTAGTTTTCCCAACAACGAAGAAGTTCGTGAAGGTCTCTGGCTGCTAATTTTACAGAGTCTTCTTCGAGCATCTTGAGAAGGTTAAAACCTGTATCAAGAGCGGCTTGAGAAGTTGTATAGTAGGTAGATGTTCCACCACCATATTCATCGGTGCATTTTATTAAACGCATCATGAAGTTTTTAGGTGAGATGTAGTTAGGGTTAACTACAGGATCGGTAGAAGCACCTTTTCCTTCCATATAGTTATAGTAAGGTCTGTATATTAGTTTTGCTAAATCAGCCGCACTATCTTTCAAGGTAGGTTTAAAGTCTTTGTGGTCTACACACCAACGAACCATTTGTTTACCAACGATACGTCCTTCAGCGTGAGAACCGGAAGAGAATTTGTGTCCGGAAGCTCCAACACCGTCAGCACAGGTAAACAGACCGTTAACGGTAGTCATACGGTTGTATATTTTTCCGTTATCAGCTTTTACTTTGTAGTCTTCAGGAACCCAGTCTTCGTTTGGTCCGGAAACCCAAATACCACAACAACCTGAGTGAGAACCGAGCAAGTAAGGCTCAGTAGGCATAATTTCAGAACCGCGTTCTTCTGGGCGAGTGTTTGTTGCTGCCCAAAGGTTAGCCTGACCTACGCACATATCAAGGAAGTCTTCCCATGCTTCTGACTCAAGATGTTTTTGTTGGTTTGCATCAAGAGTTTTGAAGGTGGTTTGAAGTGCGGTGGCAGTATCCATATAAATAGGACCACGACCTTCACGCATTTCACGAAGCATCATGTGGTTACGTAAGCAAGTAGGAATAACGTGTCCTTTTGCATATCCGCGATCTTCGTAAGGTTTGATCATTGCACGGTTAGTTACGCAATAGTCTTCACCTTTAAAGTTGGTTGCTTTTGCTTTAAACAACAAGAACCATGCACCAACAGGTCCGTATCCGTCTTTAAAACGAGCAGGAACGAAGCGGTTTTCCATCATGGTCATTTCTGCACCAACTTGGGCACACATAGTATAGGTAGAACCGGCGTTCCATACTGGATACCATGCACGTCCCATACCTTCACCGGTAGAACGTGGTTTATAAACGTTTACGGCACCACCGCAAGCACAGTTGATTGCGTTAGCACGGAAGATATGAACTTCGTTGGCACGAAGGTTAAAACCTACAGCACCGGCGATGCGATTTGGTTGTTTAGCATCAAGAAGCATTTTAACGATAAAAATACGCTCCATGATACGGTCTTGACCAAGTGCATTTTTAGCTGCTTCAGCAACGATACATTTGTATGATTCACCGTTGATCATGATCTGCCAGCGACCGGAACGAACAGGTTCGTCGCCGTTACGCAAGCTTTTACCTTTTGATTTGGCAGCAGCACCGTCTAAGTTATGATCGCCGTCTTTAATCCAGCAAGGAAGACCCCAGTCTTCAAAGAGGTGAACAGAATCATCAACGTGGCGACCTAAGTCAAAGATAAGGTCTTCACGTACAAGACCCATAAGGTCAGTACGAACCATGCGAACGTAATCGTCAGCAGTGTTTTTACCAACATAAGTGTTAATAGCGGAAAGCCCTTGTGCAACAGCACCTGAGCGTTCGAGAGAGGCTTTATCAACTAAAAGAATTTTTAAATCAGGGGCAAACTTATTGGCCCAGCGAACTGCTTCAAATGCAACACCGCAAGAACCCATACCGCCACCGATAATGAGCAAATCAACATCATGTTCTTTTATAACTGGTTCAGCAATGGCTACACCACGAGGTGCTTCCTTCATTGGAATCATTGGCATAATTACTTCTCCTTGGTATATTGGGAAAAGGGTTGGATATAATACATAAGCCTTTAAAGTCTACGACTAGATGCTTGTGTCAGCCCAAGTAACGGAAAGGTCGGCTTCTGCCATCTCGAATTTTTTACCTAATGCAGTTTGAGGCTTGATTAAAGCACTAGCATTTTCTGTAAATAGGACTTCATCTTCGAGGTTGGTAGGTTCAGGGAACCCATCAAAAGGTTTGATTGAACCTTCTGCTGTGGTACGAATTGGGAACTTAAAGCGTTTTACTCCACCATCACGGAATTTAACAGTCCACATGATTGAGTCGGCTGAACGCATAGGGATACAAGTTCCGCCCATTGGGGCAAAATCTGCATAAGGACGAGCTGTGATAGCACCTTGTGGACATATTTTTACACAAGAATAACATTCCCAGCATGCTTCAGGCTCTTGGTTATAAGCCTTCATCTCTTCAGGATCAAGAATCATGAGATCATTTGGGCAGATGTACATACAGGCAGTTTTTTCACCACCTTTACAGCCATCACACTTTGACGGATCAACATAAGTCGGCATACCTTTCCTCCAGTTTTTTAATAGGGTTGACGTTGCTTTTATATGACAACGAATAACTATGTTAGCCTAAGAACAATGGAAAAATTCTTACTTTTTACTTTCAAAGAGCTGTTTTGTTAAGCTTTATACCGCTTGTTAAATAAATAACAATCTCTTGTCTTCATGTCAAGCTTATATAAACAATCACTAATAAAAAACAAAAAAATATTTTTATGAATAAAATAGCTGTAAAATATTTAGAAATAAATAATATAAAGATATAAAAACAGTGTTTTTGAAAGAAACAAAATTAGCGAAATATGCAATTGTTATTATAATGTAGTGCTTTTGTGTGTTGGTGGTTTTATAAAAAACGCACCTTGTTAAATTTACTTGAAAACATTATATGGATTGAGCCTGCTTAAGCTTGTTAAGAGTAGTTTACAACAAATACATTTAGAATGCAATAAGTTATATAATGTGTTTTAAGGAATATAAAAATAGGCTGTGCAAAGTAAGTAATATATTTTTTTACTTTGCACAACCTATATAATTGGGTTCTGATATATTTTTATTTTAGTTTACGTTAGAATCGGTTGGAGCTTGATTATACATAGGGCAATCGCCGTTGTACATACCACGTCCCATGCCCTGACCCATGCCATGGCCCATACCTGATCCCATTCCCATTCCACCTTTCATGCCTTTCCCGCCCATCATCATTTTTCCTCCCATCATTCCACGACCGAAGTTGCTTGAAATTCCAACTTCTTTTTCAAGTTTGGTGGCAATCAATTCACGTTCTGTACGCATTTGAATGCGTAACTCTTGAAGTTCTTGGACTAACTTGCTGATAGTTGCCGGTTCTGTTTTGGGGTTAGAGGCTAAAGCTTGAAGTTCTGTATGCTTTGCCCACATTTTGTCTTGGATAGGAGTGAGTTTATCTGAAGCTTCTTTCATAATTTTATTATAAGCTTCTTGTTTTTCAGGGCTTAAATCCCAACCACCATTTTTCATGTTGTGATGATAGCCGGAACCTCTTTGCATTTGATTGGTCTTGTTTTGTCCCATGCCATTGCCCATTCCTTTTCCCATGCCTTGTGCGAGAGCTGTTCCTGTTAAAGCAAAAGAAAGACAAAGAGCCATTGCGATAGTTTTAGTAAGGTTTTTCATGATAATCTCCGTTTTTTGTTTTGAGTTGTATATTGACTCGAGTTAAAGGGTTAATTTAGTTTCATTAATGATAATGTTTAAATTACTTGTGTTGATGTTATGGTATATAGCAAGTGGTGTGCCAAAAGCCGTTCAGTTTGTAACTAGCTGTAATAGTATATGTTTTTCTGATATTATACTAATGATTGTACTGTATAAAAAACAAACAGGCACAAAAAAAGTGTATAAATTTTATACACCGTATAAAAAATATACACTTTTTTATTGTTAAGAAAAAACTATTAGCCAAAATTTTAAGAACATTCGGCTCTTGTGTTTTCTGTTTTAAGCCAAAGAGGTTTAACGGCAAAGCTTGGTTTTAAATCAAGACATATTGCTAAGATCCCTCCAAAAGGAAGAAAAGAAGAAAAATTATTTAACCGAGTTAAAAAACCTGTTTTTCCCCAAAGTGAGTGAGGGGTAAAAAGAGTAGAGCGTATGCTTATTTTGCTGTAACCAACATCTTTTGATAAAAAACTGTATATTTTAAATGGGTTAAAGCTTTGGTGTGTATTTAGGTGATATAAATTTTCTTTTTGTTTTTTATGATAATATTGATATAAATAGTTCAAAGACCATTTGTTAAAAAAAGAAACCAATATTCCATCGGTCGAGACTCTAATAGCCTCTTGAATTGCCTTTTCCGAGTCATTTATATTTGCGGCTGTTAACATTAACGCAGTATAATCAAAACTGTTATTTTCAAACGGAAGATGGTCAAAAGCCCCGAGTCTTAGTTCGGCTTTGTTGCCTATGCGTTGTTGTGCTTTTTCCAATTTATCTGGATTCGAATCTATTCCAGTTACATCTAGGCCGGCTGCCCAAAATTTTTCCAAAAAGACTCCCGTTCCACAACCAATATTAAGAATAGAGTGGTTGCGTCTTTGCCAGTGTCTAATGAGTTCTTCTATTATTTTTTGTTCTTGAAGTATGGCAAATGTTTCTATAGCGTGAGTTTGATTGCACGGAGAATTTTTTTCAATGCTTGTTGGAGTCTGCGTCATAAAATATACTCACAAAAAACTGTTGAGTTGCAGGGCAATTAAAAATTAAGTGGAAATAAATTTTACATTGGGAAGTTGTAAGTTTAAGTTGTTATTCCGACTCTTTATTGAAAAAAGTTAACTTGTTTAAAGATAAAGAGTCGGAATAATAGTTATTGTTTTTTATTTTACGACAAATCTTGCACCGGTTGAAGCGGAGCTTACTTGAGCCGCATAGCGTTTTAAGAAATTAGAACGCAATGTTTTTTGCGGTGCTTTGGCTGTGCGTTTGGCGAGTTCAGCTTCACTAACTAAAAGGTCAAGTTTACGGTTGGGAATATCGATTAAGATTTTATCGCCATCTTGTACTTTTGCGATAATTCCGCCTTCTGCCGCTTCCGGTGAAACGTGTCCAATAGCCGCACCTCGGCTTCCGCCACTAAAGCGCCCGTCAGTAATAAGAGCAACGTCAGCCCCAAGACCCATTCCCATGATTGCACTGGTAGGAGTAAGCATTTCACGCATACCCGGTCCGCCTTTTGGTCCTTCGTAGCGAATAACTATTCCGTCTCCGGCTTTAATTTTATTACCCAAAATAGCTTTAACCGCATCTTCTTCAGAATCAAAAACTTTTGCTACAACTTCTCGTTTCATCATTTCAGGGGCAACGGCAGACTGTTTAACTACAGCTCCTTGAGGTGCGAGTGTTCCATATAATATTGCTATTCCGCCTTCTTTTGAATAAGCGGTTTCAATATTTCGGATAACATCATTGTCTACAATCCCTGCGTTTTCTGATTTTAAGTTTTCCGCAAGCGTTTTTCCTGTTACAGTTAAAACAGATCCGTTAATTAAGCCGGCTTTGTTGAGTTCGCTTATTACAGCAGGAATTCCCCCGGCTTCATGCAGGTCTTGAATGTGGTGTTCACCGGCAGGGGAGAGTTTGCAAAGCACAGGGGTCTTTTTGCTTTGTTCGTCAAATATTGTCAGCGGAAGCTCAAGACCGGCTTCGGCAAAAATAGCAGGCAGGTGTAAAACCGTATTGGTTGAGCAACCAAGAGCCATATCAACGGTAACGGCATTTTTTAAGGCATCAACGTTAGCAATATCTCTTGGGCAAATATTTTGTTTTAATAATTCAACAACTTGCATTCCGGCACGTTTTGCTAGTCGAATGCGAGCAGCACTACTCGCAGGGGTAGTTCCGTTACCCGGAAGGGCAAGACCAATCGCTTCGGAGAGGCAGTTCATAGAGTTTGCGGTAAACATTCCGGCACAAGAACCACAGCCGGGGCAAGCGCTTTCTGTTAAATCTTCTAAGGCTTCTTCGCTCATACTTCCTTGTTTTACTCTTCCCACGCCTTCAAAAACGCTGATTAAATCTGCTCTGTTGTCCGAACTTGTATTTTTTGCTTTTTTCCCTGCAAGCATGGGACCTCCGCTAATTAACACAGATGGAACATTCATGCGGAGCATAGCCATTAGCATTCCGGGAACGCTTTTATCACAATTTGGAATAAAAACTAAAGCGTCAAAAGGGTGAGCTGTTGCCATTATTTCAATAGAATCGGCGATAAGCTCACGACTTGGCAAAGAAAAACGCATACCTTCGTGGTTCATCGCCAAACCATCACAAACGGCAATAGCCGGAAACTCGATAGGAACCGCACCGGCAAGACGCACACCGGCTTTGACGGCTTCGGCTATTCTATCAAGGTGAATATGTCCGGGAACTATTTCGTTAGCTGAGTTTACTACACCGATTAAAGGGCGAGAAATTTCATCACGAGTTAAACCAAGGGCGTATAACAAGGAGCGGTGGGGGGCTTTTTCAAGACCGCCTGTCATTTTTTTGCTACGAGTATTGTGTGTCATAGTTTTATATCTTTTGGGTTAAAGGTTAGAATAAAAATATGTTAAGGTTTATGAAAGCTGTTTATTGCGTTATTTAATGATGTTAGAGAAAACGTTTATTTATTTTTCAAACCTTTTTCAGTCTTTCAAAATAAAACGCTAGAGTTAAGTATATATCTAATACCTAACTCTAGCAAATATTTATTTGTCTAATAGTTTAAAGCCGTTAAAACTATTTTTTATTTGAAAGCCAAGGCATCATTGCTCTTAAGCGTTTACCGACTGCTTCAATCGAGTGTTCTGCTTCTATGCGACGACGAGCTTTAAAGCTTGCCATATTGGCTTTATTTTCCAAGATAAAGTCTCTGGCGAAGATTCCTTCTTGGATTTCTGTAAGAACTTTTTTCATTTCTTTTTTGGTTTCATCATTGATGATACGTTTTCCTGTTACATAATCGCCATATTCAGCGGTGTCTGAAATAGAATTACGCATTTTTGCCAAGCCACCTTCATAGAGTAGGTCAACGATAAGTTTAGTTTCGTGTAAACATTCAAAATAAGCGATTTCTGGTTGGTATCCGGCTTCAACCAAGGTTTCGTAACCGGCTTTAATCAGAGCAGAAAGACCGCCACATAAAACAACCTGTTCACCGAAAAGGTCGGTTTCGGTTTCTTCTTTAAATGTTGTTTCTATAACACCGGAACGAGCACCACCAATACCCTTGGCATAAGCCAAAGCTTTTTTCATGGCTTCGCCACTGGCGTCTTGGTAGATAGCAACAAGACAAGGAACGCCGCCACCTTCGGTATAAGTACGACGTACTAAATGTCCTGGTCCTTTAGGAGCAACCATGAATACGTCAACGTCTTTAGGGGCAATAATTTGGCTGAAATGAACGCTAAAACCGTGTGCAAACAATAAGGATTTACCGGCTTTAAGGTGTGGTAAAATATCTTTGTTATAAACATCGGCTTGATGTTGATCCGGTAAAAGAATCATAATCATATCAGCTTTTTGAGCTGCTTCTGCAACAGACATAGGTGTAAAGCCGTGTTCTACTGCTAAATCGTGGTTAGCACTGCCGGGGCGTTGTGCAACGATTACGTTTAAACCTGAATCACGTAAGTTTTGAGCGTGGGCATGCCCTTGACTACCGTAACCAATAACTGCGATAGTTTTACCTTTTAAAACACCAAGATCAGCATCTTTGTCATAATAAGCTTTCATATTTTCTCCTAAATAAAAGGCGTACCTTTTAATATGTTTTATTCTTTTTTATAAGGCTTTTTTATAGCGACAATATTTGTATTATTGAATTGCTTTAACACCAAAGTCAATAGCTTTTAAATTTGTTTCTACAATTTTAGCAGGCAGATATTTTTCCACAACTTTTTTGAGGGTATCAGAGTTAAAAGGTAACGCACCTGTGGCAGTCGCCGCCGCCAAAAGAGCGAGGTTTCCGCTTTGAACCGCACCAAGCTTTAAACCGATAGAGCGGCAATCTAAGTACCACGCTTTTGAGGCAACTTCTTTTACTTTATTTTTTATTTCTTCAAGACTTGGGTTTTCTTCTTGTCCGAGAGCAACGCTAGGGGCAGGAATAAATTCAGTGCTTGAAAGAACTAAACCGTTTTTCTTTAAATATGGTAAGGCACGCAGGGTTTCGAGAGGTTCAAAACCTAAGATCAAATCAGCCTCGCCTAAGTCTATTTTAGGGCTTTTCCAGCCACCAATCAAAACAGTAGATTCAACAACACCGCCACGTTGAGCCATTCCGTGAATTTCGCCTGATACTACTTCCAAGTTTTCCAATAAGGCGGCTCTGGCGAGTAGGGTGGTTGCGGTTAAAGTGCCTTGTCCGCCGACTCCTGTGAGTAAAATACGTATTTTTGCAGACATTAAATTAACTCTCCTTTAACATCAGCTGCTTTAGCTTTAATGTCTTTAGAAATTTGCAGACAAACCATACAACCCGCACACTGATTGGTATCAATAGAAAAGCCGTTTTTATCTTTTCTAAATGAAGGACAGGCAAGAGTTGCAAAACAGTTTTTGACTGAATCGCTTTGTTCGACAACATAAGCCGCACTTTTGGGTTTTCTTTTCATTGTGCGTCTGGCAAAAAGTACACAGGGTTCTTCTACTAAAATTACTTTGACGCCTTGAACATTTTTAGTTTGTTCGAGGGCTTTATGAACTGCGTTTAAATTATAGCCTTTTACTTTCGCAAAATTGGTTACGCCACAACCTTTGACTATTGATTCAATATCAAGGTGAACGCAATCTGAAGATAAATATTCTTGATCAACGCCGGGGTTTGGTTGGTGTCCGGTCATTGCGGTTGTACCGTTGTCTAAAATGACCATAGTCAAGTTATGACGATTAAAAATAGCGTTGACCAAACCGGTTATTCCGGAGTGGAAAAAGGTTGAATCACCGATAAAGGCAACAACAGGTTTGTCGGAATAGCGAGCAAATCCGCTTCCGCTAGAAACTGATGACCCCATACAAACCAAAAAGTCGGCTGCGTTTAAAGGCGGTAATATTCCTAAAGTATAACAACCTATATCGCTTGAATAAATAGCTTCTGAGCCATAAATGTCTTGAACGGCTCTATAAACGGCTCTGTGCGAACAACCGGCACATAAGTTTGGTGGACGCATGGGCAATTTTTGAGCTACTATGTTTTGTTCTGTTGGAAGTGCTTTCCCTTTAAACTGTGCAATTGCTTTGGCAACAAGGGTTGTGGAATATTCTCCGTAAATAGTGAGAATATCGTTTTTTCCGTAAACTTTAATGTTCAAGTTGTTTTCTTGAATTAAAGCCTTGATTGCGTTTTCGAGTAAAGGTTCAAGCTCTTCTAATATTAAAACTTTATCTAACCCGTTTAAAAAGCTTAATAAAAGTTTTTTTGGAAGAGGGTATGAGAAGCCAAGTTCTAAAAGTTTAAACTCGTTTTCTTGGTTATGTTCGGCTAAAGCGTCAAGCATGTAAGTTCTTGAAATTCCACTGCTTAAAATACCTAGCTTACTAGAAGTCGAACCGTGTAAACGGTTATATTGTGAGTTTTCTGTTTTTTCTTGCGCCAATTCCATTTGTTTGCTTAAAGCTTTATGGCGGTTTCTGGCGACTACAGGCACGGGTACGAAACGTTGAGGGTTTCGTTTAAATGGAACGGTTTCGGCCGGTTTTGGCAGAGCTCCAAATTCCACAGCTCCGCGTAAGTGGTTTACTCTGGTTGTTGTACGCAGTAAAACCGGTTGCTCAAGTTCTCTTGAAAGCAAAAGGGCATCTCTTGCCATATCTTTTGCTTCTTGAGCGGTAGCAGGTTCAAAACAAGGCATACCTGCAAAGCGCGCAAAGGTGCGGTTATCTTGTTCGTTTTGGCTGGAATGAGAATAAGGATCGTCGGCCGAAACAAGAACAAGTCCGCCCGGCATACCGATATATGTTGAAGTCATTAAAGGATCAGCCGCCACGTTTACACCAACGTGTTTCATTGTAACCATGGTTAAAGCACCGGCGAGAGAAGCCCCCGCAGCGACTTCGTAAGCGACTTTTTCATTTACGGAATATTCAAGGGTAAAACGCGGGTTTGGAGAAAGCCTGCGGAAAGTATCGGGAATTTCGGAAGAAGGCGTTCCGGGATAACAGGTAATCATGTTAATTCCCGCTTCTAATGCTCCTCTTACGATTGCTTCATTTCCGAGCAAGAGCTCTTTGTGTCCGCTTTCTTCGGTTAGTAAAAGATTTTTCATTGTGCAACCTTTTTTAATTTTTTATTAAGTTAATAAAATTTATATTATTAGGTAGAAAGTATACGACGAGATTATTTCTTAGGTTATTTTTTTTGTAATAACTCTATTCTTCTTTTAAAATAGTAAGTGTCTTGTATTTTTCCGCTATCTAATAAACCTTGAAGCGTTTTAATTGCCAGTTCTTTATCGCCTGAGCGTTCTGCAATATCGGCAAGCAGGGCTTTAAGAGCTATTTGATAGGGGCTATCTTGGTTATTGAGTGTAGTTAAGCTTTTTTCAATAAGTTCAAGGGCTTTTTTATGTTCCCCAATAGCGGAAAGATCGCTTGCTTCTCCGATGATGGCTTGATATTTCATTGGTGCATCGGAAAGTTGACTTACTTTTTGCCAAGCATTTGTGGCTTTTTGGTAATCTTGCAAATTTTCATAAGCTTGAGCAAGAGCCAAGTTTGCGTGGAGCAAAACTCCGGCTGGGGCTGTATTTATAAAACTTTCCAGTTGTTTTGCTTTTTCTGTGTCATCAGCTTTTTGTAGAATAAGACGTAGTTCTTGTTGAGATTTTTCTAAAGCGTTTTTGGCGGTATATTCAAAAATTCCAACGCCTACCAAGATAATAATAAATACTGATAAAATACCGATTAAAAGCTTTGCGTTATTTACAAAAAACATAAAAAACGGAGTGGCTTCCGGAGCAGTTTCCGTGCGTATAGCATCAAGCAAGGTACGCTCGGTTGTATTGGTTTGTTCAATGGGAGCGGTCGCCGTTAATTCGCCGTTTTTTGACTTTTTATTGGGTTCAGACATCTTTTTTATCCTTATTGTGAATTTGCATAGCTTTATTATAATGTGCTAAAAAATTAAGTTTAATATTCTATCGTTAAGATTAAGATTTGTCAAAGTTATCTTGTTAATTTAACTTTTTGTGTATAAATAATGGTTTAACAAGACTATTAGCTTATCAAAATCAATCGGTTTTCCTATGTGGTCGTTCATTTCACACTCGCGAGCCTTGACAATATCTTCTTTCATGGCGTTTGCGGTCATTGCAATTATCGGAATAGTTTTCGCTTGTGGGTGGTCTAAAGCTCTAATTGCTTTGGTTGCCGTATATCCGTCAACATTAGGCATTTGAACGTCCATTAAAATTATATCATAATAATTTTCCGATGAATTTTTAAACATTTCAATTGCAACACTGCCGTCATCGGCGGTTTCAATTACAAGTTTTGTGTCTTCCAACAATTCTTCAACAATGATTCGGTTAAGTTCAATATCGTCTACCAACAAGGCTCTTTTTCCCTCAAAAGCAACATGAGTCAGCGTTTCGGTTTCTTGAATAACTGGTGTTCCTTGAGGTAAAAAGACTTCAAAATAGAATGTACTGCCTTGATCTTCTACACTTTTTACTTTTATGCTGCTTCCTAAAAGATTGACGATATTTTGGCTTATTGCTAAGCCAAGACCGGTTCCGCCAGATTGACGCACAACCTTGTTGTCTGCTTGTTTAAAGGGTTGAAACAAGTTTTTCATAACGCTTTCGGGCATACCTATACCCGTATCATGCACAGCAAAATAGATAAGATATTGGCTGTTTACCTTGTCGGAAACTTTGATTTCAAGAGTAACTGTTCCGTTTTTGGGAGTAAATTTAACTGCGTTTCCAATTAGGTTGATTAAAACCTGCATTATTCTAAGTTTGTCTGTAGATACCCAAATATTTTGCATTTTTTCAAGTTGTACGTTAAGTTTTATTTCTTTTTCGTTACAACGCGGGTTGATAATTTGTTGGGTTTCTTGGACAAGTTCTTCAATTGAAAAGTCGTCTACGCCTAAGGTGAATTCTCCGGCTTCTATTTTTGACATATCTAAAATATTATTAATCAGGCCAAGCAAGTGTTTAGAGGAAACTAAAATTTGTTTAATGCTGTTTAAAACTTTTTCTTCGTTATTTGGAACGCCAAAATTTTTTTCCGCAATATTTGCCATACCCATAATAGCGTGCATTGGTGTACGAATTTCATGGCTCATATTGGCCAAAAAGGCACTTTGGGCTTGTGCAAAAGCAGAGGCTTGGATATAGCTTTCTTCAAGGTTTTTGTTTAATGTTTCAAGTTCGGCGGTTCTTTCTTTGACTTTATTTTCAAGTTTATAGATTAATGTTTTTAATTCTTCACTATAGTTATCGGTAGAAACTTTATATCTTCCCGCCACAAAGGCAAACAAACCTAAGAAAAACGGGGCGGTATCAATCATAAAGAGCATTCGGTTATAGCTATGTATCATTGCAAGGCTGTCTCTTGTCCATGGCAAAGACGCACTATAGATTTCAAAAATCCAAGCGACAACCGGGAATAAAATCCCAAAAAATACTCCATAGAGAGTATATCGTACTAATTTACAGACATCTCTCAATGTATTATTTTGGCTTTTAAACACAAAAGATACCAAGCCTTGTTCATGATTATAAAAGTAATATTGTTAAACATAATCTCTACAAAGATAAGCTGATTTTTGTAAAAAGTCAAAATGTAAATTATTATTATCTGTTAGTTTAATTATATGTATTCAATTTTGTAATGATTTAAAATAAAAAGCTCCGAAAAACATATGTTTCTCGGAGCTTTCTATTTTTTTATATTGTTTAGTTATTGCAATTCATAGGTTTCTGCTTCTTTTTTTACTTCTAAAGCAATCTTCCAAAGTATAGAAAGAATTAAAAGACCTATTCCAAATACGCCCATAGCAATAAGAATTTCAACGATGCTTGGAGTATAAGGGGTTATTTGTTCAAAAGTATTTGGGGTAAAACCACCAATCATCAATCCTAAGCCTTTATCAATCCAGCAGGCTAAAATGAGTAAGCCTAAAGCCCAAGGTAAGATTTTTTCATTCTCACGCAAGCTTGAGGGAATGAGTAAGGCAAGAGAAACGAAAGCACATACTACAGCTGTCCACATCCAACCGTTTACCCAAGATGCGTGTCCGTCATGTCCCATAAATAAGAACGTAATCGGGTGCATAGCTTCGGGGATTTGGCTATAGAAAGCGGTGAATACTTCCATGAGGAAGAAGAAAATATTGATGCACATAGCATAAATAATAATCTTTGTGAGGGTTTGCACAGCTTCTTTGCCCGGATCAAACTTTACTACTTTTTTAAGTACAAAAAGTAATAATAATAAAATAGCAGGACCGGAAGCAAAGGCTGAAGCCAAGAAACGAGGAGCCATAACGGCGGTTAACCAATAATGGCGACCCGGTAAACCGGCAATTAAGAACGCGGTTACGGTATGAATACTTACAGCCCAAATAATGGACAAATAAATAAAGAATTTAATCCATTTTGGCGGATCAACGTCGAGGCGTTCCGCTTCGAGAGTAACCCAACCAACAACGGCATTAATAACAAGATAGCCCATTAATACGCTCATATCCCAAAACATAATTGAGTTTGGAGTTGGGTGAAGCATAACGTTAAGCATGCGTTGAGGTTGACCTAAGTCAACAACAATAAAGAGCATACAAACGATAACTGCGGCTATTGCCATAAATTCGCCAAAAATGACGATACGTTTAAACTTTTTATAATGGTGAAAGTAAATGGGTAATACGAGCATGACTGCACCGGCCGCCACACCAACCATATAGGTGAATTGTGCGATGTAAACACCCCAAGATACATCACGAGAAAGTCCGGTTAAAGACAAACCGTAATACATTTGGAATAACCAAGCAACAAATCCTATACCGATGATGGTAACGAGAAAGCCCAGCCATTTATAGAATGCCCAAGATCCCTTGAATACATTTTCAAGCATGGCTGCCTCCTAAAGAATATAATAGACGCCGGGTTGGGTGCCTATTTGAGCCTTGCGGCGTAGGGTAAAGTTTTGAGATAATAACTTACGCACTTCTGACTTAGGGTCGAGAAGATCACCAAAAACAACACTACCTTCGGAAACTTCGACACAGGCAGGCATTTTGCCTAAAGCCAGTCTTTCGCTACAGAAAGTACACTTTTCTACTACGCCTTTTGTGCGAGTAGGAAAAGTTGGGTCAGTTTCTTTAAGGAAACGGCGAGGGTCAAAATAGTTAAAACTTCTGGCGCCGTAAGGGCAACCGGCCATACAATAACGACAGCCGATACAACGGTGATAATCCATCATTACTATACCGTTAGGCATTTTGTAAGTGGCTTGAGTAGGGCAAACCCTTACACAAGGAGGATTTTCACAGTGGTTACATAAAAGAGGGAATTGACGAGCGGCGACTTCTTCTGATGGGAAGTTGTCTTCTTGCCCGGCAAAGGTTGCGTGATAGCTGTCTGACCAGATCCATTTTACATCTTGGTTTCCCATTTTAGGATCAGTAGGAACGTTATGAATAGAGTGGCAAGCATGTACCATATTATTCATAATTTCAGGTGTTACCTTTCTGCTGTCTATAACCATTGCCCAACGTTTTGCGTTTAATGCCCCTTTCGGATCTCCAAAAGTATCGGCAGCGGCATTTGCAGGCGTTGAGTTTAAAAGACTAAAGGCTGTACCTGTTCCCAGACTTAAAAGAGATAAGCCGGCTACCTTAAGGAGTTGTCTTCTTGTTTTTTGCATTTCTAATTCCCCCTTGGCTCAACATGGCAGTCCCAACAGTATGGGGTAACGCTGTTAGTTGTATGACACTTATCGCAAAAATCTGCTTTGTTGCCGTGGCACTTCATACAAGTGTTTTGCAAGCTGACTTCCCAGATTCTTCCGTCTTTTGCCGTATAGGCTCTTTTGCCTTCACGCAGGGCCATATCGCGCCAAGTATTGAGCATTTGCATGTGTTCTGAACGCATATCAGCAGCAGGCAAAATACAAGCGGGGTTTTTGTCTGCTTCCGGGTTGGCTTTTAAATACTCAGCTCTAACAGTTTCATTGATACCTAAAGGTTGTACATTTCTGTTAGGAAGTGCCAACTCAGGCGTTCTGTACTTTTCAGAGGCAATGTTAAAGATAATCGGAGCTAGTGCCAATACAACAAAAATTACCAGACCAGCGATGATATAATTTTTATTATACATAATTATTCATCCTCCATTCCTGGTAAATCTTCTTGTCTTAAGTCCATGGTACGCTTGATTTCGCCTTTCATAACAAGGGCATTTCCAACAAGCTCATGAAGTCCTGTAACAGTAACACCCGGAGCCCAATAGTTTGCTACCGGAGGTAGAGTCGCTCTATCGATAGCACAAATGCAAGATAAGGTGTTTACATCATGCTTTTGTTGTACATAACGAACTGCATTACCACGAGGCATTCCGCTTCGCATACGAAGTTCCATAATTTCTTCTGTGTTAAGCCCGGATCCGGCTCCACAACAGAAGGTTTGTTCTCTTATTGTATTTTGTGGCATTTCAAAGAAGTTTTTACAAACTGCTTTAATAACCGCTCTTGGTTCTTCTAATAAGCCCATTGCTCTCGCCGGGTTACAAGAATCGTGGAAAGTAACGATTTTTTCATCGTTACGACTTGGGTCAAGAGTAATTTTATTATTATGAATCAAGTCTGCGGTAAACTCAGCGATATGCACCATTTTTGTAGAAGCTGCGTTTTTAAATACAGTTCCGGTAATTGGTGATTTCGGAACTTCCATTTTTGGTGGAGTAGGTCCGTTCATTGTGTCCATGTATTGGTTAATAACACGCCACATATGTCCGCATTCTCCGCCTAAAATCCATTTTGAACCAAGGCGTTCTGCTTCCGCATACATTTTTCCGTTAATCTTTTTCATCATGTCGGCAGAGGTAAAGAGACCGAAGTTTCCGCCCTCTGAGGCATAGGTTGAGATAGTATAATCAAGGCCTATTTCATGGAATAACATCAAATAACCCATAAAAGTATAAATACCCGGGTCGGCAAAAACGTCGCCGGAAGGAGTAATAAATAATACTTCATGGCCTTTTTCGTTAAAAGGCGGATTGATTTTGATGCCGGTAATGGTTTCAATATCTTCGCATAAAAATTCAACAATTTCTTTAAATGCGTGAGGTTGAATTCCAAGGTGGTTACCAGTACGGTTACAGTTTGATACTGGGTCCATAATCCAGTGTAAACCAAGACCAAGTTCATGTAATAATTCACGAACAATCATGGTTATTTCGGCAGTATCAATACCATAAGGGCAAAATAAAGAACAGCGACGGCACTCAGTACACTGATATGCGTAATAAAACCATTCTTTGATTACGTCTTTGTCGAGGCTACGAGCTCCAACGACTTTACCGAGCAATTTACCGACTTTGGTAAATTCTTTACGATAAACAGAGCGTAAGAGTTCTGCTCTTAATACGGGCATGTTTTTAGGGTCGCCTGTTCCGATATAAAAATGGCACTTATCAGCACAAGCACCACAACGTACACAGGTATCCATAAAAACTTTTAACGAACGATATTTGTCTAAACGATCTTGAAGGGCATTATATATAATCTCTTCCCAGTTTTCAGGTAGATTCCAGTCTTCATTTTCCGGAGCCCATTCATGAGGATTAGGCATTTTTAAACCTTTCATGGTGTCATATTTAGCAGGGTAGCAATATGAACCAGGTTTAAATTCCGGTTTTGTATTCATCCAGTTTGCTGTTGGGAGAGAATAGTTGATGCTCTTTACAAGATCTTTGGGAGTTGGTAACTTAGCCATGTATTCTCCTACTTTGATGTATCAGCATCAGGTTGTTTTTCTAAAGGTAGACCCGCTTCAGCCATAAGATCGCGAAACTCATCTTCGTATTCATTATAAGTACGATGTTTTTTCGGTGGGTTCCAAGGGTTAACGTGGCGAACAGCACGGCTGTTGTTCGGCATATTACGCGTTGGAGAGAGGAAAATTCCGCCCATGTGCATGAGTTTTGAAAATGGAAAGTATACTAATAAGATACAAACCAAGAAAATGTGTGCAAAGAACATTGGTCCTATGTTGGCAGGCAAATTAGGGTTTAAAGTTGCAAGCCCCATTGTAAGTACTTTAACACCGGCGATATCTACTTTAGAAAAATAACGCATGCAAATACCGGTTCCTACTATCCCAATCAATAAGAATAGAGGAAAATAGTCGTTTGCCAAAGAGATGTAGCGTACTTTTGAGTTGAAAATACGGCGTAACAATAAAAACAGTAAAGCACCTAAAATAAGGGCATCAGAACCATAAAAACGTGGAACACCGACTTGCATGATTCCATCAACGAACTCTATTCCCGATACAAACATAGGTACGGGTTCAAAGAAGAAACGTAGATGTCTCAATAAAACAACCGCAAAACAGTAGTGGAACGCTAATGCGAATAGCCACAACCATTTTGAGGAATAATAGACAAGTCTTGGTCCTTGCTGTAGGTCCATACTGGTGTTTCTGAATAAAGAACGAAAACACAATACTTCCAAAACCATACGTCCAACTGTTTCGAGTTTGGTGTAAGGGGCATCTAGTCTTTCGGGTTTAATCCAATCAAGAGAACGTTCCTGTCCTCCTGTTGTTGCTATGGGAAAAGGTACGGGAGATTTTGCCCAGTACACTATTCTCCATATAAAACCCGCGATAAAGACGGGTACTGCGATCATTGGCAATGCTAATCCAAAAAGATATTGCATACTTGTGTATTGTGAGCCAAACCAAGCCACAAGACCTAAACCAATAACCGCCAATAGTGAAATAATCATTGTACGTCACCTCGCTATTTGGCTTTAGGATACTATAAAATCATTCAAAGCACATTATCAAACAATATACAAAGTTGTTTAAAGTGTTTTGATAATTACATGTTTTTATTCGATAATACCCTGTTAAAATAAAATAGTCCTTAAAAGTTTAATAAATATAGAGGGGTTAAAGCTCTATAGATATTTTTTTATATAAACAGCCGGTTAGCTGTCTTTGCTCTCAGGGTCATCGGCGGCAACCAATAATCCTGCTTTTCGCATAATTTGACTATGTCTGCGTTTATAGTCTTCAAGTTTAAGGTTAAACATAACTTCGCGGTTTTTAATGTAAAATGAAAAACTTAGCAAAGAGATTCCGTCCAAACGAGATGATATATCCCATAATTCCAGCCAGAGATTATTATTTTTTATTTCTGACTTAAATCTTTTTAAAATACACTCTTTCATTAAAAATAGTACTGCCAAGGCTTGTTCGGGGGTAAAGTCTTGAACGGCTCTGACCCTGATAAACTCATCTAAAGTATGATTGAGTTCATCAATGTTCACATGTTCGTTTGTGATGGCTTTAATCAGGCTTTCTCCTACATGAGTTGTTCGCCACCCGACGGGGTTGGTAAATTGATCGTTTTTTGTTCGTAAAAAACCGGCAGTATCAAAAGCGTAGCCTGAATAAACTAGGGTTGTCCAATCTTCAAGCAATTTGTCTTTATGTTCTGTGATGAGTTGTTTTAATGAGGTTTTATTCATGTTATAGTGCTTTGTTTTCGTCTGGTTTGTTATGTTTAACGACGAGATTATACATTAAAATTATTTATTGACAAAGTAAAAAAACGCTTTTTTATTTTTTTTGTTTGGATAGCCTGAAAAAGATTAAAGGTCAACAAAGAATAAAGTAAGACTTGCTTTTAATCTCGGTTAGCTATTTTGAACTTGTGTATAAAAAATTATACCGTGTTTTTTTGAGATATATAGTATAGAACCCTTGTGTTTATTTAGTTTTTATCTTTTTTCTTTTTTATTGGAATGTCTGATTGTGTAAAAAATTTTAAATAAATTTGTATCTGTATTTTTTTGATGTTTTTTTATAATATATTGATTTATATATGTATAGTTTGTTTTTATTGTTTTGGCATGTATTATGCTAATAATAAATAACCTTCCTAATTTATAGTTATAGTTTAAATAAGATGATTACAGCAAAACAATAAGGGAACAGACAGAGCTAGTGTTTGTTCCCTTATTGTTTTTATTTTATTTTTCGAGTATTGATTTAGCTTGTTGATGAATAAGTTGTACTTTAAAGTTAGTTTGAGACTATTGCACAATAGGCTCAAAGTGGCTTTCGTCAGAAAGACACTCCAAAAACCACGAATAAGGAAAATTTAATTTTCCTGTAAAATGAGTGGGTTTTGTGACTTAAGACGTTTTATGCTATGTGCATACAGAGCATAAAACGATGACAAAAGTACGCAAAACAGAGTTTTGCAATGGTCTTAGTTTGTTTGATATTGTTTTGAAGTTTTTTTAAGGAAAATAAAAATGGCGAGTATTCGTAAAAGTTTGTTACAGTTTTTAATGAGCGGCGTTTATATGAAACGTTGGAATGATAAGTTGCGTCCAACCGAGTTTTACGAAGTCGATAAACAAGCTCACAAAATGATTGTGGCTTTTGCACTCGCCGAACTTTATGCTCAAAATAGAAACTTGAACATATCAGAACGTCAAGAGCTACACGCCACTATTGTAAAAAACGGTATTTACGAATATTTGTTTCGTTTAGTTATAACAGATATTAAACCTTCGATTTTAAACAATATAAGAAACAAAGAAAGTGAATTTTCCGCATTGGCTCAGTGGGGGCTTGATGAAACAGAGCGTTATGTGCGTCCTTTGGGTGATGCTTTGTGGAATGATTATGTTCAATATGTTAAGCGTCCAAAGCTTGTTGCAAAAAATGATAGTATAGAACAGGTTGCCGAAACAATATTATATGCATCTCATGTTTTTTCGAGTTTGTGGGAATATAAGCTAATTGAAAAGTTAAATGTTTATGATGATGAAACTAACAGTGTTTTAAAAGAGTTGCGTAATACTTTAAAAGAATACGCAATATTAGACGAAATCAAACTTTTGGAAGATCGTCATTCGGCATTGTATAAGTTTGTTGCGTTTTGTGGACAGTTGCGTTTTCAAAAACGCTGGTCGCAAGTTCCGAGGGTTCCTGAGACAAGTGTTTTGGGACATATGTTTATTGTTGCGGTTTATGCTTATTGTTTTAGCGTTGTGGAAGAAGCTTGTTCGGCTCGTTGTATAAATAATTTTTACGGCGGTTTGTTCCACGATTTACCAGAACTTCTAACCAGAGATATTATTTCGCCCGTAAAAAAAGCAACCGAAAATTTAGCAAATATTATTCAACAATATGAAAAAAGCGAAATGGATAAAAGGGTTTTTGAGCCTTTAAAAAATGCAGGTTTAACAAATATTTTAGAGAGATTAAAATATTATCTTGGCTATGAAGTCGGTTCTGAATTTAAAGAGTGTATTATTTTAGATAATAAAGTAAAAAAAATAGATTTTAATGAATTGTCTACCTTTTATAATGAAAATAAATATGACCCGAAAGACGGAAGTCTTATTAAAACTTGTGATACTTTAGCCGCTTTTATTGAGGCTTATCTCGCCGTTCGTAACGGTATGAGCTCAGAACAGCTACACGAAGCCTTGTGGCGTATGAGAACTGAACAAATGAAAAAGACAACTTATTTGAAACATATTCATTTAGCTTCTCTTTACGCTGACTTTGATTAGTCTTTTACTTTTGAGGCATTAATTCTCTTTTGAATATTTCCTATAAAATTTTTAACACAAACTTTTAAAAATGTACTTTGATTATCCTCTTGTTTTGTGGGCTCTTGTTTTGGATTATTATTTTGCAGATCCTCAAAAAGTTCCACACCCTGTTGTGTTTTTGGGGTTTATCGCAAAAAAAACAGAAATAGCTTTGCGTAATTTGGCAAACTTCATCTTTTTACGTTTTCAAAATAAGACCGGTTTGTGGTTAAGTCATGATTTGTTGTTAAAAATTGCCGGGTTTTTTGGTGTTGTTATTTTAGTTGGAACAAGCGTTGGCTTGGTTTCTGGGTTTATTTCTCTTGCTAATTATCTTGGAGGCGATAAGGCGGCTTTTTTGATAAAATTATATTTTGCTTGGGCGGGGCTGGCTCTTGGTTCTTTGTTGAGAGAAGGGCGGTTTAGTTTGAGTATTTTAAAAAAGCTTGAAGAATGTGAAAAAAACGCTAATTCCTGTGATGAATTGTTAAATAAAGCCAGATTTTCCGTTAGTATGTTAGTGAGCCGAGATACAAAAAACATGAATTCAACAAATCTCAATCGTTCTTTGGCGGAAAGTTTAAGTGAAAATTTTTGTGATGCTTTTATTGCTCCTTTGTTTTGGTTGTTGATTTTAGGCCCTGTGGGGTTATGGGCTTATAAGGCGATTAGTACGCTTGATTCTATGTGGGGCTATAAAACGGAAAAGTGGCGAGCTTTTGGTTTTGTTGCGGCTCGGCTTGATGATATTGTGGCTTATATTCCAGCAAGGTTGAGTGCTTTGGTTTTTTATTGTGTGAGCTTGGTTAATAAAAATTACCCTGTGTTATCGCTAAAAAAAGTCGCTTGCGATGCCCGTAAAATGGACAGCCCTAACGCCGGTTGGTCTATGAGCAGTGTGGCTTGGTTATTACAAGCTAAAATGGGCGGACTGACTCCATATAACGACGCTTTAATAGACAAACCGCTTTTGGGAGATAAAGGTTCCTCTGATTGGGCTTGTGTTAAATTATATACTTTGTTATCTTTAATCAAACAGAGTACAATATTTGTTTTTTCTTTTATTTTGTTTATTTATCTTATTTTACTCCTGTTTAAAAACTGATTTGTTTAAATTTGTCTGGAATGTTTTTTGCATCTTAGTTTGGGTTAAGAAAAATATGCCTAAGGCTGTTTTTGCGTTTTTAGAATGGTTACAGTTTAAGTTTATATAAAATTATGAGGGTTTTTCATGAGTATTTATAGCGGTGATGCTTACACAACAGAGTTGCCAATTATGAGCTTGCGTGAAGTTGTTATGTTTCCTCGTTCCATTGTTCCGCTTTTTGTTGGTCGCGATGCTTCGGTTAAGGCAATTGAAGCGGCACAATCTTTGTATGATAAAAAGATTTTTCTTGTGGCACAAAGAAATCCTGATCAAGAAAAGCCCACTATCAAAGATTTATATGAAGTTGGAACGGTAAGCCGTATTTTACAGCTATTACGCTTGCCTGATGGTACGATAAAAGTTTTGTTTGAGGGTTTGTATAAAGCCAGACTTGTTGATTTTCAAGCTCAAGAATCAGAAACAAACACCAAAGGCATTGACCTTGTTTATGTTGATGCAATTCCTATCGAAGATGGTGAATATAACAATACAAGCGAAGCTCTCTTCCGAATGATTAAAGAAGCTTTGGAAGAATATGCCGAAATTAATAAAAAACTCTCTCAGGAAAATATTCAGGCAATTTGGAGTTCTCAATCTCCCGGAGCTTTGGCTGATGCCGTTTTACCTCATGTTAAAGTAGATTATAGACGTAAACAAGAAGCTCTTGAGATGGCTGACCCTATTGAGCGTCTTGAAAAAGTATATGAAATTCTTTTAACCGAAATTTCTATCTCTGGTTTGGAAGCACGCATTAAAAACCGTGTCAAAACTCAAATGGAGAAAAATCAAAAAGAATATTACTTAAACGAACAGATCAAAGCCATTAATAAGGAAATGGGGAGAGATGAAGACCCTCAATTTGAACTGCTTGAACTTGAACGTCAATTAAAAGAAAAAAATATGCCGGAAGAAGCAAGAGAAAAGGCTTTGCGTGAGTGTAAAAAACTACGCATGATGTCTTCGACTTCTGCTGAATATTCCGTTGTACGCAACTATATTGATTGGATTTTAGATTTGCCTTGGAATGAGCTTAAAGAAACTCAAATCGATATTGATAAGGCGAGCGAAATTTTAGAAGCCGAACATTATGGTTTGGAAAAACCCAAAGAGCGTATTCTTGAATATCTTGCCGTACAAAAGTTAGTCAACAAGCTAAAAGGCCCTATTTTATGCTTGGTTGGTCCTCCTGGTGTGGGAAAAACTTCTTTGGCAAGGTCTGTCGCAAGGGCAACAGGGCGTGAGTTTGTGCGTTTGTCTTTGGGAGGAGTGCGTGATGAAGCTGAAATACGCGGACATAGACGTACTTATGTAGGGGCGTTGCCGGGTAAAATTATTCAGTCGCTTAAACGAGTTAAACATAGCAACCCGTTGTTTTGTTTAGATGAAATAGATAAAATGAGTGCTGATTTTCGTGGAGACCCTTCCTCAGCCCTTTTAGAGGTTTTGGACCCTGAACAAAACAGTACTTTTAACGATCACTATCTTGACTTAGATTATGATTTGTCTCAGGTGTTTTTTATTACTACGGCAAATAGCCTACACTCAATTCCTCTTCCTTTACAAGACCGTATGGAAATTATACGTCTTCCCGGATATTTGGAAACAGAAAAAGCCAGAATTGCACGCAACTTTTTATTACCTAAACAAATAGAAGCTCACGGGCTTAACTCTCAAAACTTAAAAATTTCCGATAATGCTATTTTGGAAATTATCAGAACTTATACTCGAGAGGCCGGAGTCAGAAATCTTGAAAGAGAGCTGGCTACGGTTTGTCGTAAAGCGGCTATGCATATAGTTAAGGCTGATGCATCAGATAGAATGGTGAATGTAGGCTTACAAAACTTACATCTTTCTCTTGGAGTAAAAAAATATCGTTACGGAGAAAGAGAAGAAAAGGCTCAAGTCGGAGTCTGTACCGGGCTTGCTTATACGCAACTCGGTGGTGAAATTTTAATGGTTGAAACAACACTTATGCCGGGTTCCGGAAAGGTAGAAATTACGGGACAACTCGGCGGAGTTATGACAGAATCGGCAAAAGCGGCGTTTTCTTATGTGCGTTCGCGTTCTGATGTGTTAAGTTTAAAACCAGACTTTCATAAAGAGATTGATTTACATATTCACGTTCCCGAAGGGGCTACGCCAAAAGACGGTCCTTCGGCGGGAATTACTTTGGCAACTTCGATAGTTTCAGCTTTGTTAGGTATTCCCGTTAGAAACGATGTTGCCATGACAGGGGAAATAACTTTAAGAGGGCGTGTTTTACCTATTGGCGGTTTAAGGGAAAAGCTTTTAGCCGCACACAGGGGCATGTTGTCAACCGTTTTAATTCCAAAAGAAAATGAAAGAGACCTTAAAGAAGTTCCTCCTGAAATTTTAAAGGGGCTTAATATTGTTTTCGTCGACCATGCCGATGAGGTTTTAAATCTTGCGTTAAGTATTGATACTGGCGTTTCCGTGTTCTCTTCGGTTAGCGATACTTTGCCGTTTTATAGAACCCTTGCGAAGGGTTTTGTTAGAGAAGAAGATAGCCCTCATCAATAACCATTTGATTTTAATTTGTTTTTTATAAAGACCATTGTGCCCTTGCATAGTGGTCTTTTTTAGTGTTATAATAAAATTAAGACCATTGCAAAACTATGTTTTGAGTCGTTTTTCTAGTGTTTTATAGAATTTTATTTTTAGATTAATATAATATTTTTTTGAGTTTTTTACTTGATTATGCAAGATTTATTAAATTCTCCGAGGGCAAAAAAAAGCCTTGGTCAAAACTTTTTACAAGATAAAAATATTGCCACAAAAATTGTTAATGCTTTAGGTATAACGCATGATGACAACGTTTTGGAAATAGGTCCGGGTCCCGGTGCGTTGTCTAGTCTTATTTTACAACAGAATCCGTCTTTGTTCTTTATGTTGGAAAAAGATTATCATTGGGCAAGAGTGCGTTTTGATGAAGTGAAAAATAGCCTTAAAGAGAAAGAGGCTCAAAAACATCAAGTTATTTTGGGCGATGCGTTAAATTTTGATTGGGAACGCTTTGGACCAGATTGGAAGTTTATAGGAAACCTTCCTTATAATATTGCTTCGCCGATTATGTGGGATTTATTAAGTAATCATAATGGTTTTAAACGTGCTGTATTTATGATTCAAAAAGAAGTAGCAGAACGTATCATTGCGAAACCTGATACGAAAGCCTATGGTGCTTTATCAATCTGGCTACAAACTTTTACTTGTCCCAAAATACTGTTTCATGTTCCTCCTCATGTATTTTTTCCTGCACCAAAGGTTACTTCAAGCGTAATTTGTTTTGAACCTTTAAAGAATGAATTTTCGCCAGAAGATAAAAGTATTTTAAATAAACTGCTTTCTTTTTGTTTTCAAAGAAGACGAAAACAACTACAAAATATTTTTAAAGAGTTTTTTGGAGACAATGGACTGATATTTTTAGATAAATGCGATATAAAACACAGCCTGCGTCCTGAAAATTTAACTTGTAATGATTTTAAAAAACTTGTACAAATTATAAAAAATAAGAACAATGCTTGACTTTAATTAAAATATGATGTTTTTATAAAATGTATCTTTTATGGGATAACATGATTTTTTGCTTGCTTTATCGAGAAAAAATAAATATATGTTATTCGTTATGAGCGTACACAAGAAAACGGAGTAGATATTTTCGTTTGTTAAATGTCTACGTTTATGGTAAAAATATATCTTATTTTCCTAGGAGGAATTCCATGACTAAAGCTGACTTAGTAGATAAAATTGCTGCCAAATCTGAAACCACTAAAGTGAGTGCAGAACGTGCGTTAAACGCCTTTATCGAGTCTGTTCAAGAGATTCTTGTTCAAGAAGGTAAATTAACTCTTACAGGTTTTGGTACTTTTGTTGTTGAAGGCCGCAAAGAGCGTATCGGGCGTAACCCTCGTACTCGCGAACCTATTACTATTCCTGCTGTTAAAGTTGTAAAGTTTCGTCCCGGTAAGATTCTTAAAGAATCTGTAAAGTAAATTTAATGGAGGTGTGCCATGTTGCACGGAGAAACCATTCAAAGCCCATTACCCTTTGATATTCCTTGGTGGATGCCGGATCATGCAATATTCTTTGGGGTGCTTTATGCCGTATTGTTTGTAATTATGAGTGGTCTTGGCTACGTTATAATTAAATCATTGTCGCAGGCTTCCAAAGATGCAACTAAAGACGCAACCCAAGACGCACCTCATGGTGCAAAATGTTGCGACATGGAACACACAAGTTGCCATTAAAGTTTTTCTTTTTATTGTCTGATTTTTAGATAATAAAAAATGTTGAAGAGGGGAGGTGATATTTATGCCCGGTGTATACTTAAATGATGATGAATATAGTTTTGATATTGCTTTACGTCGTTTCAAAAAACAGATCGAAAAAGCAGGCATCCTCTCTGAGATGAAAAAACGTCAACATTATGAAAAACCAAGCGTAATGCGTAAAAAGAAAAAAGCTGCCGCCCGTAAGCGTTTGCTTAAAAAAATGCGTAGAAACGGCAACGCTTAGTTCTATGTATAGTTTTGTTGTTTAGATGATCTATCTCTAAATAATAATGAAATAGTTAATGCCCGGTTTGTCCGGGCATTTTACATTATATTGCCAGAAATATTTCCAGAATATATGGCTTAGAGCTTATTTTGCAACTTTATCAACAGGAGGATTTATGAGCTTAATTCAAAAAATAGAACAAGACTATATTGTGGCTTATAAAGCTAAAGATTCCGTTAGATTAACTGTTTTACGCCTGTTAAAAACAGCTATGAAAAATTTACAGGTTGAATTGATGCGCCCTATTAAAGAAGATGAAACTTTAGACCTTGTTATGAAACAAGTAAAACAACGCAGGGATTCAATTGAACAATTTATCAACGCAAAAAGAACGGATTTAGCAGAAAAAGAAGAAGCAGAGTTAAAAGTATTGCAAGATTACCTGCCTCAAGCCCTCACTCAAGATGAACTTATCAAAGTCGTTGATGCGGCTGTTTTAAAGTTAGAGGCAAAAACCCAACAAGATATGGGTAAGGTGATGCAGCTTATTTTGTCAGAATATAAAGGACGCATAGAAGGCAAGCATCTTTCTGATGCCGTTCGCAGTCGCCTTAGTTAATTTATTTTTTTGTTGTTTTTAAAGTTTAATTAAAATTATTGTTATATTTAGGTCTGTTGTATGCAAAAACGTGCTTGGGAATTGTTGGAGTTCAATAAAGTTTTAAAATGCCTTTCAAGTTATGCGGTTTCTGAATCAGGGGCAAAAAAAGCTTTAGCTTTAGAACCTTTTACCGACCTTATTCAAATCAACCGTGAAAGTAGTTTGTTTGAAGAAACAAGAACTTGGTTTGTTGAAAGTGGTTTTAAAATACAAGATTTTCCTTCGCTTGACTTTTTGTTTAAACAACTAAGTATTCCACATTTTTGTCTTGAACTTGAAACTGTTTGGGCTTTAAGGATCGTTTTAACTCAAGCCGCTAAAGCGTTGAATTTACTTAAAGACCCTAAAACAGGCGAAGTTCACCCGCTATATCCGAATCTTTGTGCTTTGGCGTTTGCATTTGAAAACCCCAAACAAACGTTACAGGCTGTTCAGCGTTGTCTTTCTGATGACGGAACTTTAAAAGATGAAGCGTCTCCTGCCCTTTCTTTAGTACGAGGTGAGCTAAGACAGCTACACCAACAATGTACTCGCAAAGTAAAAGAGTTTGCCAATACTTATAATATTGCTCAATATTTACAAGACGAGTTCATGACTTTATCTTCTGATCGTTATGTTTTACCTTTAAAAACAAACTTTAAAGGGCGAGTTCAAGGGATTATTCATGACTATTCGCAAACCGGCGAAACTTGTTATTTTGAACCTTTCTTTTTGGTGGAAATCAATAACCGTTTGCAAGAGTTAAAAAGAGAAGAGCGTAGCGAAGAACGTAAGGTTTTGTTATATATTTCCAAATTGGCACAAGAAGAAAGCTTGGGCATCTCGGCTCAATTTAATTTTTTGGTAGAGCTTGATTTTCTTCAGGCAAAATGTGTATTGGCAGCAGCCTTTGACGGACATGCCCTGACTATTGACCAAGATGCTTCAATAAACCTTATAGAAGCACGCCACCCTTTGTTGGCGTTAAGTATTGCTTCTAAAGAAGGCGTTGGAGAAACACCAAAAACGCTGTCTTTAAATCAAAAACGTAGCATTGTTCAACCTATTGATTTGACTCTTAATTCTGATCAACGAGTTTTGGTTGTGAGTGGTGGTAACGCCGGTGGTAAAACCGTTTGTTTAAAAACACTTGGCTTGATTGCTTTAATGAGCCATGCCGGTTTACCTGTTCCCGTTAAAGGTTCAAGTTCTCTACCTCTTCTTACAGCGGTACACGCTTTTATTGGTGATGAGCAGAGTTTGGAAGATAGTGTATCTACTTTTACTGCTCAAATTGAACACCTCGCAGGTATTTGGAACAAGCTTGATGCAAGTAGTTTGATTATTCTTGATGAATTTGGAGCAGGCACTGACCCTGCTCAGGGGGCCGCTCTAGCTCAGGCGGTTTTAGACGGAATTTTGGAACAAAAAAGTTATGGAATTGTCGCAACCCACTTTCCTTCTCTTAAAGCTTATGCTTTAGCTCAACAAGGGGTAAGGGCGGCTTCCGTTTTGTTTGACCCCAATACAAAACGTCCTTTGTTTCGCTTGGCTTATGATCAAGTTGGTTCAAGTCAAGCTCTTGATGTGGCAAAGGCACACGGCTTGCCTGAATCTGTCTTGAAAAAAGCTGAGCAGTATTTACTATTGAGCGGAGAAGATAGTTCGGCATTGTTAGAACGTCTTAACACTGTAGCAGTCAGCAAAGAATTGGAGATTGAGACTCTCAAAAAAGAACAGCTTAAATTGAAAGAGAGACGAGCTAAACTTGAAGATTCGTTTAAAAAAGAAAAAGAAGCTCTTTTTAATAAAATTCAAGAAGATGCACATAAAATTTTACATCAGTGGAGAGATAACAAAATATCTCACAAACAGGCATTAAAAGAATTGGCACAAGCAAGAACAACGCTTGCCAATACTGATTTAAGTTCAGCAAATTCAGCCTCTTCAAAATCTGTTGATAACAACAGACAGTTTAAGGTTGGTCAAACAGTCGTTTATTTGCCTTGGGATAAAAAAGGCGAACTATTAGAGCTTGATACACGCAAAGCGAAAGCTCGTTTAGAGATTAATGGGGTGCGTTTATGGGTTGGTTTGGATCAGGTTGCAGAGCTTGGTTCTTCTGTTTCCAATATAGGCATAGTTAATACTGCACAGCCAAAAACCCAAAGTTCAACAGGAATTTCCGTAAATACTGAAATTAATTTTGCCTTAACTCTTGACTTGAGGGGAAAACGTGCTGATGTTGCAATTAGCGAGTTAGCACAATTTATTGATTCAGCTATAGTTTCAGGTAGAAATGAACTCGAAATTATTCATGGGCGTGGAACCGGAGCGTTAAGAAAAGAGGTACATCTTTTTCTTAAAACTTTTCCTGCTGTTAAAAGTTTTAATTTGGCTAACGAAGATCAGGGTGGAGACGGAAAAACAATAGTTGTTTTACGTTAGATTTTATTGGGGCAAATTGTTTAATAAATATTAAGTCTTAGCTTGATGTTTATTGACATTTTTTATTTTTTACCAATGTTGTTTTAGAATAATATAATATTTAGTTAAATAAGATTAAACTGTTATGATAAAAGACAATAAAGCTGTAATTAGAGAAATCAAAGAACGCTTAAATATAGCAGACGTCATTAGACGCTATGTTGACTTGCGTTCCGCAGGGTCTCGTCTTATGGGCTGTTGTCCTTTTCATCAGGAAAAAACCGCTTCTTTTTCGGTGAACGCCGAAGAAGGTTTTTTTTATTGTTTTGGGTGTCAGGCTTCCGGAGATATTTTTGAATTTTATTCCCGTATTAATGGCTTGGATTTTAAAGAAAGTTTGGAACAATTAGCCGAAGAATGTGGCATTAGCCTTCAAACTTTTACTCCAAACCAAAATACGTCGTCTCAAAACCAGTCTTTGAGCCAAAAAAAACAAGCTCTTGATATGTATGAACTGGCAAAGTTACATTTTGTCAAAAATCTAAATTTTAACGACAACGAAGCCAAAATAGTTCAAAAATATTTGGAAAGCCGAGGCTTAAATAGCGAAATAATTCAAGCTTTTGAACTTGGTTGGAGTAAAAATAGTTGGAATTCTTTGAGCGATACTTTGAAAAAAGGTGGCTTTAATTTAAACGAAGCGATGAATTTAGGGCTTTTGGGCAAAAATGAGCGTGGTGGTTATTATGATCGCTTTCGTGAACGTTTAATGTTTCCTATTCGCAATTTAAGCGGAAAAGTAATTGCATTTGGCGGAAGAATTATTGAAACAAAAGAAGGACAAGCAAAATATATAAACAGTAGTGATTCTTTGATTTATAAAAAAGGTGAACACCTTTACGGTCTTTTTGAAGCACGCAAAGCCATAGCTCAAGAAAAATCAATAGTCTTAACCGAAGGCTATATGGACGTAATCAGCTTGCATCAATTTGGCATAAAAAATTCTTGTGCTGTTTTGGGAACTGCTTTAACCCCAGAACAAGTCAAACGTCTCGGACAGTTGAGTTCTAAAATTACGCTTATTTTTGACGGTGATACCGCAGGAAGAAAGGCGGCTTTACGCAGTGCGGAAATGATTTTAGCCAAAGGTTTGAGTTGCAAGGTTGTGCTTATGCCTGAGTCTGAAGATATTGACAGCTTGTTGCATAAATATGGAAAGAAAGCTTTTGATAATTTAGAGCAAGCGGCTCCTGATGGTTTGTTTTTTTGCGTTAATACTTTAAGAAGAGATTTTGCACCAAAAGATCAAATATTTTGGGTTGATGATTTCCTTAAACAAATTTCAGATTTGGCGTTAAAGTCATATTACATCAGAGAACTTGCTTCTCAACTAGGTATTGACGCTCAAGTATTAAATAATAAATATTTAAAAGAAAGTTTGGTGGGTCAAGAAAAAAATGACTTTACCCCTCAAAAAACAAACAATTTTCAAAAACAAGCCTTGCGTTTCGGTGATAAACAATTTACGCAAAATGATAAATGGAGTGGAATTACTGGGTTAGGTTATACAAATAAAAATAATGAATTTCCTCAAAAAAAATATTATAAGAAAAATGCTAATGAGGCTATACCTTTGCCGATAAGGCGTGTATTACCCCATAACAACGTTTTTGAACAACAACTTTTAAAATTTGCAGTCAGGTATCCTAAACATATAGAAAGGTTAAAAGAACTGGGTGCGGATTTTTTTTTGAATCATCCTTTTGCCAAAGGATTATGGAATAAACTGGTACAAGTAAAACAGAAAGATAGTGAGGCTGAAGTTTTTAGTGTTTTAACCGATATGGAAAAAAACTTTTGGATTCGTTGTCGCATGGTCGATACTCTGCCTAAAGACACAGAAGAACAGGAACTAGAAGATGTGTGCACTACATTAATTAAGTCACACCGCCGTGAACACGGAAAAACCTGTCTTATGGCTTTACGTCAGAGCGGAGGCAACAGCGAGACGGATATTGACCTCTTAAAAGCCCTTCAAGAAACCTTGAAAGAGCCAAGCGAGCAAGATAAATGAGCAGTATAAAAGATATAGCACAAATAAAAGTATTAATTGCCAAAGGTAAGGTAAACGGTTTTTTAACTTTTGACGAAGTTAATAAAGCCTTACCCGCCGAAGCAACAACTCCGGAGCATGTTGAAGAGATTATCAGTCTGTTTGACCAGCTTGATATTGCTATTGTTGACTCAGAAAAAGACGGCAAGAAAATTGCTGTTGCAACGACTGAAGCCGATGATGAAGTAATAGAGGGTAGCGTTGAAGTAACCGACGAAGAAGACACACTTGATTATTCTTCTCGCAGTACTGACCCCGTGCGTATGTATTTAAGAGAGATGGGTGCCGTTCCTCTTTTAGATCGTGAAGGCGAAGTTGTTATTGCCAAAAAAATTGAAATGGGTGAACAAGACGTGCTTTATGCCCTTGTTGAAGTACCGGTTGCTGTTGAAGAATTAATTAATATTGGCGAAGACTTACGTTTAAATAGAATTAAACTTAAAGATGTTGTTAAAACCATTGAAGAAGATGACCCTAGCGAAGACGAAATGAACCAGCGTCAGAGGGTTATTTTGTTGCTTGATGAAATTAAACAAGTTTTTCGTAAAAAAAGAAAAATTTACGCAAAGTTTGAAGAATGTGCGACTTTAGAGAAAAAAGTTACTCAAAAAGTTAAGGAAATTATTGAATTTAAAGAAGAAATTGTTGCACGTTTGCGCGATATTAAACTAGAAAAAACTTTAATCGATCGCATTATTGAAACAGTAGAAGATTATGTTAGGCAAATGTATAATTGCCAGCGTGATTTATCGGCTTATGTGAGTGCTACGGGAAAAACTCAAAGTGAAGTCGTAGGCTTCTTTAAAAAACTTGAAAACAAAGAAGAAGAACCGGAAGTAGTAGCAGACGCATTAAAAGTCAGCGTTGATGAACTTTTTTCATATAAAGAAATGATTATGGGAAAGGTTGAAATCTTAAATCGCCTTCAAGATCGCTGTTGCCATAATGTTGTTGACTTAGAAGAAGTTCTTTGGCGTATTAAACGTGGAAATAGAGCGGCGAGCCGTGCTAAACAAGAGCTTATTCGTTCTAACTTGCGTTTAGTTGTTTCTATTGCTAAAAAATATACGAACCGTGGCTTACAATTTTTGGATTTAATTCAAGAAGGTAACATCGGCTTAATGAAAGCGGTTGATAAATTTGAATATCAACGTGGTTATAAATTTTCTACTTATGCAACGTGGTGGATACGTCAGGCGATTACTCGTGCTATAGCTGATCAGGCCAGAACTATTCGTATTCCTGTCCACATGATTGAAACTATTAATAAATTAATTCGTACTTCTCGTTATTTAGTGCAGGAACTTGGGCGAGATCCAACACCTGAAGAAATAGCCGAACGTATGGATTATCCTTTAGATAAAGTTAAAAAGGTCTTAAAAATTGCTAAAGAGCCAATTTCTTTAGAAACACCGATTGGTGATGAAGAAGATTCGAGTCTTGGTGATTTTATTGAAGATAAAAAAGCGGTTGCACCAGCGGAAGAAGTTGTTAATACTAAACTTTCCGAACAAATAACTTCTATTCTCGCTGATTTAACCCCAAGAGAAGAACAAGTTTTACGCAAGCGTTTTGGAATAGGCGAAAAAAGCGACCATACCCTAGAAGAAGTGGGTAAGCTTTTTAACGTTACTCGTGAGCGTATTCGTCAGATTGAAGCGAAAGCTTTGCGTAAGTTACGCCACCCAACCAGAAGCCAAAAATTGCGCTCTTATTACGATAGTTAAAGATATTGGATAAAGTGTTGCATAATAGTCATTTTTCTATTCTGCAACACTTTTGTTTTTTGAATCTTAATTTACATACTAAATTGATAACCGAGTAAATAAAATGAAGAATTTTGCGAGTGATAATACGAGCGGAGTACACCCTCAAATATTTGAAGCATTACAAAAGGCAAATATCAGCAATGTGCCTGCTTATGGCGATGATGAATATTCACAATTAGCCGCTAAGGTTATCAAACAACACTTTGGTGAGCATGTTGTTCCATATTTTGTGTTACTTGGAACAGCCGCCAATGTGTTAAGTTTAGGCTCGGTAACTCCCTCATGGGGGGCTGTAATTTGTGCGGATACGGCTCATATTAATTCTGATGAATGTGGAGCTCCTGAGGCGAAAATGGGCTGTAAACTTTTTACTGTTCCAAACGTGAACGGAAAAATTACCCCCGAAGCTTGTCTTCCGACTATACAGGCCGCTAAAGATAACGTGCATCATTCTCAGCCTAAAGTTATTTCTATTACTCAAAGCACAGAGCTTGGTACTGTTTATACGCCAAATGAAATCAAAGCCTTAGCGGACTTTGCTCATGCCAATGGGCTTTATTTGCATGTTGACGGAGCGAGATTGTCAAATGCGGCAGTAACTTTAAACTTGCCATTTAAGGCTTTTACTACTGATTTAGGCGTTGACTTATTGTCGCTTGGCGGAACAAAAAATGGCTTAATGTTTGGCGAGGCGGTGGTATTTTTAAACCCTGCTTTAGCTGAAAACTTTATTTATATGCGTAAACAATCTATGCAGTTGCTTTCAAAAATGCGTTTTGTTGCGACACAATTTATAGAATATCTTGAAGCCGACTTATGGAAAACCAACGCAACGAACGCAAATATTATGGCTAAAAGGTTAGCAGACGGGATAAAAGATGTTTCGGCAGTAAAAATTTGTTACCCTGTTCAAGCGAATGCTCTTTTTGTCAGAATAGAAACAAAATTGCTGGAGCGTTTAGCTAAAGAATATTATTTTTATGTGCTTGACCCTAATGACCATAAAGATTACCCCAAAGGCTACCAATTAGTACGCTGGATGACCTCATTTAATACAACGACAGAGCAGGTTGATGATTTTATTCAGGCGATTAGAAAATAAATATAAAATGTTATAAATAATCGTTGCCTGCTTAACTTGTCGCTTAATTGTAAGATATATATTTATTTTTATAAAAAAAGCTTGACAAAAACGCCTTATATTGATTAATAACATGGTTCTGGTGCTTTGAGATATACTTTTAAAGCTCAGATAAGATTTAAAATCCGGAGAGGTGGCCGAGCGGCCGAAGGCGCTCCCCTGCTAAGGGAGTATACGGTGTTGAGCTGTATCAAGAGTTCAAATCTCTTCCTCTCCGCCAGTTTTTAAATAAAAACGCTAAGTTACGTAATAGTAGCTTAGCGTTTTTTTGTGGTTAAAAAGTAGTTTGTAGAAATAAAAAACATACCAAAAAACATACTTTTTTTAGAATGATGTTATTGGGATAGTAATGGAGATACTTTACATATCCCCATTACTGAGTTTAGAAACATTTAGCTCAATAAGCCCTTATTGCTATATAGCAAACAGTCTTTTACAAAATTGTAGGCAGTAGTGTTTTTTGACTGTATTAGTAGAGTTCCGTTATCATAGGTGGTGATAGTGACACTACTTATCTTCTTTGTTTTTAAGCGTATAATAGTTCCTGTTTGATCTTTATTTCGTTCTTGTGTGTATTTTATATTAGAGTCGTCAAGGCTTTTCAATACTTTTTTAAATGGCATTTTTATTGGATTTTTTTTCATGAGTATTCTCTCTATGTTATTATTTATTGTTAGGGATAACCATACTATCAATAATATCTGCTAAATGACTGATATTAGATGATAGGGAACGTAGGTATAAATCAGTAGTTGTCGTTCGTTGATGTCCAAGTAGCTGTTGAATTTCTGCTATATTTACCTGTTGACTGCTCATTAATTGAGTAGCTACAAAATGTCGTAAAGCGTGAAATCCAAACTCTTTTACCTGAGCTGTTTGGCATAGTCTTTTGAGCATATACCGTACACATGGTTGAAGCTTATGATAAGGTTGTCCTGTGCGTGAGTTTATAAACACGAATTCTGCATTATCAACTTTGTTTTCTGATAACGATTCTAGAATATTACGCATTTTCCCACCCATGGGCATTAGACGAGATTGCCTATTTCCACCTTTTCTTTTACGTGTCCATAAAATGATGGTACTACGTTCAAAGTTTACATCTATCCATTTTAGATTGAACAGCTCGCCAATACGTGCTCCTGTGGATAATAGAAATAAAAGAATCTCTTTTTCCCAAGATTCTGCTATATTAAGCACTTTTCCCACGTCTTCATTGTTAGGCACATATTTTATGTAATCTTCCTCAGGGTAGGGTTGTACCAAACTCCAAGGGTTGTTTGGAATATTGCCTTTATGCCAATTCCAACAAGCTTTTAAAGTCTGCAAACGTCTATTTGCACCTTTTGCTCCATGTTGTTGATTAGTCTCAGCAATATAGGTTTTTGCTAATTGTGGTGTTATTACATCTATAAAGACATCTTGCTTCAAAAATGTGGCAAACTCTTTATAATGAGATAGTTTTTCTTGAACAGTACCGCCTTGCATTCTTGCTTCACAATCTATGAGATATTCTTTAGTTATTTGCGAATACGTCAAAACGATTGGTTTTCCCTCCTGTTCTTTTAACCGTTTTTTCTCTTCCACTTCCCATGCTATTGCTTCCCGCCTGAGGGTAAATCTTTTGTTGATCTGTTTCCCTTGATACTTGAAGTAAGCTATGTACTTTGTTCCTGTTTGAGTTTGTATTGTGCGTATTGCCATAATAATTCACCTGTTTTTGTTGTTTGCAATGTTCTAAAACGTCTTCAAGAATAAAACGTACACCACGTAAATTAGGCTTTTCCTGTGCATTTGGAGTTATTGGCACATAAGGAAATTGACGCCATATATTACGTACAGTACCGGGGCTAAGCTTTAATAAAAATGCAAGCTCTTTGTAGGTTAGGAGATCATTGCTCATACAATAATCTCCTCATAAGCCAATGCTTCATTTATGGCTTCCTGAATCATTTTACTTGTGCAATAGCAAAGACAACTAGCGTGATGAGAGAGCCTGTTTATGCTCGATTCTGCCGAACTATTATTTATAATCTGACGTTTTAAACATAACCTGAATATTTCCCACTGATTTTCATCTAAAACGAGTTCTTTTATAGGAGCTAATGGCATATCTTTTCTGTGAATAGCACCCCAAAAAGATTTACCTTGCAACTTTTTCATTAACTTTAATGTGTTATGTTCTTTTATTTTTTTAGTTACATAGGAAATATGCAAATCTTTGTATTTTTTAAAATTAATAGTCTTACGTTCTGAAGAACCTGTAATTTTTTGCCACTTTTTACGAAGTTTTCCCCAAGGAACATGTTTTTTACCCATACGTCCTATTAGATGATAGTGAACACCACTTAAATATGACCATTCCATAACAAAGATAAACCAGCATTCGGAATAACTACGTTCTAAGTATCTCCTGAATTTATTAAATAACGCTATGCATTCTTTAGTTTTCCACTTGGCTTTTACTTTTGTATCAAAAATAAGTGTTATAAAAACAGAAGGTTTTTTAGTTAAACGAGCATGTAAAGTCGCTAATGTAGCAATACTACGACGCCGTGCCTTTTTCCTTTTTACTGTCTTTGAGGATTGTTTAGAATACCTGTTTGGTGCTTTTTTACCCTTATTGGGTTTAGTGGAACACCATGATATTGATCCTCCACTAATAGTAAGTTTGTAAAAATACGATTGTTCTAATTGCTCATAAAGATAATCTTCCATGAACGTTGCTCCATAAAGTTATGCACCTCAGTTCACACATTGCTTATTTACGAAATTAAAAATAAAAAAAAGAGTGCAAAATAAATTGCACAATTTTTATTTTTAACTTGTTTTTTATGTATGATAAAAAAATCTGAGAGTGCGACTTATGGATTAAACGAAAAGAAAACACACTCTCAGAAAAAACATGAAAATTGCTCAAACTAGCTCGTAGATGCATCTAACTATAGAGTTAGACCATTCTTTTGCACTTTCTACGTAATTTTACATTTTCATATATAATTTATAATTTTTTATTTTTGTATAAATATGTAGCGTATACTTATATAGTTTAAAGTTATATTTTGTATAAAAATCCAACTATAAAAATAAAAAAATAATATAGAAACGTAATCTGAGTTTATTTTTTTAATTTTTATTTATTTATTTTAAAAAAAATATTTTAATATTTTTTCATATCCACCACACCAATATTTAAACCCATATCATTTGGTATTTCTTCTATGTTTATTAGGCTACCATTTTTGTATACTGTCCAAGGTGGTTTTATACCGTCTTTTTTCATGCCATTACGATCAATTTTTCCTTTATTCCAGACGGAAAGCACCGTTCTTCCATTTTGGGATAAAAACGCTCGTTTTAGCACCATTTCAAACCTAGTCATCTTATCGTGAATAGGATTTAAAATAATATTTATATTTGGGGGAATTGCCCTTTCCAAGCCGTAATAATCAACAATAGTTTTAGACTTTTTGTCATATTTAACTATATTTGTTTCACCGCATATTAAAACACAGCAGTTGCCAAATATGCGAAAAGGTAGTTCTTTTTCAGCGTAACGTTTAGCTTGTTCTACCTGTGCTTTTGTAGATATTTTTGCTAATTTTTGTTTAAAACGATATTCTTTCCAGCCATCATTATTATAGTAAATAATAGAATTTTCTGGTTTTCTTCTTTTGGGGAAATCTTTAAACTCTTCTAGGCAAATCATTTTTACATTAGTGAGTGATGCTAGTTCTGCTATGAGTATGTGGTTATTTTTGGGTATAATGCTATAAAGTGAAAATAAAATAGTATCACACTGTAAATTATCTAAGAAAAGCAGTGTGTCTTTTATTGTATGGCTAAAATCTCTATAGCCGTTAGGGTAACGAATGTTGTAATCACGAGCAACTAGTGCAACTTTTTTTATAGTAAAGGGAATATTCGGTACTTGTGGTCTTTGTTTCATTTTATGCCCCCAGTCTACATTTTTTTATACGTTCAATATTTGACGCCTTTGTTGGTTGCCAATACAAGTCTCGGTCTATTTCAAATCCTTTAATATTTATGCTTGCAAGCTCACTTAGGATAAAATAGCCCCATTCTGCGTTTTCAAGATCATTATTTAGTATAACAAACCCAAAGAACGCATCTTCACCATCAAATTCAGCAACATACCAGTCGCAACCACCAAAGAAGAAGTGCATATAAATGACCTTATCTTTTAATGATATATTTTCAGTAGAATAGAATGTTGGCAGTGTTGCCAGTTGCTTCGCTGTTGGGTGATTCCACATAAAAAGAACTCCTCTTTAAAAATTAAAAAAGCCCCTGTAATAGGGGCAATAAAAAGCGGTACGCATTAACCGCATATGACATTAAAACTTTTTAGCGTATTAGTATTATAACATAATAGTCGTGTAAAGTCAATGTCTTATATTGAAAGTGGTGGTTAAAAAATACTTTTAACATAGCTAAAATCGTTTCTGTTTATGAAATTATCATCTGGTATAAAGAAGTTAATGATTACATTTGACCTGGGCGTAAAAATGATTTTATGTGTTATTTAAAGTTTTTTGCTATTTTTTACAGTTGGAGAACAATATGCCTCAAAAACTTGATGATGCTAAAGCCACAGAAAAAATTTTGCTTTTATACACACAACTTTTATTTTCTGGCAAAAAATATTGGTTAGCAGAGTTGGCAAAGCAATTTAATTGTTCAAAGGCGACTATGATGCGTTTAATGTCAACTATTGAGGTTTCAGGCGTAGCAGAAATTGAGACTGGAATTGAGAACGGTCGACGCTGGTATCAACTGAAAAACCTACCCAGTAGACCGCATATAAGTTTAAGCCAAGAAGAGGTTGAAAAACTATCTTTATGTAGGGATTTGCTAGGGCGTTTATTACCAGAGGGCATTGAACAAGTAATTTCATCAGGTATTGAAAAAATCTCTGGATTAATGCCTCACAGTTCAGAACGTGCAAGTGCTACAGTCATAAGAGGGGCAAATATTGTTTGGGGGCGGATTAAATACACCGAAACACAACAAGCATATTTGGAGTTAATGCTTAAAGCTGTGTCTGAACATACTATTTTTGAAGTAGCATATAAGGAAGAAAAACATCTTTTTGACCGTCCTAACCCTATGCAATATCGCTTTGTGCCTATGCGTCTTACTAATGAAAACGGAAGTATCAATATTGAGGGTTGGCGAATTAGCGATGATGTTATTCCTAAGAAAAAATATGCTATAACCCTTGCTTTACACCGCATAATAACTTGTAAAAGCACAACAGAAAAATTTCTTAAATGTCCTGACTTGCCTGAGCATAAAGGGGCTTTTGGGCTGGTTGGTTTTAGACCATTTGAGGCACGTGTGCGTTTTTCTGAGGTTTATAGCTCTTATATCAGCGATAGAGTGTGGAGCGAAGACCAAAAGATCATTGAACTTGATGGCGGAGAAATAGAATTACAGTTTAAAGCCTCAAGTCATATTGGCTTAGTCAATTGGGTGCTTGGTTTTGGAGCAGGGGCAGAGTTGCTTGAACCAGCTTATTTACGAGAACAAATACTAGAAGAAGTTGAAGAAATGTATGGTTTTTATGCACCAGAAGAAGATTAAATGCCTAACGACAAAGTAGAGTGATAGGTGGAGTTATAAATTGGTAAGCACTTTAAGCATACGGTAAACCAGTTGAGCATCTTTGGATTTTAACTGTTTAACCATGCTGATTATTTCTTCTGTTAGCTGTTGAGGTGATTGTTCGTGGTCGTAGTCTACAATCTCTGTAATAGTTATGCCAAGTTCGGAGGCAAGGTTTGTTAAAAGTTCAATGGAGATATTCCCAACTCCACGTTCCACTTCACCCAAATATTTTGCACTCATTCCAGATCGTTCCGCCAGTTGTTCCTGAGAGAGATCACGGCTAATACGCAAGGCACGAATACGTTTGCCAAGGCGACTGCTGATAGCACTCATAAGGTTCCTCCATTCTTAAAAAAGGAATTATAGACTACTTTGTTGACAAGTGTACCGTTTATAAGTATTGAATTTTAAATTAAAATAACATATAAGTTTTATAGCTTGATGGAAGATAAAATTGCATTTGTGATGATGTGTTGATGGCATTGATTAAAGTTCTGTATTTCAAAAGACTAATAAAAAAGGAGATGAAAATGATTTGTCCATTTTGTAAAGAAGAAATAGCTGACGGTGCAATAAAATGTAAGCACTGTGCCTCAATGCTCAATACCAACGCCAATACTGCCAGTGCGTCAACTGCTAATAGTGGAAAAGATGCGTATGCAACGATTAATTCTTTGAATATTTCTAATGAATTGAAAGATAAATTACGCTTTGTGCATGACAATATAAAAGGCACAAAATTTGGTTTACCTGATTATGGCTTAAAAGGTGCTGAGTTACGTAAGACCTTTAATTGGTGGGCATTCTTTTTTATTGGTTTTTATTATTTAATTAAGGGTATGTGGAAGAAGTTATTATCAATGATATGGCTTGCTATATTAATAGGTCTTTTTATAGAAATATTAAGTGGAATATTATTATATTTATTTGGCTTTGGTATAATCGGTTTTCTTAAAGCTCTCAATATCGTGTCATGGGTTCCTTTGTCAGTAATAGCAATGCAAAGTGCGTATTATGACCTTTATCGGAAGGAAGTATTGAAAGAGGATTTTTGGTGGTAATATTATGAGTTATGCTTGCTATTTTTAACTATTGCTAAGTATGGTTTTATTGTTAAGGCGAGAACGTTGCAATTATACGCTAAAAATTAAAATATTCGGATAGTGATAATCTAGGATTAAAAATATGAAATGCCCATTTTGTAAAGAAGAAATAGCTGACGGTGCAATAAAGTGTAAACACTGTGGGTCAATGTTATATCAAACAGAACCACAACCAATGACTCAACAAGTATTAGTGCAACAAGCACCTATATGGAGTTCTATAACCTCTATGGTTTTAGGTATTCTTGCTCTAATGACTTTTTTGACGGAAGAATGGTTTACTGTAGATGAGGCAATAGGGTTAGCTATTATATCAGGTCTTGCAATCATTTTTTCTGCTGTTGCTTTGTCTCAAAAACAACGGGGTAGAGGAATGGCTATTGCTGGTTTAGTAACAGGTATTTTAGGTGCTTTATGTGCTTTAGGGATAGAATTTTAATAACGATAGGTGGAAAATATGAATAAAATATTTGGTAAGAGACAAGGTTTATTTTGTTTAGTATTACTTAATCTGCTGTTTATTATAAACTTGGCAGGCTGTTCAGATAGCAATATTGAAGTTGTAAAAACTGGTAGCATGAATTTTGATACTAGTACCACTGTTGGAAATGTGCTTGATAATTATCCATATTTTGCAACAACAACATGGAAATCCTTTGAAGATGCACAAAAAAGGCAAATTGTTGAGTTTAATGGTACATTAAATCATATAGAGATGCTTCAAAACTTTATAAAAGATTTGAGTCAGGATAAAAATGGAGAGACAGGTCTTGCTCTCATGCTCATGGGCGTGCCCTCAACACAACACCTTGTGAAAGCTATGGAAAATCCTAATAATCTGTTGCATTCAGGCAAGTGGACAGTAATGATACAATTTACAATATTGCCTGATAATAGATTTAATATCAGTTATGTTGGGTTTGAAGATGCCGATGGGCAACATGAAAAATCTAATATAGACTTGGTAAAGAGTATTTATAGAGGTGAATGTCTTTTCAGTAAATCTTTATTACAAGCTTTAATAAAATAATTTTGCCAATACATGAGGAAGTGTAGCTATGGAGACAATTTATATTAATTGGCATGGTCCTTTTACTAGAGATGATATTAACTGTGAAAATCATTGTAAAGATGATGATTGTTTATGTTTGTCTGGTAATGGATTGTATGCTCTTTTTGGAATGCAAAAATATGAACGCAAGGCAAAGTTGCAGTATATTGGGCTTACACAGCGTAGATATATTGATAGATTTAATGAAAAACAAGACACGGAGAATCAACATAGAATTAATGATATTTCTCGAAATCTCATGATCTGGTTGGGCAAAGTTGAAACACCTAAACGTACTGTAAAAAGAGAAATCCTTGAGGCAGCAGAATATGCATTAATATACTTTTCTGAGCCTCAAATGAATGAAAAAAAGACTATTTATGCTCCTAAGTTTGATTGTACCGTAATATCTAGGTTTTTTCATAAAAATAGTGATAAGCTCAGAAAAAGAATTCCAAAACTTTTAAATGATATACCAGATGTTATTTCTTGGAACGCTTCTCCTAGAAACGAGTTACATTATTGTACTCGCTTAAAATTAATTCAACAAGATTAGCGTATTCTTTGTTTGTTTAATCAATATTCCTCAAAGTCCTTATCTTTAAAGATTAAGGGCTTTTTTTGTGTGAGATTGACACTTGACGAAATTAAGTCTATATTTGGTTTGATTGTGGTTTCCGACAGCTTATCGTTAACTTGTTCTTATGTTTTTCGATTTTGATTTTAGGCTCAATTATATTTTAGTATATTTTTTATTCAGTTCATTTTTTAGGAGGGCGTTATGCGTTTAAGCCAAGATATTAAGCCAATAAGTTATGTTAAAGCCAATAGTGCAAAGGTGCTTGATCAGGTTAATCAAGGTAGCCCCATGATTATTACTCAAAATGGAGAAGCTCAAGCTGTACTTATGGGGATAAAAACTTATGAACGCCTCACAGAAGGGATTGCTTTATTAAAAATTCTTTCGATTAGCGAAAAAAGCATAGAAGCAGGCGAGGGGCTACCTGCAACAGAAGCCTTTGCACATATTCGCAGTAGCATAAAAGAGGCTAAAAACAATGGCTAAGGTTGTTTTGTCTCCTGAGGCGATTGAAGATATTTTAAGCATACATCAATACATATTAGAACGTGATGGTTTTGCACAGGCAGAAGCAATTTTGCAAAGGCTGGAAAATAAAGTTTATAGCTTGGAAAAGCTTTCTTTGCGTGGCAAATTTCCTGATGAATTGTTAGATTTCGGTAATTCTAAAATACGAGAAATTCAAGAAGCCCCTTGGCGAATTTTTTATTACCCTGAAAAAGACACAATATTTGTACTTGCGGTTCTTGACGGTAGAAGATCAATGGCAGACCTGTTGCTAGAGCGGTTAATGGAGTAAGAGAGTAGGCTGACATGGTTATTGTAAATTTAATGATATTAAATTAGTAGGTTTAGCGTTTTATGATCTAAACATCTGTATTGTAATTTTACTGTTAATATGCAAAAAGAAATAGATAAAAACCAGTGTTAGCATATCATAAATTTATACAAATTTATTGTAAGTACACATTATAAATTTTTTAAGGATAGATAAATGGCTGACAATAAAAAAGAACAAGAACGTACTGAGCTTCATAGGGCAATTTGGAATATAGCCAATGAGTTACGTGGTAGTGTTGATGGTTGGGATTTTAAACAGTATATTTTAGGTATGCTCTTTTACAGATATATTTCTGAAAATTTGGCTAATTATATCAACCAAGCAGAATGGGAAACTGGAAATAAAGCTTTTGATTATGCGACTATTTCAGATAATGATGCGGAACAAGCCAGAGAAGACCTTGTAAAAACAAAGGGATTTTTTATTCTTCCGAGTGAACTTTTTCAAAATATAAAAAATACAGCCCAAACAGATGAAAATTTAAACGAAACCTTAGAAAAAATATTTAAAAATATTGAAGCTTCGGCTTTAGGAACGCTCAGCGAAGCCAATTTTAAAGGTCTTTTTGATGATATTGATATTAATAGCAATAAATTAGGAGCTACTGTTGCAAGACGAAACGAAAGGTTGGTAACGCTGATTAACGGTATTGCAGACATGAAACTTGGCGATTATAAAGATAATACCATTGATGCTTTTGGTGATGCTTATGAATTTTTAATGAGTATGTATGCGTCGAGTGCAGGAAAAAGTGGGGGCGAATTTTTTACACCGCAAGAAGTATCAGAGCTTTTAACTCGTTTAACTCTTGTTGGAAAAACAGAGGTTAATAAAGTTTATGATCCCGCTTGTGGTAGTGGTTCGTTGTTGCTTAAGTTTGCAAAAATTCTTGGAAAAGAGAACGTGAGAAACGGATTTTTTGGACAAGAAATTAATATAACCACTTATAACCTTTGTCGTATCAATATGTTTTTACATGATATTGATTATGATAAGTTTGATATTGGTCATGCCAATACTTTAATTGACCCTATGCATGGAGATATTGAGCCTTTTGAGGCTATTGTTTCCAACCCTCCTTATTCTATCAAGTGGGCTGGAGATTCTAACCCTTTGTTAATTAATGACCCTCGTTTTTCGCCGGCCGGAATATTAGCTCCAAAATCTAAAGCCGATCTTGCTTTTGTTATGCATAGTCTTTCTTGGCTTGCAACAAGTGGAACAGCCTCTATTGTTTGTTTTCCTGGTGTAATGTATCGTAGCGGAGCAGAGCAAAAAATCAGGAAATATTTAATAGATAATAACTATATTGATTGTATTATTCAGCTTCCTGACAATCTGTTTTTTGGAACAAGTATAGCTACTTGTATTATGGTTTTAAAAAAGAACAAGAGAGAAAATAAAACCTTATTTATTGACGCTTCAAAAGAATGTAAAAAAGTAACCAATAATAATAAATTAGAAGACAGCAATATTGAAAAAATTGTTTCTGTTTTTAGTTCAAGAGAATCTATTGCTCATTTTAGTTATTTAGCGACAAAAAAAGAAATAGAAAAACAAGACTATAATCTTTCTGTCTCCAGTTATGTAGAACAAAAAGATACCAGAGAAAAAATAGATATTGTTGCTCTTAACGCTGAAATCAGTCAAATCGTTGCTCGCCAACAGCTTTTGCGTAGTGAGATTGACAAAATTGTGGCTGAAATTGAGGTATAAAATGAGCATAGAGCTTGATTTTTTAATATATAACGCACCTAATGAAGATGTAAAAGTTAACGTTATTGTAAAAGACGAGACTGTTTGGGTTACACAAAAAGCTATGGCGGAGTTGTTTGGTATAGACCGCTCTGTTGTAACAAAACACCTAAAAAATATTTTTATTACAGAAGAGTTAAATAAAGAAACAGTATGTGCATTTTTTGCACATACTGCTACAGACGGTAAAACCTACAATACACAATATTATAATCTTGATGCGATTATTTCTGTTGGTTATCGTGTTAATTCTGCTAAAGCGACTAGCTTTCGTATTTGGGCAACAAAAATATTAAAGGAATATATTCAAAAGGGCTTTGTTATGGACGATGAACGTCTAAAGCAGGGTTCTGAGGTTTTTGGTAAAGATTATTTTAAAGAGCTTTTAGAACGTGTTCGTTCTATTCGGGCTAGTGAACGCCGAATTTGGCAACAAATAACTGATATTTTTGCTGAATGTAGCATTGACTATAGTAACAACTCTGATTTTACAAAGAATTTTTATGCTATGGTACAAAATAAATTCCACTACGCTATTACAGGAAAAACAGCAGCGGAGATTATATACAGTAAGGCGGATAAAACCCAAAACAATATGGGGCTTACAACGTGGAAAAATTCACCAGATGGACGTATTTTAAAGAGTGATGCAAAAACTGCTAAAAATTACCTTTCAGAAAAAGAAATTAAACAGTTAGAACGTTTGGTTTCGGGTTATTTTGATTATATAGAAGATTTAATTGAACGGGAAAACACCTTTACGATGGAAGAGTTTTCAGCCAGCATCAATGAGTTTTTAGAGTTTCGCCGTTATGACATATTAAAAGATAAGGGTAAAATATCTATGGAAAAAGCACAAATAAAAGCTATTTCTGAATATGACGCATTTAATAAAACCCAAAAAATAGTTTCAGACTTTGACCGTAGCCTAAAAAAACTTACAGCAAAACACCTTGGCTCTAAAAAAGTTGGTAAAAAAGATGAGTAAATTAGAAGAGCTGATAGCGGAGCTTTGTCCTGACGGAGTGGAGTGGGAAATATGAGGTTAAGCAGCGTGTTATCAAGTCATAATAACAATGAGTCTATAGAAGTTGAATCTTTTGTAGATAAAGATAAATATGTTGAAAACGCTGAAGATGCTTCAGATGGTATAATTGTTGTATCTTCTGGTGATTTTATTGAATTAGATATTGGAACAATAGTGCTACCTTTCTTTTCAACTACCTGTAATGATAATATTCAATTTGTATCACACACAAAATTACACTGCTTAGTTGTAAATAATAAAATGATCAGTATTGATTGTGTATTGAAATGTGTAGATTCCCAGAGATGCAGTAATTGCCAGTCGTTAATTCAAGCGTGGTTTTTAGTAGAAGCTGATGATATTTTTGCACACACACCAAAGGTACACATATTAAAGCATAATTTCAGGTTACCTGATCATATAAAGCTACCCATAGAAACTAAAGATCAATTTTCAGAATTACTAGGAAAAGCTGAAATTGCCTATAAAGAAAGACTTGGAGCAGGCTCAATTATATATTTACGTTCGGCTTTTGAAAAAATAACACACATTGTGGGTGATGATGCTGGAGTAGCAATATACAAACCCAATGGCAAAACAAAACCTTTTGATCAGGTATTAACGTTGGTTGATGAACGATGCTCTATTATACCTGAACAATATTCAGCAAATCGTTATGAAATTTTTTCTCAACTTAGTGAAATTGCCCATGGTAATTCTGATGAAAAATCTGCACTTGATAAATACTATGCACTTAGGCGTTTGGTTATGGGTATTATAGATAATGTAGAAAAAAACAAAGAAAAGATAAAAAATAATCATGAAATACAGCAGGCACTTAGGGCAATAGGTATAGGTAATGGAGACGAAGCAAATGAGTAAATTAGAAGAGCTGATAAATGAGCTTTGTCCTAACGGGGTGGTATTTTACTCACTTTGGGAAGTGACAATTTGGGATAAAAAATTTAATGCAGTTGAAAGAATTAAACAACCTAAAATTATTAGTTATCCTTATTTACTTGCCGCAGAACTTTTTGCAATTGAAAAAGAAGAAGGAAATGTATTTCTTCTGTCAACAGGAGAACAAACTGGTTGGACAACAGAAGCGTTAGCCAAAAATTATTTGTGTGTTGGAGAAGTAATAACAATCCCGTGGGGGAAATCTCGACCAGTTAGAGATGTCATGAAATATTATAAAGGTAAATTCGTAACTGCTGATAATCGCATTGCTACATCTTCTGATACAAAGATAATGTTAAATAAATATTTGTATTATTGGATGATAAGCCAAGGTGAATTGATAGACTCATTTTACCGTGGATCAGGAATAAAACATCCTAGTATGAAAGATGTGTTAGATTTGTTAATCCCTGTCCCGCCACTTCCTGTTCAACAAGAGATTGTGCGTATTTTAGATAATTTTACAGAGCTTACAGCAGAGCTTACAGCAGAGCTTACAGCAGAGCTTACAGCCAGAAAAAAGCAATATGAATATTATCGAGATGCCTTATTGACGTTTGGCGATGAGGTGGAATGGAAAACGCTGGGAGAAATTGCCGTTGATATATATCGTGGTTCAGGAATAACAAGGGATCAGATTATTACCAACGGGACACCATGCGTTAGATATGGAGAAATATATACCAAATATGATATTTGGTTTGATCAATGTGTATCATATATAAATGAAGATGACGTTAAAAGTAAGAAATATTTTGAATATGGGGATATTTTATTTGCAATTACAGGTGAAAGCATCGAGGATATAGCTAAATCTTGTGCATATATTGGTAAAAAAAAATGCTTAGCTGGGGGCGATATAGTTGTTTTAAAACATAAACAAAATCCAAAATATCTTTCGTATGCATTATCAACATTAAATGCGTTACATCAAAAACGTAAAGGGAAAGTTAAGAGCAAAGTAGTACATTCCAGTGTACCTGCTATAAAAGCAATAAAAATCCCTGTCCCGCCACTAGCCGAACAACAACGCATAGTCGATATTCTAGACCGCTTCGATAGCCTTTGTAACGATATAACAACGGGTTTACCTGCCGAAATTACAGCACGCAAAAAACAATATGAATATTATAGAGATAAACTCTTAACCTTTAAGGAGGCAAAATAATGACTTTTTTTGATATAATTGCGGATACAAATAAAAGCACTGTTTTTGCCGAATATATTCCCGAACAAAGAAAAAGCACCGACTACCAAAGCGAAGCGGCTCTTGAAGACGATTTTATAAAACGCCTTACTGATCAAGGCTATGAATATATTAAAATCAAAAATAAAGATGAGCTGATAAATAATTTACGCCGTCAACTTGAAAAGCTAAATGAGTTTTCTTTTTTAGATAAAGAGTGGGAAGAGTTTTATACTAAAAATTTAGCCAGCAATAACGAAAGCATTTTAGAAAAAACTCGCAAAATACAAGATGATAGCGTTCAGATACTTACCCTTGAAAACGGTATGACAAAAAACATCAAACTCATTGATAAAAAAGATATTCATAATAATAAGTTACAGGTGCTTAATCAATATGAAGAAAACGAAGGCACTCGCCAAACAAGATATGATGTTACTATTTTAATAAACGGTTTTCCGCTAGTACATATTGAGTTAAAACGCCGTGGTGTGGCTATTCGTGAGGCATTTAACCAAATAAAACGCTACCAAAGAGATAGCTTTTGGGCGGGGTGTGGGCTTTTTGAATATGTTCAAATCTTTGTTATTTCTAACGGAACACATACAAAATATTATTCCAATACTACCAGAAATCAACATGTTAAAGATATTAACAACATAAACCCACAAAAAAAGGCAAAAACAAGTAACAGCTTTGAATTTACCAGCTATTGGGCAGACGGAAAAAACAAAATAATTCCAGATATTGTAGATTTTACCAAAACTTTTTTTGCTAAACACGTTTTGCTTAATATAATTACTCGCTATTCTGTGTTTACCTCAGAAAACTTATTACTGGTAATGCGACCTTATCAAATTATCGGCACCGAACGCATTTTAAACAGAATTGAACTGGCAACAAACTATAATAAAACAGGCACAATAGAAGCTGGCGGTTATATTTGGCATACTACTGGTTCGGGTAAAACCTTAACCAGCTTTAAAACAGCACAATTAGCGAAAGCTCTTCCTTATATCGATAAAGTCTTGTTTGTTGTTGATAGAAAAGACCTTGATTATCAAACAATGAAAGAATATGACCGCTTTGAAAAAGGGGCGGCGAACAGTAATACCTCTACAAAATTATTAAAAAAACAGTTAGGCGACAATAACGCAAAGATAATCATTACAACAATTCAAAAATTAGATAAGTTTGTCAGTAGAAATAAAGAACATAATATTTATCAACAACCTATTGTGATTATCTTTGATGAGTGCCATCGCTCGCAGTTTGGCGATATGCACATTAATATAGAAAAAAAATTTAAAAATTATTATATCTTTGGGTTTACAGGTACGCCAATTTTTACGGGTAATTCAGGAAATAATAAATACCCTTACCTCAAAACAACAGCACAAGCTTTTGGAGATAAATTACATACTTATACAATTGTTGACGCTATTCACGATAACAATGTTTTACCTTTTCGCATTGATTATATTAATACCATTAAAGCAACTGAACACATAAAAGACAAAAAAGTAAAAGCCATTGATACAGAAAATGCCCTACTTGACCCAAAACGTATAGAAGAAGTTACAAAATATATTTTAGAACATTTTGACCAAAAAACTTATCGCAATCAAAGTCGCTCCGCTTATGATCATAGAATCATTAAAAATGTAAAAAATATGGCGGCATCAAAAAATAATACAGTAGAAGAACAAAAAGAAAGTAAAAAAGTAAACGGTTTTAATTCTATTTTTGCCGTGGCATCAATAAAAATGGCTATGGCGTATTATAATGAATTTAAAAAACAACTGGAACAAAGCGGTAAAAAACTTAACTTCGCAACAATCTTTAGCTACAGTCCCAACGAAGAAGACCCTAACGAAAATTCTTGCGAAACCTTTATTGATGAAGATTTTGATAACAGTAAGCTTGATAAAACTTCAAGAGACTTTCTTGACTCGGCAATAAAAGATTATAACGCCATGTTTAAAGTCAATTATGATACTTCTGTTGATAAATTTCCTAACTATTATAAAGATGTTTCGTTACGCATGAAAAACCGTGAAATCGACATACTAATTGTTGTTAATATGTTTTTAACTGGTTTTGACGCTACAACTTTAAATACTTTATGGGTAGATAAAAATTTAAGGGAACATGGGCTTATTCAAAGCTTTTCACGTACAAATCGTATCTTAAATTCAGTAAAAACATTTGGGAATATCGTTTGTTTTAGAGATTTAGAATACGCAACAAACAAGGCTCTTTCTCGTTTTGGAGATTCAGAAGCTGGAAATAAAGAAGCTGTTAAAGTTGCTTTACTTAAAACTTATAAAGAATATCTTAATGGTTACGATGAAGATGGTAAACATATACAAGGTTATAAAGAGCTTATAAACAAACTTGAAACCTTTTATCCTGTTGGAACCGATATTGTAGGAGAAGACGCAGAAAAAGATTTTATAAAACTCTTTGGTTCAATTTTAAGGCTTAAAAATATTCTCGTTTCTTTTGATGAATTTTCAGAAGAAGAAATAATCCCCAAACGAGACTTTCAAGATTATCAAAGCAAATATATTGATTTGTATCAAGCCTATTCAAAAAAAGATGATGCTGAAAAAGAAAAGATTAACGATGATATTATTTTTGAAATTGAACTTATTAAGCAAGTAGAGGTAAATATTGATTATATTTTAATGCTTGTAATAAAATATCATGAGTCTAATTGTAAAGATAAAACAATTCTTGTTACTATTGATAAAACGATAAGTGCTAATATTGAACTTCGTAGCAAAAAAGACTTGATAGAAAACTTTATTTCTCAAATTAACGCAAATACTGACGTTGATAACGATTGGCGTAAGTTTGTTACAGAACATAAAGAAAAAGAACTAAATACAATAATTCAAGAAGAAAATTTAAAAGCTGAGGAAGCTAAAAAGTTCATTGATAATGCCTTTAGAGACGGTAGCATAAAAACCACTGGTACAGATATAGATAAAATACTGCCCCCAGTTTCAAGATTTTCTGGTGGTGATAGAACAAACAAAAAACAAACTGTAATCGCAAAGTTGCTAACGTTTTTTGAAAAATATTTTGGCTTGGGCTAAGATGAGCAGGGGGACTGGTACCGTTTAACGATATTTTACATAAAGAACATACCAAAAAACATACTTTGTATCTTTATGTGGATATTTTTATGTTTTTGAGAGTAGTCCAAAATGCAGTATTCACAATACAATACAGGGTTGGTGTGTGTAATAAAAGTTGACTGAACCACCTGCTAAGGGAGTATACGGTGTTGAGCTGTATCAAGAGTTCAAATCTCTTCCTCTCCGCCAGTTTTTAAATAAAAACGCTAAGTTACGTAATAGTAGCTTAGCGTTTTTTTGTGGGGGGTTTGTGATTAAGAAGTACTGGATAAAATTATAGCATGAAAGAGTAGAGCACAAATGGAGATAGCCATCGAAAAAAGAAAATTCATTTTTTATGTAAAATACTTGAAAACTAGATACTATGATTATATAGTAGCATGAGAAAAATTTACTTATCTGCTTTTTGGTAGATTTTAAACAAGCGTTGTGGAATATATATAATATTTAGGAAGGTAGTGCATGACTATTCATTACAAAGTATCGGAGCAAGATTATATTAATTTCAACATTGATCATTATAACAATATGAAGTCACAAAAAAACAAGAGGTTTGTTTATGGGGTAATTCTCCTAATGTTCTTTTTTTTGTTTCTTCCCTTTCTTAATGACAATAGCTTATCGCTAGTAGAAATAATTTCTTCTGTATTCTTCTTGATTGCATGGTTCATTTTTTTTCCAAAAATAATAAATGTTTTCATTCGTAAATCTGTGAGAGAATATATCAAAAATGGAAAAGCCAATGACTTTATTGGCAATCAAACGATATTACTTGCAGATGACTATATTGAGACTTTAAACGCAACTACTCAATCTCGAATACAATATGCTGCTGTTGAACGAATATGTACAGGTAATCAGCTTTTTTATATTTATGTAGGTTCTGTAAAGGCATTAATAATTCCTTTTTCAGCGTTTGAGAATGAAGAGATAAAAAACTCTTTTTTCGAAATCATACACCAAAAGACAGGTTTAAATGTTTTAGCCAAATGATGCTGATGGTAAATTTTTTGTGGCTCTTGATAACCTTGATGATTCGAGCTTCCGCGACATGAACTATTATCCGCGAGATCTTATAGACTATAGCCGTAAACACGGTTGGATAGAAGAATTCAAAAAGGCTGTAACGGAAACAGACCTAAGGGTAGAAAATTATAACCCAACAACTTCTTAAACTCCCTAGCCTTAAAGGTTGCATTAATGAACGAACAGGAATTTGAAGAAAGAAAGCGTGATATATTTATTATAGAAGCAGCTTATGATGAGTACTTAAAAGTGCAACATCAACTCTTCAGCTACCCCGACTATGCCGAAGACCGTAATGTCATTATTGCCACAAGAGGATCAAAGGAAAAAGCAAGGTCGTTTAGCTTTAGTAGGGCACGGCAAATGATTGAGTTCGCGTGGGTCATGTACTCCTGTGGGCTCCCCATAGAAGAAATTCATAGTAAAGTTATCTACGCCTTTGATGACCTGGAGCGGCACTTAGCTGTTTACCCAGATGACACCTTTAAGCTCTGGGAACCAGATGCCTATTATTTTTGCATGCTGCTCATAAGCTGGACAGTGCTTTTTAACATGCCGGAACGGCTTCCCCTTATTGCCAGCTTTATTAGCCAGGATGAAGAAGATGGGCTAGACCCCTTTATTGCTGTACTGTTCCATAGCCTTGGAATACGCAACTTTTCCGGAGCCAATGCCCCGCTACAACACCCCAAGCCCTATGTCATTTTGTATGAATCGCTGCGTGAAGACCGTGCAGGGCAGGCAAAAGCCATGGGTAAGTACCTGAAAGCCTGGTACAAGGGGAAAAGCATTAAAAATTGTTATTGGCATGGGCGGCACGAAGGTCGTGTGCCAGAAAATCACCTTGGCTATTGGGCCTTTGAAAAGGGCATGCTTACGGTGCTGAATAACCTTGATGATTCGAGCTTCCGCGACATGAACTATTATCCGCGAGATCTTATAGACTATAGTCGTAAACACGGTTGGATAGAAGAATTCAAAAAGGCTGTAACGGAATGGAAAACAACCTAAGGTTAGAAGATAGATCTTGATTTTTTCGGCAGAGAAGAGTGTAGCCATAGCGTGTAAGAGTAATGGCTTTTTTTATGTAAAATTGACAGATATAAGCCAATAACTGTAATGGATATGCTCGGTTCAAGCATTGTCGCAAACATTTATTTATCAGACCCATACAAATTATTGCGTAAAATTTTCAGGGAAAATCATTGCTCAGATATCTAGACCAAAAATATTTTACAGTTTTTTAATCAAAAAGAATCTTAACGCTTGTTACCGGCGTATTTATTGTCTTTTAAAGTTGAATTTAAAACGCAAAACAAAAAACGTTTGCCAACAAAAGAAAAGCTAATATTAACAATTAGTTTGATATAATGTCGTTGATACGTTTGCTGTTGGTTATAAGTATTCTCTTTTCATAAAATAAAGTTATCTTCTTGTTTATTGAGCCAAGTAGAGTCTTTTGTTTTAAGAGGTAGAGTACTTTTTTATGTAACTTAAAGAGATTTTATCCGTTTTTTTAAAACAGCGTATAAATAAAAGGTGCAATAACCGAAGTTTGTAAAAAGAATAGTAATAACCCTAAGGAAATCAATATCAACAAGACAGGAATAAAGATTATTTTTCCTGTTTTTACAAAGAAAGTTAACACAGAAAAAAATCCTGTTTTTCTTATTTTGACTTGTCCGTGGGTCTTCATTAAGTTTTCTATGTCTTGCGGCAATGTTTTTTTGACCCAACCATTCATTTTGCTTGGTGTTTCATTCCATTCATAAATAGGATCTTTACCTTTGAAGCGTTGGATCAACAAGCCTACCGGAGTAATAAGCAAGTAATAAATTATTGCAAGCAAAACAGTCATGATCTTGTTGCCGACCATATTGCCAACAGCTCTAAGACCATGTTCAACAGGCTTTAGTGCAGATGGAATAATAAAAGTGCATAAAATAAACAATACACCGATACATGCCACTATAGCCCATAAAATATCTAAACTTTCAAGACTCAAAAAATATTTAAAAGTTCCCCAAATAAGGAATAAAAAACCAAATCCGTATCCCATGACGATTTGTTGAGTTAACTCTTGTGAATTTTTACGCCATTGTCTGCGTATCAAAAAATTTTCATTTTGTTTTTTAATCAAGGTCAAATCTCCTGAGCCATTTGTTGCGTTCTTCATCGTTAAGAGGGGTGCCTTTTTGTTCCTTTCTATAAAGGAGCCTATTTCCTATAACTAAATAGTCTATGTCTGTTGCCATAAAACATCTATAAGCATCTTCGGCAGTATTTACAATTGGTTCTCCGCGAACGTTAAAAGAGGTGTTAATAATTACGCTACAACCTGTAATCTTTTTAAATTCAGAAATTACTCCATGAACAAAAGGGTTGCGTTGCTTATCAATGGTTTGCACTCTTGCAGAATAGTCTACGTGGGTAACGGCCGGAATTGTACTACGCGGAACATTTAATAAATCTATTCCCCAAAGCTTTTGTTGTTCAGGTGTAAGAGGAATTCTATGTTCTTCTTTGACGGGATAAGCAAAAAGCATATAAGGACTTTCTTCGGGAATTTCAAAGTATGATGTAGCGTCTTCTGCTAAAACCATGGGAGCAAAAGGGCGAAAACTTTCTCTGAATTTAATTTTTAAATTCATATGCGATTGCATTTTGGAAGAGCGTGCATCTCCTAATATAGAACGAGCTCCTAACGCCCTTGGTCCCCATTCCATACGTCCCCTGGCAAGACCAACCACATTTTCTGAGGCTATCAATTCTGCAATTTTTTTGTGTAACTCATTGTCAGGTAATACGATCCAGCTTGCACCAAGTTTTTTTAATATTTCATCATCTTCTGTTGACGTTGGTGGAATATCAGATCCAAGGAACGAACCTTTCATGCTATCTGGTTTTTGAATATTTCTAGGTTGTTGCAAAACCGAATGCCAATACCATAAAGCTGCACCCAAGCTACTGCCTGCATCACCAGCGGCCGGTTGTATCCAGAGAGAGTCAAAAATTTGCTTGCTTGATAAAATTCCGGAAGAAACAACATTTAAAGCAACTCCGCCGGCAAGAACAAGGTTTTTTGCTTGAGTTTCTTCTTTAACATGTAAAGCCATTTTTGTAACAATAATATTTAAAACAGCTTGGATACTGGCGGCTATGTCCATTTCTCGTTGAGTCAGTGGAGATTCCGGTATACGGGGCGGCCCTTCAAAAAGTTCGGCAAAGTTAGCGTTAGTCATTGTTAACCCGCCAATATAATCAAAATATCGTTGATTTAATTGAATTGAGCCATCTTGTTCAAGGTGAATAATTTCCTTTAAAATAATATCCACAAAACGAGGTTTTCCATAGGGAGCAAGCCCCATTAGTTTGTATTCTCCGCTATTAATCTTAAAACCTGTAAAATAAGTAAAAGCAGAATATAGTAAGCCGACTGAATTAGGAAAACGCATTTCTTTTAACAAGTTAAATTTATTACCACTGCCGTAACCATAAGTTGTTGTAGACCATTCTCCGACTCCATCAATCGTAATGATTGCCGCATCTTCAAATGGTGAGGGATAAAAGGCTGCTGCGGCATGCGAAAGGTGGTGGTCGCAACAGTGTACAGCCCCTTTACGGTCGAGTTCTCGGTTAATTATTTGATCTGTCCAAAGTTTATTGGTTAACCACGCAGGAAACGCCTGTAAATAACTCTTGATGCTTTTTGGTGCAGACAAGTGGTAGATACTTGTAAGACGTTCAAAGTGGGTTAGCGGGTGTTCATAAAATACTACATGGTCTATTTCGTGCTCTGTGATACCGGCGGTTTGCAAACAATAATTGACAGCATGAGCAGGGAAAGAAGAGTCCCCTTTAATTCTGGTAAACCGTTCTTCTTGTGCGGCTGCTACAATCTCGCCGTTTTTTAAAATTGCAGCGGCAGAGTCGTGATAATATGCTGAAAGTCCAAGAATATATGTCATTGTGTTACCGCCTGATCGGAGAAAGTAATCTTTAAGGAAATCGGGTTTTCTTTTTTAAGAGAATAAGAATATTTTTTCCCGTTGTTCCGAGGGTCTGAAAAATCACTGCTGGAAAAATAGAGATTTTTTTGCCAATGTGCATATCTGGCATTTTTAGTTTTAATATCTTCAATTTTTGAGTGGGCAAACACAAGAGGGGTATCATTTTCATACATGACTAAAGTGGAACGCTCCGGGTGTTCCGGGCTATCGGCAATATTTTCAAGTTCTTCTAGTGAAGCAACAAAGACACCACCCGAATCTCTTTTTATTGAAGATGTCGGAATAATTGTTGTTGGCGGAGTTGTTAGTCCGTCAATTTTTATGCGTAGCGATGTAATGCGTAACTCTTGAATATCAGATGAGAAAATTATTTTAGCCTCTTTACCTTGTGCTGAACCGGCAAATATATATTCTGCTAATTCAAAATCTTTTTCTTTATCAAGAGCAGTAACCCAAACAGAATACTTTAAATCTCTTGAGTCATTGAATTGCAATTCTTTAATCAACCTCGGACGCTCAAAACTAAGAACGGCGTGAGGTTCTTTTATTGGCATGTACAATAAGGCATCCGGAGGCGCAATTCCTTGAAAAGTCCATTCGTCTTTAGCTGTTTGTTTAACATCAAGAGCAGGGGGTAACCAATCGTTAATTTTAGGGGTGATTGGTGTTTGAGTGATAGTTCTGTTTCCTAAAACATCAGGATAGTCTTTTTCTAAAATATCAACAACTTGCTTCGCAAAAAAACGGGTAACTCGTGGACCTGGGTGTCCGTTTGCCGGATTGGCAAGTACATTTTCTTTTGGAGAAATCTCTTTTATCATTGTTGGCAATAAATTATAAAACGGAATACCGGCTTTAGGAATATCTTCTTTAATTTGAGCATATCTAGGGGCAACATATGTTGCATTTGGACTGGTTGGAGTCGAAACAAAAAAAGCCGGAACATTATAGTTTTTAAGTTCTTTTGACAGCTCTAAAATGAGCTTTTTATATTCTTCATAGTTTTTGCCTTGTAAAAGCATGAGTTCCCATTGTTCATAAGGATAACCGGTTAAGTCGTTATATTTACCTGTGGTTTCAAGTTTTTTTTCATATCTTTCAATAACGGCTTCTCTTATGTTGGGAAAGAGTCTTGCCAAAAGAGACCTGCTTGGTCTTTTGTTTGTGCTATATTGTTTAACGTAACCCATATCAGGGTCATTGGTTACATAGCCAAAAATAATAGCATCAGGTTTATATTTTTCAAAAATACTAAGACCGCTTTCTTTATCTTTTTCTTTAAGCCAAGCCAACTGATCTTTGGTGGAAGCACCATTAACTCCGATAGCGATAACGTCGATGTTGTTATAACCACGCTTTTCTAATTCCCAATTTAGTTGACGCCACCAGACAGTGTTAATATTAACTAGACCATCACCCCAAATATAAGAGTCTCCAACAACAAGAATACGTTTTCTTTCATTGGATACTTCAGGAGGGGCAAAACCTAAACCTTTCATTATTGGGTTTGTTTTGTTATTTAATATTTTTATATAGTTTTGTTTGTTTATTTTGCTATTTTCCAGCACCCATTCCGGAGTAGATATTTGTTGTGTTTTTGCCATCATTCCAAGTTCTAATTCCAAAAAGAAAGCAATTGCAACTAAACAGATAAATACAATACATAACCCTATTATAGAACGTAGCGGAAATACGGGAACAGATTTTTTTTTGGAAAGCCAAAAAAACGCTCTAATATAACCTTTTTTGATCATGTATGTAATACTCCTTAAATGAGGTAAATAATAGCAAATAAAAAAGACATATATTTGATTTGTTGAAAAGTGTAAAGGCTACCCAATCGTTTCTTTATCTTTTTTGAGATCAATGAGGAAGCAAATATATCAAAAAACACAAATAACTTGCAACAATTTTATAAATACGCTTAAAGTGAGCTTAACGAAAAAATGAGACATGAGCTAAATAAAAATCTGTTAACTGTAAATTTTTGTAAGTTGATGGTGTGTGCGTTCATGCAATAACGAATATGATATAACAATAGGTGTAAATAATATGACAAATCAAGCTAATGCAAATGCATCTGTTCCATCCAATAAGAAAAAGTGGGGGACGTTTTTGAATGCAGTTGTTTGTTTTATCATGTTCGTTGTTGTCGTTGGTATGATCATGGGGTCTTTTGTTGTTAACAGTGCGTCTGAAGTTACTGTAATATTGGGTATAGGCTTTGTATTAGCTCTTGTTGGTTTATTGGCTATTGCCGGCGTTTTTGTTTTTGGAATTTGGCTTATTAGACTTATATTTTGTTCAAAAAAATAATCATATGTTATGTTTATAAAAAAGGACTCTCGATTTCTCGAAAGTCCTTTTTAATTTTTCCTACTCCTCGGTGGCGAGCATAGCCAGTTCGCAAGGATAATAAGAATCGGTAGTTTTTTACAACCTATTTTTATTCTTTTTCACTTTTGCCGGAAAGTTTGCCAAAGCCTTTGCTAAATCCGGAAACGAGTCCTTTTGCAGCATCTTTGGCTTTATCCGCTGTGCTTGTAGTATTTGCCGTTTCGTCAGAAGCTGATGGCAATTCTTTGCGTGGTGCTTTACGTTCAAGAATATTAGTATATTCACCGCTATCATTAAATTTAACTAATTCATGCACTCGAGATACAGACCATGGATGAGAGCGTCCATTGCTTAAAATAATTTTTTGTACTAGACCAAGCCCTTGTGAGCTTACGCTTTCAAAATTTCTGCTTTGTTCAATAAATTCTTCAAGGTTTAATTCATTTACATAGCGTTGGCTTGAACCGGCTAGTTTCATAAGAGCCGTGCATGATGCAGTAAAGTTTTGACAGGCTAAATAGCCGCCTCGGTCGCAAGAATATTCGGCTGCTCTGTACCATTCAAAATAAGCATAATTAAGTGCGTAAATCGCAGGTTGAGAGAAGGTGCTCAACCCCGGAACGGTTGAAAGCACGGCACTCAATAAATTTTCTCCTAAAATAGTTCCCAAAGCCTGATAAACAATATGTTGAGACTTGATGTGTGAAAGCTCGTGTCCGATAACAAAACGAATTTCGTCATCTGTCAAAATATCAAGAAGATAGCTATAGATACAAACAATTGGTTTATCCGGGCATGCTGTATAAGCGTTAAGCTGAGGAGCAGAGCTTAAATAAAAAAGTGGCTCTTCAACTTCAAGAGTTTCACAAGCTTCTTTCATTAGCTTGTAAAGAGAAGGCATTTGCCTTTCTGAAACTTTAAGATTACTGCCAAACAGTTCTAATCTGGTTATGCTGTTTTGCGGAACTGTACATAGTTCCAAGACTTTCGGGAATAACGGTATTTTTCTTAAGGCTTCTAAACCGATGCGATCAAGAGGGTGTTCGTATTCTGATGAATGTAAGTCTTTAATCTTAACTGATGTCATATTTTGTTCTTTCCTTTTGGGTTTGGAATATTTTTTTTATTGATGTTTTTATATAAAAAGTTATTATAAATTAACTTTTTAATGAGGAGGCTTGATGTTTTTTGCTCTTGTGATTGTTCCGCTGTTGATTATAGGCTTTGTTATGTTTTTTTCTTATGCTATTGTTAAAGCTGTGTTGATTAATTTAGTCGATGATGAAGAGAAAAGAAAGGCTATTTTATTTACTGTAAAGTGGGTAATGGTTATAATTGTTTTTTTAGTTATTTTTATATTTCCCGAGAGTGTTATTGACCATATTTCCAAGCTGTTATACGGCACTATCAATTGGAGATAACGAGCTGTTTTTACTTTTGTTATTTTTGCAAATTGTTTTATTGTTTGAGCGAAGGGGAAACGCCACAACGAATCTTTTCAATTAAAGCTGTTGTGGAATAACCTTTGATTAATTCCAAGCTTAAAACTTGTCCACCTTTTTTTTCTACAAGCTCTTTGCCAACGATTTTATCAGGGGACCAATCTCCCCCTTTAATCAATATATCTGGCTGAATTATTTCAATTAGTTTAAGCGGTGTGTCTTCGGTAAACTCAGTAACAAAAGAAATACTTTCAAGGTGTGCTAAAACAAAAGCACGCACTTCAAAGCTATTTAAAGGACGATCAGGTCCTTTATTTTGTCTGCGTACCGAATCGTCGCTATTTAAGCCCAAGATCAAAACATCACCATATTTTTTGGCACGTTCGAGCAAGTCCACATGACCCGGGTGAATAATATCAAAACAGCCGTTTGTAAAAACAATACGCTTATTGGTTTTACGCAAGGTCTCAAGAGTATCCGACAATTGGCTACGACTTAATATTTTGGGGTGGGTGAGCTTTTGATTCGACATATTTTTTAGTTCATGCCAACAAGTTTACGCACTTGTTCCATTGTTTTTTGAGCTTCTATACGGGCTTTTTGGTTCCCCGCCTCAATAATTTCATATAAAACTTTATCGTTGAGTTTTGCACGGCGTTCTTGCATTGGTTCTAAGAAAGCACCAAGATTTTTTAACAAGATTTTTTTACAATCCACACAGCCAAGAGCAGCACTCGTACAGCCCTGACGTATTTCTGTTTGTTCTTGTTGTGATGATAAAAGTTCATGATAGGGAAAGAGATTGCAAGTATCAGGGTCGCCCACATCGGTTCTGCGAATACGCTTACTGTCTGTGAGCATTCCTTTTATTTTTGGTTCAACGTCACTGAGGCTTTCGCTTAACATAATTGAGTTTCCGTAACTTTTCGACATTTTTCGACCGTCAAGCCCGGGGCATTTTGCCGCTTTTGTTAAAAGAGCTTCAGGTTCGAGAAAAAATTCCCCGTAAAAGTTATTAAAGCGTCGGCAAATTTCGCGTGAAAGCTCGAGATGGGGCAATTGGTCTTGCCCTACGGGAACAAGCTTGGAGCGAAACATTATAATATCAGCAGTCATAAGAACGGGATAGCCTAAAAAACCATAGGTTGCGAGGTCTTTTCCGGTGATTTGTTGTTGTTGTTCTTTATAAGTTGGGCAACGTTCTACCCAACTGACAGGCGTAGACATGGATAAGAGCAGGTGTAATTCGGCAATTTCTTTAATATCAGATTGGCGGTAAATAACAGATTTTTCAGGGTCAAGACCTGACGCTATCCAATCTTTTACAAGTTCCGGAACAAAGGTTTTGATTCTTTTTGGATTTTCATATTCACTGGTTAAAGCGTGCCAATCAGCGACAAAGAAATAACACTTATATTTTTCTTGCATTTCAACCCAGTTTTTTAAAACGCCAAAGTAATGCCCGAGGTGTAAGGCTCCTGTTGGACGCATGCCTGAAACTATTTTGGTTTCAAGTTTTTTTAAGCTTGTTAGTTCATTGTTTGTGTTATTATCTTTATTCATACTACACCTCTTTGGTTTTTTATAGCTTTTGAGATTATTGCACAATAGTCTCAAAAGTGGTTTTCGCTAGAAAGACACTCCAAAAACCACGAATAAGGAAAATTTAATTTTCTGTAAATGAGTGGTTTTTGTGCTTTAAGGCGTTTGATGCTATGTGCATATAGAGCCTCAAACGATGATAAAAGCACGCAAAACAGAGTTTTGCAATGGTCTTTTTTGTTCATTAAAGTCTAATAATTTTAGCGTGTTTTTATGTAAAAAGCAAACTTTTTAGAGCGTGCGATATGTTTTTTGCTTTGCTTGTTATACAAACAAAAAATCCGGCAATTAAACCGGATTGTTTGCACTCTTTACAATAAAAGTTTTTAGTTAGACGGGGTTGTCTGGTTGGTTTGAACAGGTTTATTAACCTCTTCAATCGGAATAACCGTATCTAAAATAGATTTATTTTTTGGCTTAGAAATAATAATGTTATATGCCAATGAGGTACAAAGAAAAATTAAGGCCGTAAACGCTGTTAATTTCACTAAAATTCCGCCTGCACCGCTACTACCAAAAACAGAACCTGAGCCTCCGCCAAAAATAACGCCCATGCCTTCTTTTCCAGATTGTAACAATACTAAGATTACCAATAAGATACATACAATAATATGTAGTGTCAAAACAAGAGTTTGCACTGAAAACCTCCATTTAAGTCGACTGATGTATAAAAATTAAATATTTTATTATGCCAAGACAATTTTAGCAAAACTTTCTGACTGTAGAGAAGCGCCACCTACCAGAACTCCGTCAACATTGTCAAGCTTTATTATTTGAGTTGCGTTGTCCGGTTTGACGCTTCCGCCGTATAAGATTCTGATTTGTTTACCTTTTTCTTTAAATAATTTTATTAACACGGAACGCACAAGGTTGTGTGCTTCTGTAATTTCTTCTACGCCTGCGACTTTTCCTGTTCCTATTGCCCAAACAGGTTCGTAGGCAACCGCAAAGTCGTCGGGGTTAAAGTCTTCGGAAAGGTCTTTAACGCCTTCTTTTATTTGTTGTTCTAATATACTGTTTAGCTTTCCCGCTTCACGTTCGGCTAAGGTTTCGCCGATACAAAGGCAAGTCTTCAAGCCCGCATTCATGGCGAAAGCGGTTTTCTGACCGACAAAAGCGTTGTTTTCGCCGATAATTGCTCTACGTTCCGAGTGTCCGGTTAAAACCCAAGTTGCCCCGGCGTCGATGAGCATACCGGGTGATATTTCACCAGTATACGCTCCTTCGCTAGCAGGATAAAGGTCTTGTCCGCCGACGGAAAAGCCTTTAACGGGTTGTCCGTTTTTCTTAAAACTTTCGGCGGTTGTTTCAATAGCGGTAAAGGGAGCAAAAATGACAAGTTCTCGGTCTTCCGGCATGGTGCCTATTTTTGCAAACAGTTCTGAGGCTGTTTTTTGAGCTTCTTGCCTGTTTTTATACATTTTCCAGTTGGCAGCCATTAAATATTTCATTGTTTACCCCTTAGCGTTTGCTACGTTTTTGCGTTAACTAGTTGTTTTTATTTTTGAAGTTTAAGAATTAAGATCGAGAGCTAAAATTAAAGCATCTTCATTGGTATTGGAATAATATCTTGGTCGCAAGCCAACTTGCTGAAATCCTATACTTTTATATAGATTGATAGCCGAAATGTTGCCTTTTCTTACTTCCAGAACGGCTCTTATTATGCCCATTTTGTTTGCTGTTTGCAACATAATATTTAATAATTGTTTTCCTAAGCCTTGTCTGCGATATTCCGGCTTAACAGCCAAATTTAAAATTTCAATTTCGTTGTCTCCGAACTCTGTTAAAGGGTGATAAAGAGCGATATAGCCTAAAAGTTCATCATTTTGTTTTGCTCCAAACATAGAAAAAAAACTATCATTTAAAGAAGAATTTATTTGTTCTTCGCTCCACGGAGTCGGAAAACACAGTGTTTCTAAAGCACAAACTTGAGAAATATCTTTTTTTTCCAACTTAATATATTGAATAGTATTTGAATTAAGCATATATTTTTTTATTAGTATAAAAAACGAGGTGATATTGTTGCCAGTCGATAATAATATAAAATCATTGGATTATTATATCAGAATGATCCAAGACGATGTGCTTGAACAAGATGTCGAATTAATAGAAGTTTTGGATAATAGCGGTAAAACGTTAATGATAATGCCAAGGTCTGAACTTGTAAAGCAAGAACTTTTTTTTAAAGCCGTGCTTATTTTGTTTATTAACAAAAACAAAAAAATATATATTCATAAAAGAGCGAAACACAAAAAACCGTATGCAGGTATGTGGACTTGTTCGGCAACAGGTTTTGTAAAAGCCGGAGAAAGCTTTGAAGAGGCGGCTTTTAGAGAACTTTTTGAAGAAATTGCAATTAGCGGAGTCAGGCTTAACCTTATTGCCAAGCACAAAGCAGAAAAAAACACGGGGAACGCCGCCTTGGCGTTATATATTTCAGAACCAAGCAATTTTATTCCTTGTTTTAATACAGATGAAGCAGAAGACGGTATGTTTGTTGACTTGGAAGAACTCAACAGTTTGATTGTAAACTTTCCCGAATTGCTAACACCCGCGCTAAAGTGGGCTTATCTTTGTTTAAACAATAAAGAACTTGATTTAAAATTATAATGAATTTTTGTTTAAGATCTTTAAGATATTTTCAAAAACTCTTTCCGGAGTAATTTTAAACATGCAGTTTTCTTCTTTGGGCAATTTACATGGTTTTTTTCCGTGTAACGAACAGGGACGACAAGCTAAATCAGTTTCTAAAACAAGTCCTTCACTTTCATCTGGGTAAAAACCCCATTCTTTTACCGTGGGACCAAATAGTCCGATAAGTGGTGTTTTTACTGCTCTGGCTAAGTGCATTGGACCTGAGTCAGGTGTAATAAACAGGGTACAAGCTTTTAATAAAGCGGCGCTTTCTCTTAAATCGAGTAAGTTTGTTAAATCGTTGGTTGTATTAAAAAACTTATCTTTGTTGCGTCCTATACAGACCCAAGGAATTTTTGCCGCGTCTAAAAGTTGCACAAGTTTTTCCCAATGTTCTTTATGCCAAGCTTTCGGCTGATAAGAGGCGTAGGGGTGTATTGCGACTACTTTAATATTTTTTTCGCTTACTGAATCTATTTTAAATGTTTTTTCGATTGTTTCAGCTAAAAGTTTTTTTCCTCTGGCTGTTTCTTGGTCGGTTAAAAATAGTTGAGGCAAGAGCTTATTGTTTTCCGGTGTGTTATTTGTTAACGCCAGAGCATAACGTTGAGGAATTGTGTACTTGTTTAATAAACTTTTAACCTGAATATCATTTTTGTTTTTTAAAAACGTTTTACGTTCTTTTGAAAATTTAGCATAATTTTGTATTTTGTTTTTCCAAAATATTTTCAATAAAAAAGTACGCAAATTACAATGTAAATCAATTAAAATATATTGTTTATATTGAGACGCCAGTGTATAAAAAGTTTTTATCAGTTGAATAAAATTAAGTTGCGTTGTATTTAGCTCAATAATATTTTCTATCGCCGGGTGATTTTTTAAAAGGCAGGCAAAGCCGCTTTTGGTTATAACGGTAAATTTTGTTTGGTTTTGTTTATTCCAATAATCTAAAACGCCGCTGATTAAAATTATGTCTCCGATAGAGCTTAGACGAATTACGATATTTTTTTTATTGGTGATTTTATTTTTGTTCATATTTTATTTTTATTTAAGTTTTATTGAAAATATATTACATTAGTGTTAGTTATAAGCAAAACATTTTTTATATAATAAAATAAGGATATATATGTACCTTTGGGTTTTATCAAATTGGGTTTTATTGCTTGTTTGCATATTATTGGTACTTTTGGTTGTAGTTTACTTTCAAATGAGAATCAAAAAAATGCGACAAGCTTTAGAAACGTCTAATTCTGAAATTGCTCAATTATCTCATATTGTTGCTCAAGGTGAAGTAGAGTGGCAAGCTCTTTTTAGCACTATTCAAGAAGGTATAGCAATACAATATGATGGTTATATTCTTAACGTAAATAATCATTTAGCTTATATGGTTGGTGTTGAAAAAAGTGAGCTTGTTGGCTCTGAACTTTCTCGCCTGTTGTTTCGTGATGATCGTGATATTTTTGCTCATTCAGTCGCTTCATTGCGTTCAGGCTTGGAAACGCCTAAAATACAAGTCAGGTTTCGTACTGTTTCCGGTGATTTACGTTCGGTTGTTGTAGATATCCAGCGTTTTACTTACCTTGAAAAACAGTGTGAAATTGTCTTTTTTCTAGAATCTCCGCACCATGAAGTTCCTTATAATCAACCTGTTTCCAAAGAGCAACATTTTATTGCACTGGTTGAAGAGCTTGACGATATGTTTGCTGTTTTTGATATGCACGGAGTCTTGCAATGGGGCAACGCCGCTTGGCGTTCTTTTTGGGGAACTAACGGTGGAGTTGAATTAGGATCTTATGCCTTGTTTCAAGACCCAAACTATAACAGCACTGAGTTAAAAAACTGTCTTGAACGTATTTCAAGCGGGTTAAGTTCACGTTTAAATAGCGTTGCCATGACAGGTTCAAAAGGCTATTCTCGCATATTAAACATGCGTTTTTCCCCTGTGTTTGAAGCGGGAACAAACTCGTCCGTCCAATGTGGTTTTGCTGTGATTCAAGCTGATGTTACCGAGTTTGAGAGTTTGAAATCTGACCTTAAAGGTGCAGATGAAGATTTAAAAAAATTCAGTTTAAAAATGCGTGATTTTATAGACAAACAAAATGATGTTTTTAATTCTATGAGTAGTGTTTTTATTTTAGTCAGCACTCAGGGAATTATTACTCATTGGAACAGAGCGGCGGAAATTAAATTTGATATTTTGCGTTCTCACGCTTTGGGGCAATCAGTTAGTATTTTGTCAAACTTTTTTAATGATATAACTAATGCCGTAAACTCTGTGGCTAAAGACGGAACTAGAATTCAGCTTTGTGCTACTAGCGGAGAGTGTTTATTGCTTTCTCCTTGCGTTGATCGTAAAACGGTCATTCTTGAAATATTTACATGATATATTCATTGAAAGTGAATATTAATTTTATATTTTGCTATTGCTAATTACAGTTATTTCGAACCTATTGCACAGTAGTCTCGAAGTGGCTTCCTTTAGGAAGACACTCCAAAAACACGAATAAAGACACTAAAGTGGCTTCGCTTGTCGGTGAACCTTAAAGCTCTTGCGGGGCTTCGGGGTATCCACGAAACAATGGGAAAATTTAATTTTCCTGTAAAATGAGTGGCTTTGTGCTTTAATTCGTTTTATGCTATGTGTATACTGAACATAAAACGATGATAAAAGAACGCAAAACGGAGTTTTGCAATGGTCTTATTTCAGGAGAACAGTAAGTGAATTTTCAAATAAAAAATGTTTTTAGACCACGTATTTTTGATTCTTTAAGCGATTATAATTTATCTGTTTTTCAAAAAGACGTTATGGCGGGTATAACCGTCGGAGTTGTTGCCCTTCCTTTGGCAATGGCGTTTGCGATTGCTTCCGGCGTTAAACCCGAAGCCGGCATTATCACCGCCATTGTCGCAGGTTTTTTAACTTCTTTATTGGGTGGAACAAAAGTTGCGATAGGCGGACCAACAGGGGCTTTTGTTGTAATTATTCTTGGAATAGTTCAGCTTTATGGAGTTGATAATTTACTAATTTGCACCATGATGGCGGGAGTAATACTTTTTTTGCTTGGTGTTTTTAGAATGGGCTGGTTTGCCAATTATTTCCCCCAACCTTTAATTAGTGGTTTTACTTCGGGTATTGCCATAACAATTTTATCGACTCAACTTAAAGATATTTTTGGATTGCCGCCGGGGCAGGCTCAAGCAGGTTTTATCGCTTCTATTAATAATATTTTTCATAATGTCAATTTTATTAATTACACTGCTTTAATCTTAACAATAGGTTGTTGTTTGGCTATTGTTTTTTGGCCTAAACGCTTGTCTAAATTTGCCCCGGGACCTATAGCCGTATTAATTTTAGGAACGGCGTTGGCATATTTTTTAAATCTTCCCGTTGAGACAATAGGTTCTCGCTTTGCAGGGGGTATTCCCAGTGTTTTACCGGCTTTTAAAGTGCCTGCCTTTGATTTTGATACTTTTCAGTTTTTACTTGGTCCTGCGGTAACTATTGCCTTACTTGGCGGTATTGAATCGGTTTTATGTGCTGTTGTGGCTGATGGAATGATCGATGACAAACATGACTCTAATCAAGAATTAATGGCTCAAGGAATAGCCAATATGGTGTCTCCTTTATTTGGCGGAATTCCTTCGACGGGAGCGATAGTTAGAACAGCAACAAATATTCGTAACGGTGGGCGTACCCCTATTGCCGGAATTGTGCATGCATTGACATTACTGGTTATAATGCTTGTAATTGCTCCTTTAGCTTCTTATGTTCCTTTGGCGGTATTATCTGCAATTTTGGTTGTTGTTGCTATCAATATGGGGCAGTGGAGAGATTTTAAGCAACTTCATATTTATCCTAAAAGCGACGCTGTTGTCTTGTTAATCACTTTTTTATTAACGGTGTTTTTTGACCTTACTGTTGCTGTTGAAGTCGGAATTTTAACAGCCTGTGCTTTGTTTATTAAGCGTATGGCATCTCAGGCAAGTATTCAGGTCAAATATATCGATATGATTGAACCTAATACGTCTGTTTCCGATGTAAGCAGAGCAGGGACAGAACTCTTTTATTCTGATGTGGTTGAGTTTAAAATGTCTGGTGAGTTTTTTTTCGGAGCAACTCAAAAATTACAAACTCTCTTTGCCCATCTTCAAACAGCACCAAAAGTGATGATTATCAATATGAAATATGTAAGGTCGTTGGACGCATCATCTTTATTGGTGTTTCAACAGCTTATTGTTAAGGCTTATGCAAAAAATATAAAAATAATTATTTCCGGGTTAGAAAGACAACCCAAAAAGGCTATGATCAAATCAGGTTTAGCAAAAGAAATCGGTGAAGAATATTTTGTTGCAAACTTTACGGAAGCCTTTAAACTGGCAAAAAGTTTTTTGAATTAAGTTGATATAAGCAAGTTGTTATAACTTGCAAGAGCTTTTAAATAATAAGTAAATGTTTCTAAAAATGCTAATCAATAAGGGTCTTAGTTTATGCACATTGGTCTTGTTATTTGGAATTTAATGGAAAACCGTGGCGGACTACAGCGAGTCGGAATAGATTTAGCTAACGCCATGCTTGAGCGTGGGCATGAACTTACTATTTTTTACTACTCTCCAACCAACAAGCAAACACCCTGTTTCCCTTTAGATAAGAGAATAAAAATAAAGCGTTTGATTTTACCGCCTTATGTCGATTCTATTTTTCAAGCAAAAAAAATTATTGTTGAAGCAAATATTGATGTTATGGTTGCGTTGTTTTCTTGGAGCAAGCTTATGTGGATACCTGTATTGTTGCAACATACGGGTATTCCTTTAATTATTTCCGAACATAATCACCCGGAGATTATTAATACGGAAAAGTGGAACGCTTATGAGCGTCATGCTTGTTTAGCGGCGGCAGATAAAATTCATCTGTTGCAACAGAATTTTGTGGCTATGTTGCCCAAAACTTTAGAACCTCGCATAGAAGTAATTCCCAATGCCGCTAATTTTTTGAGTGAATATAAAATAAACAAAGTAGAAAAAAGACGTAAAAGAATTATAGCCGCAGGGCGTTTTGTTGATACGCACAAACAATTTTCCTTACTTATTAAAGCGTTTATTAGTTTAGCCGGGAAATTTCCCGATTGGGATTTATGTATTTGCGGCGACGGTGAAGATGCTCATGTTTATAAAGCTTTAGTTTGGCGAAGCAAGCTTGAAGATCGTATTTATTTTCCCGGTATGGTTGATGATTTATCTTCATTTTATGCTTTGAGCGATATTTTTTGTATGCCTTCTCGTTATGAAGGTTTTGGCTTGGTTATGACAGAGGCACAAACTTTTGAATTGCCTGTCGTGGGTTTTGCAAGTTGTACAGGTGTTAACGAAATCGTTATTCATAATGAAAACGGATTGTTAGCAGAAGAAATGACAGCACAATCATTGGCAAAAAAACTTAGAGAGTTGATGATTAATAAAGAATTAAGAGAAAAGCTTGGGAAAAACGGAAAAAAACTTTTGTCTCGTTATCAGCCCGATAAAATTTTTGACCAATGGGAAAAGCTTATAAACGAAGCTAATCAATTAAAAAATAAAACACAATTACAAAGAACGTGGCTAGAGAATAAAAACGAAGCTTTGTTTGTTGATTTACAAGAAATTTTAGCTCGACCATTGCCTTTTAAAAATTTATTGACTCTGCGTTTTAAAATTTTATTTTATTTAGAAACTTTAAGAGATAAGAGTGTAGGCAAGATAAAAAAAATATTTAGTCTGAGAGAAAAAAACTAATGAAGTATTTATACTTGCCTAAGTTTTTTCGTAATTTTTTAATTAGATATAATGCGTTATTCTCTTGTTGTGCGGCTTGTTATGAAATTTTGAGTCCCAATAAAAAACGCATATGTAGTTCTTTAGATGTTGAATTTTCTAACAAAAAACAAAACTTGCCGGCGTTAGATAGTCAAAATGTGATTAAAACTTATCTGTTACGTTATTTAAGTAGTTTATTTATAAATAAAATTCCTGAGTTAAAAGCGTGCGTGAGTTGCCCTTATCGGTTGCCAAACTTAACGGAACGTATTGAACAATATAAAACAGCGAATTTCCCTGTTGATTTGGTTTATACTTGGGTAGATGGAGAGGACTCGGCTCATATTGCTTTACGCAATCAATATTTGCGAGAACACGCAGAGAAAAAGGGAGAAATGCATGAAGACGGCGTTGGGAAAGCTCATTTTCGCAATAATGATGAATTAAAATATTCTTTGCGTTCTGTAGAGGCGTTTTTGCCGTGGGTGCGTAATATTTTTATTGTTACAGCGGGGCAAAAGCCAAAGTGGCTACATGAGAAGCACCCAAAAATAAAAATAGTAGATCATAAAGATTTTATTCCCGAACAATACTTACCAACCTTTAGTTGTCGTCCTATTGAAGCGTTTTTGCATCGTATACCAGATTTGAGCGAACATTATATCTATTTAAACGATGATTTCTTTTTCGCACGCCCTTGTTTAAAAGAAGAGTTTTTTACAGCTTCGGGGAAGCCCTATCTTTTTCTTGATTGGCGAAATTCTCGTTTAGATGGGTATTTTTCTGCTAAAACGCCACATGCGAAATCATACACCAATGTATTTAATTTTATGTCTAAAAAAGGCTTAGATATAGCAAAAGCTTCTGGAATTGTAACTGCCCATGTGCCTTATCCGCAAACCAAGAGAAATGCTGAAAATGCCTGTGATTTTTTTCAAGAAGCAATAGATGAATATGCACAAGATAAGTTTCGCACGAGCAGGGGAATGGCGTTTTATCCCCACGCAATACCTTTATTAAGTTTTTTAGAAAAAACAAATGTGCCTTGTGATGTGAGTTATTTTTATATTAATACTAAACGAATATACCGTAAGTTATTTTATAAAGCTATTTTAGCAGGAGGGCATAATGAGAATATGCCTCCGTTTTTTTGCTTGAATGATGCGGGTGTTTCTAAAACAGATAGTTGGGCAAGAGATATGCGAGGGTTTTTAGAGGCTTATTATCCTATAAAATCTTGTTTTGAGTATTGATTCTATTATTTTAAGACCATTGCAACATTCGTTTTGTGTGCTTTGGTTATAATTCGTGGGTTTTGTGACTTAAGACGTTTTATGCGATGTGTAAGCAGAGCATAAAACGATGACAAAAGAACGCAAAACAGAGTTTTGCAATGGTCTTATTTTGTTAATTCAACTAAACAACTAAACAATTAAACAAGCCAACTTTTAATTTCATCAGCCGTTGGCATACGCCCCGTGCATTTAATAACACCGTCAATGACGATCGCAGGCGTTGACATAACGCCAAGCTTCATCATTTCTTTAAGATCCGTAACTTTTTCTACACTTGCAGATACACCAAGCTCAGCTACTACTTTTTCTACAAGGTTTGTGGTTTCGTGACATTTAGGACAACCTATTCCCAATACTTTGATGTTCATAATTTTTCCTTTTTTTGAGTTAAGATAATTAGAAGGCTATATCTTTTTTTTCATTTTTCATTGTTTTATGCCATGTGTTGCAAGGTATAAATTGTGTACGTAATAAAACATATTGATTTTGCAAAGTAATTTAATTTCATTTTTGCGGTTTTTGATTTTTGGTTTCCGAGGTTATTATTATCAAAGCCCTCACTAAGTTTATTGACAGGAAAAACTAGCCTATAGCTTTTTGTGTTTTGAGAGTCTGTTTTTGACGGAAGCCACTTTGAGACTAAGTTTCCATAGTGTTGAGTAATTATTTTATAGTATTATAAAATCAATTGCATTAAAAAGCCAGCCTACAATAGAAAAAATAACCAACATCATTCCAATAAAAATAGCGAGTAGTTTCCAACGCATCACTTGTTTAAGCATAATAATTTCAGGCAAGCTGACAGCGATAGTACTCATAGATAAAGCAAGGGTGGTGCCAATCGGGACACCTTTTAACAACATACTTTCCATAACGGGGATCATTCCGTGTACATTTGTATAAAGCGGTATACCAACCATTACAGATAAAGGAACGCTCCACCATTGTTTTTGTCCAATAGTTTCCGCAATCAGACTTTCAGGGACATAACCATGCAGTATCGCTCCAACCCCAACCCCAATAATTACCCAACGCCAAACACGTTTGAAAATATCTCTTGTTTCGGAATACGCAAAAAGATGACGTTCGGCAATACTGATTTTTTTTACGGGTGAGTTTGTGCCGTTATGGCTGGCGGTGTCAGTGCTATTTATATGATCACGCAAAAAAGGTTGAAGCCAACGTTCGGCTTTTATAGCGTCCATAAAAAAACCACCGATGATACCGACTGTCATACCTATTGTAACATAGACAAGAGTAAACTTCCAACCGAGTAAACCCCAAAGAATTACCACAGCAACTTCGTTAACAAGCGGAGAGGTAATTAAAAAGCTCATGGTAATACCGATTGGAATACGAGCGGTAGTAAAGCCGATAAAAAGAGGAATACTGGAACATGAACAAAAAGGGGTAACCGCTCCGAACATAGCTCCTAAAAAATATCCGACAACACGGCTTTTACCTGATAAATAGTCTCTAACGCGTTCTACATTTAAGCTTACCCTTACCCATGCCAAAACATAAACCATAGCAACGATCAAGAGTAATATTTTTATGGTATCATAAATAAAAAATTCAAGAGATTGAGCCGCATGAGTATCGGGAACAAGTTTAAAAACACTTAGAGTTAACCAGTTCGCAAATTGGAGAATGTTTGAATAAATCGCATACCAGATAACGGCTAAAACCAAAAGTGTTAGAAAATATTTTTTTGTATTAAAAGGTTTTTTAGTGCTTGTATTATTTTTTGTGTTGCAGGCACAGTGGCAAGAAGATACTTCTGATTCTTTTTGTGTATCTTGCTTGTTGTTATTTGATGTGCAACAATCGGGTTCTTTTTTGTCTGTTTCTGACATTTATTTATTCCTTATTAATTATTATTGTTGTCCAATTTTATCAAGTTCTTGTTTAATCAGATCGGGTTGGTTTTTTATATTGTCCCCTAAAAAATTAACACATGAAGGATTAAAACATGACAGGTTAAAAAAAGTTTGAATGCGTTTTTCTAAAAGTACAAAAGTATCATTAAAAGCTTTTTGTATTTCAGCCTCAGTGCCTGTAACAGATGCCGGATCAGGCATTCCCCAATGCGTGCGAATAGCATCGCCTAAGAATAAAGGACAAGTTTCTCCATTTGCACTATCACAGAGAGTTATTAGAATATCAGGTTTTTTTGAGATAAAATCCCAACTTTTACTTTTAAAATTATCCGTATTTATCCCATGCTTTTTTAATTCTTCCAAAGCCTTGGGGTGAATGTAGCCGGCGGGGTTACTTCCGGCACTTTCGGCAGAAAAACCCTTTGGGGCAAGTTTATTAAAAATGCCTTCCGCTAAAATAGAGCGACATGAATTACCCGTACACAAAAATAAAATATTCATAATTTTCCCCTGCATAATTAAAATCTTTAAATCAATGCAACATAAATAAATTGTTCATTTCAATATTTCAACATTGCTTGAAATATGTCAAGGATATTTTTTAGATATAAATAATTTTTTAAGTTTAGATAAATAACAAATGGGCTAGATATTGTTATCGTAGCCCATTTATAATTGGTTAGATTTATTTCACAAAAAAACATTTAGGCCATGTGCATATTTTACAGTTCATGCAAAAGCCTCCTTCTCCCATTGAGGCTAACTCATGTCTTGTGATAATCCGTCCTGCGAGCAGGCGAGATAAGAGGATATCAAAAAGCGTTGTTTTATAATATAAAGCACACGCCGGGACTCCGATAACTTGCATTTCGCCGTTTTGCGGTTGTCTTATTGTTGAAACATCAGCTTTTGTTTGAGTAGGGTGGGTATTTATATTCTCAGATAAAATACGCCCAACTAAACTCATTGTTCCCGGTAGGACAGGCGCTCCATACAGTGCATCTGTTAAACCGGCTTCTGTTAAAGCGTGTCTTGTTAGGTCTTCGGGATCAACGGATAGACCGCCCGTAGTGATTAATAAGTCAGCCCCTGCTTCTTTTATTGCTTGAATACTTTGTTGTATATGATTTTTATCGTCGGGAGCTATCTCGGTTTTTACAACAGTACATTCATATTGTTCAACTTTTTTGCTAATGATGGGTATAAACTTATCTGTGATTAGCCCCTTAAATACCTCTGTTCCCGTAACCAAAATACCCACACGAGCTTTACGAAACGGAGCAACCGAAAATAACGGAGTAGAAAGACGCTGTAACGCCTCGGCAAAAATATGATCAGCGATATATAAAGGTATAACTCTTGTTCCGCCTATTTGACTTCCGGCTTCTACTATTGTCGCATCTTGGCGAGTCGCACACATGACATCTTCGAGCATGTTAAAGGCTTCTAGTCGTTTTTTATCTACACAGAGTAACCCTCGTGTTGTGGCAGAAAAATTTATTTTACCTTCTTTGGGTGGCAATTCAAAAGTGATATTATTTCCGCTCATGCGTTTAGCAAAAGCTTTTACGCCATCATTTTCATGTATAAAACCATTGGGATTGTTATCTTCCACTGCAACAGAAAAACGACCGATTTGTTGAAGACGACAGACATCACCGGCTTCAAGTGTTTGCCCCGCTACAAACAGAGGACCTTTTTCTTTACCGGGAACAATTTGGGTCATATCGTGTAAAGCTTTTTTGCCTATGGCATCTTCGGCTTTAAGTATTTTTGTTTGCGGTAGGATTCTGTCGGTATCATTACACAGATAAGTATAAGGTGCTTCACCTTGGCAACCTCTACACAAAACACCGTCTTCTTGAGGGAAGGCTTCTTTACATTGCGGACAAATACCAATAGTGCCCATGTGAGAATGCCCCAATAAGTTTGGAATTATACGAATTGGTGCAATACTACAAATTGTGTCTCCGGCGGTTTTTATTTCTTTTAAGAGCTGTTCAGTATCTTGGTCTTTTTTAGCTTTTTGTTTTAAAAACCAAGAACTTATTTCAGGATAAGGCGCAAGTTTAGCAACATCAACATAAACTCTATAGCCTTCGCCTGTATATTTATCAAAAAGAGATAAAGCGTATCTGCCTAAATTTATTACTTTCATCCAGTTATTTCCGACGCTACAGAGCGTAAGAAGTTGGACAGCATCAGGCAAACATTTTTTTGTTTCTACAACTGCTTCAAAAAGTACACCCTCAGGCAGGGCTTTTTTTGCCATAGCGACCATATAACCGCCAATTAATAAGCCCGGTGCGGGGTAACCATGAAATTGGGCGGCGTAATCTTTAAATTCTTCAAAAGTATAATTATCTATATTCATAACAAGTTCCGTTGGGTTAAATCTATTTAGCTAAAAGCGTATCGCCTTGTTGATTATCAGGATTAAAATAATATATCAAGTTATGATCATGTTTTTTGTTAAATTCAACAGACTTGACTGGTAAATATGATATATAGTAAGCTTATATTATTAATTATAAGCCCATTGCAAAACTCTGTTTTGCGTACTTTTGTCATCGTTTTATGCTCTGTATGCACATAGCATAAAACGTCTTAAGTCACAAAACCCACTCATTTTACAGGAAAATTAAATTTTCCTTATTCGTGGTTTTTGGAGTGTCTTTCTGACGAAAGCCACTTTGAGCCTATTGTGCAATAGTCTCAATTATAGAGTTCTTTTAACCCAGATAATATGAGCATTGATTATGGAAAAAACAATTGCGTTTAAAGACGAGTACATGAAGCGTTTTGGTAAAAAATATGCAGATATTTTCAAAAATTTTTGTGGTCAAGTTTTAAACAGGATTGAGCGAGACGGGGTAGTTATACAGGAACAAAAGCGTGTGCTTGATGAGGCTGATCTTATTGCATATTTGCTTGATGAATATAACCAATGGACTCAAGATCTTCAGGCTGAACGCTATAAGAAATGTAAGGGAAGAACCGTTGAAGATGTAATGCTTTCCCATGCCCTTGGATATACGAATCATGTTTTTATTACTTTGGGTGAAATAAAAGCTTTTACAAGTGGAGATTTTAATCAGATATATAGATTTTTAGGTCTATTTACTCGTTATTATTACGCTTCTAATATTCACAATGAATTAATTCACGGAGGCGGTTATGCTTCTGGAAGTGGTATTGATCATGGTGGTTATGGTGATGCGGTGTCTGCTTGTTTTGCTTTAATGCGTCCTGATTGGGCAAAGTGTTTTTATCCTAAAGAGCTTGGTTTAATTAAGAAATGCCATCGTGATACAAATCGTATTGAAAGCCTTGTTGCCGGAATATTGCATGACAATGATGAGTGGAAAGAAAAAGCTTATAAAGATGCTCAAATATTTTTAAAGGGAAAACGTAGTGTGTCGGTACATGCGGCTATTTCTTATTTGTGTAATTTATATGATGCGGATACTAGTGGTATGAGCAGTAACTTGGCTGTTTTAATGAAAAATTATCACAAAACTCCTTGGTTAACTCTACCGGGCGGATATTCAAATGTTATATCTCTTTACGGGTATTATTTAATGGGAAAAACATATCTTAGCGAGAGTGATTTTGCTAAGGTTGAGCGTCCTGCGGGTTCCGGGTGGTGGAATGAGTATATTGATGTATGTTTACAAAATCCACCAACTGCCTTAGATGAATTACCTATTATCTTTCCTGAACCTCTGGGTTTTCTTAACGAAGCTATGCGTTGGATAGAACAAGGTCCTCCATTGGGTACAGTTCGTTTGGCGATGGATATCCCCAGAGAAAATCGAAGATAATATATATTGCGTTTAAGTTTAACAATTTCTAAATATTAATTGAAATTATAATGTGTGGGCTATTAAATAAATGAATCAAAATACACCCCAAAAAGCCTTGCGTATCCCCCCTTGGTTGCGTATTAAACTGCCTAAAGTCGGGGAGCATAAAGAGCGTTTTGTTTTAACTAAAGACAATGTTGATAAGCTTGGGTTACATACTGTTTGCCAAAGTGCAAAATGCCCGAATATGTGCCAGTGTTTTAGCGCAGGGACGGCAACATTTTTACTTTTGGGGAATATTTGCACTCGCAACTGTGCGTTTTGTAATATTGAAAGTGGCAAGGTTGTTTCTCCTGATCAAAATGAACCTAAAAACATAGCTTTAGCGGCTAAAGAACTAGGTTTAAAGCATGTTGTTTTGACTTCGGTTACTCGAGATGATTTGCCAGACGGCGGAGCAGGTCAGTTTGCACAAAGTATTTATTATCTGCGTGAAATGATAGATGATATTAGTATTGAGGTTTTGATTCCTGACTTCCAAGGCTGTGAACATGCCCTTAAAATGGTGATGGACGCCAAGCCTGATATTATTAATCATAATGTTGAAACAACTCCGAATCTTTACAACACAATACGCCCCGAAGCGAATTATAAACAGAGTCTTGAACTTTTAAGAAGAGTGAAACAAGCCGGATTTATTAGTAAAAGTGGTTTTATGGTGGGGCTTGGCGAAACAGAAGACGAAATCAAGACCCTGCTTTCCGACCTCGCAGGGGTAGAGTGTGATATTGTAACTGTTGGACAGTATATGCAACCCACACGCAAGCATATGCAAGTTTTGAGTTATGTAGAACCTGAACTTTTTGACAGCTACGCAAAGTATGGGCAACAACTGGGAATTCCTTATGTTTTTTCGGCTCCATTAGTGAGAAGTAGCTTTAATGCTTTAGATATTTATAAGGAATTTAAAAAACTCTAGAAAAAGTCTAGATTATTTACAAAAAATTTCTTACAACCTGCTGAATTTATATGAAAAAAATCTTTGAAAAAACGCTTTTATCACTTGACTTGTTTTAATAAAAGATTAAATTAATCCCAATTGAGACAGTTGTTTCAATTTTTTGAAAATATGAATATTGGCTTTTATTTTTTATATAATGAGGTTGCATTAACATATTATGAAGCGACGAGCGTATCTTTTGTCCGGTAAAATATCCGGTCTGTGTTCTTCTCTGTTTCTTGCTTGTTTATTTTGTTTCCTTTTTGTGCTGTCTTGGTTATTGTCTCCTTTTTTAGAGATAGCCGGTTTTAATTTGCCTTTTAACAACCACATGCCTGTGGTTGCTGCACAAGATTTTTCCGTAAAAACTGCATATGGTAAAGAATGGTCTGTTATGCTTGCCGATACAAAAGGTGCATATCTTGGTATCAGTGGTGGAACAGCACCCCTTTCTTTGATGTACAGCCCTGAAGGTGATGTAATCGCTTTGCCCGGCAATAATGGACATGACTTTATTGCTCTTTTTTCTAACAGAACAGAATACGCCAAATATGTGCCTTATTCAGACGGGCGTTTTAATTCTTTCGACTTGCATGTTCCTGTTGTGCAATATTCTGTTGGCGAAGCTAAAGCTGATTGGATACCTTTTGGTTTTGAACAAAATTCATTTGACAATCTTTTAACAACAGAAACCGTTCCAACTTTTGGAGGCGGAGATCTTAAAGATTCCGGATATTTGGACAATAAAGAAGCGAGACAAGACGTTGTTCCTAATATTCAACTTATGATTAATGATAGTAACACCCCGTCTGATTACAAACATGACTCAGATGACGAAAGTAAAATGGAATTGTTAAATTCACAAGTTTAATTAAAATGAAAATATCTTTTTAAAGGTCGGTTTTATCCCGACCTTTTTTTGTATTAAGAATACTGTTTAATTTTTGTGAATGAAAGTTTAGAATCTGAAAAATGAAACAGTTATGCACCTGTAAGCTATTTCAAGTTTTACAGGTGCATATAAAAAAGCGATTTATTTAATACGGTTTAAGAGCATAAGACGTTGAAAAAATATTCAAAACAGAGTCTTGCAATGATCTTTATTAAGGCATATCTGTTTCATGAACGGCAGAATCGTCAGCTAAAGGAAGCGGGGCATTTTTAGCTTTTAACAGTCTGTATTCTTGGATTGTTACTTTTGTTAAAGCCTTTGCCGGACACGCTTCGACACAGGCACTTACATTTCTGTTTTCTTTTTTGCTAAGTTCTTGACAAAGATCACAGCGAACGGCAACGACTCTTGGTTCTGAGTGTGCAAGTCTTGCTTGTTCTTCTTCCGAAAGTTTAACAAAAGAACGTGTAATCGCACCATAAGGACACGCCATCATACAAATTTCACAACCCGCACAAAATTGTGGACGCATTACCACTTTTCCCCCATTGGTTTGTATGAGGGCGTGAGTTGGACAAACCTTTGCACAAGGAGCGTTTTCACATTGGCGACATTGTATGGGGAGTTTTGTTGTTCCCGATTTTATGACATGAATTCTTGACGGCAAGTCTTTACGGCGTTTTACGGCTTCTTTAATAGACATGTCATAATGAGAGGCAATACAGGCAATTTCGCATTTATGACAACCACGACATTTATTGGTGTCGGCATAAATAACATAATTGGCAAGGTCATTATTCTCAAACGGGTCGTTTGAGTGTGTTGTTGTTTTTTCTGAATACTGTGTGTTTTGGGTTTGTTCCGTCATAGTTTGTCCTTTGCCAGGGCTATAGTCTTATTGACAGGTTTTTACTGTAATAGATGATATATATAGTTCTCTTCCGCCTTTCCATTCTACCTTGTCTTTAGAACAAAGCGGACATGAAAAACTACGTTTTATTGTTTTTACTTCTTTTTTACACTCCATACAATAACCGTGCATGGCTTGTTTTTCTATTGTCAGCAGAGCATTTTGAGCCTTAGTGTTTTCAGCTAAGAGTTTAAAACATGCCTCTAAGGTCTTTATTTCTAAGTCTACCAATACTCCGACATTGATATATATTTCTTTAACTTCTAAGTTTTGATTGTCAGAATGTTTATTTAATTCTTCCAAGACAATTTTTAAAAGCGGGGTTGCAATAGCCAGTTCGTGCATATTTTATCTTTCGGTACACGAAACACAAGGGTCAATACTGTTTACGATTAACGGTATATCGGCTAAAGCACAATCTTTCATCATTACCTTTAGAGCTTCCCAGTTCATGTAAGAAGGAACACGCCATTTAAGACGAGTAGGAATATCAGACTCGTCTGTTCTGATATAATAAAACAATTCGCCTCTTGGGGCTTCTGTTCTGGCAACAGCCTGACCAGCAGGAATGGTTTGCAATTCTGCAAAGCATGAACCTTCGGGCATTTGTTCGGTTACTTGTTCAAGTATATGAATTGATTCTAATGTTTCACGCAGGCGTACCATTGCTCTTGCGTGTACATCGCCACCTGTCTCTGTGATTACGTTAAACTTTAGTTTGTCATAAACGGCATAGGGCGTATCACGGCGTACATCAAGACAAACTCCGCTTCCTCTTGCCACCGGTCCGACAAGTCCGTATTGGCGTACTTCATCGGCGTTAATTTTTCCTACGCCTTTGGTGCGTTTTAGTATCATAGAGTCATTTTGATATATTTCAATAAGTTCGGCAATATGAGTTTTTAATTGGTTAGTGCTTTTGCTTACAAACTGTAAAAGTGAAGAATCAACGTCATATTTTACTCCGCCGATACAGTTAGCCGCAAGATCCATTCTGTTTCCGTATACTGTTTCTTTAACGTCTTGCATGATTTCACGCACTTCCATCATGTGCATAAACAAAGATTTATAGCCGATTATATGTGCTAAAATTGCAACGTTAAAAAGATGAGAAGCCACACGCTTTATTTCATCAGCATAAACTCTTAAATATTGAGCCCTTTGAGGAACTTTTATCTCAGCAAGGTTCTCAAGAGCCATACAATAAGTTAAAGGGTGAGAATTTGAACATAAAGAACAAACTCGTTCGGTCAGTACGATATTTTGAAAAAAGTTTCGTTTGGTGGCGAGAGCTTCCATTCCTCTATGGACATGACCTGAGGTGATTTCTACTTTTTTTACAAGTTCACCTTCGGTAGTTAAGCGAAAATACATGGGTTCTTCCAATGCCACATGCACGGGACCAATAGGTAGGGTAAATTCTTTAATTGTTGTTTCCATATAATTACCTTAATAAGGTTAAATTTTTTGACTGGTTTTATTAAGCATCTTTTTTGACGGGAGTAAACTTTGGTTCGATTACTTGAGGTAAGACGGCTGTAACAATCGCTTTTTCGTATGCCATTTTTTGTGCGGCGTTAGAACTCATGATCTTTTCCCACAGGTCTTTTGTGTTTGCACTGTTTGATAAGGCAGAAAACGGAACGAGTTGATCCATAATACCGGCATCAAGACGTTCGTCTAAAAAGAGACGTTTGGGGTTTGGGTGGTTTATAATATTGATATTATACATCTCTTTAAACTCTCTTTCGTTCCAATCAGCATTTTGAAACCAAGGGGTAATTGAAGGAACGGGAAGAGTTTCGGCGTTATCATCAGAATAAAGAGGGGCGGTAACCGTAAAAGTAAAATTACCAACAACAAAATGATAGGCAATCGCAAGTCTTTTGTTCTGGTCGTTTCTTTTTACGGAATAAGCCGTAATAGTGCAAAGTCTGGCGGAGCAACTAGCTAACATTTGAGCCAAGGGTTCTATTTTGTCAGGCGACTCTAAATTAAGCCAACCAAAAATATTTTCTTTTTCATCATTAGTCCAACTTGCATATTTTTTTAGCAATTCAAATATTTTTTCATCTAATTGTTCTTTATTCATCATTAGTCTCTTTTTTTAGAAGGGGTTCTTGAGTGGTGGTTTCTACTTGAGGGGCTTCTCTCTCTGCCGTTGCGACTTGTCTACATTGAGGACAGAGGCTTAAAAGGGGCATCATATCGAGAGATTTATCTGTATAAATTTTTAAAACCAATTCAGGTGGCAATCTACGCATAGGGGCATCGCAGGAGCGACAACGAGAATATGGGATAAAGTGGTGTTCAGCATTATCATATTTTTTGCTTTGAAGGTGGGCATTATGCCAATCATTGCTTAGTGTAATCGCCTTAGTCGGGCAGTAATGACGACACATACCACATAAAGCACAGGTGTTGTGCCAAACGGAAAAGCTATAACCTTGTTTGTTTTTATCTGGTTCTATATTAATCGCTCTTCCGGCACAAACGTGTTTACAAATACCACAGCCGACACACTTTGACGGGTCAACAACAACACGCCCTCTAAAGCGTTTTGGAGTCGGAGCTTCACCTAAAGGGAAAATTTGAGTTGAAGGACCTTGCTTTAAGTTTCTTCCTAATATCTTAAGAAATTTAAACATGTTGTTCTCCTTGTGGAATAAATGCTTTACCTTCAAGCTTTGCTAACCAGACGGCTTTAGCTAAAAGAACGCCTTCTATAATTGCCTGAGGGCGAGGGGGACAACCGTTAACATTTACATCAATGGGAATATAGCGATCAAGAGGTCCGCAAATAGAGTGTCCTCCGGCAAAAACTCCACCGCTGATAGGGCAAATTCCCACGGCAACAGTTACTTTAGGTTCAGGAATTTCCTCCCAAACTCTTAAAACTTTATCCCTTACTTTTAAAGTAAGAGGTCCGGTTATTAAGACAATATCAGCATGTCTGGGACTTCCACAATATTTACAACCTAGACGTTCAACATCATAACGCGGTATACAGGCTGTTGTTGCAAGTTCAACGTCGCAACCGTTGCATGAGCCGGCATTAATACGAAAAAGCCAAGGGGAACGAACGGATAATTTGTCTAATATATTCATGTTAATCTCTTATATTCCGCACCAAACGAGAAAAAGACTGAGCAGTGCGAGTAGGGTTGGAACTTTTAAATAAAAAGAAAGGGCTTGTTCAATTCTAAAACGACCGGTAGCCGACTTGACCAAAGTAATAACTATTAGCATAAGTGCAAGGGTTTTAAGGCAAAACCATAATATATTTATTACAATACTGTCTGAAATAGTGCCGGGAAAAAACATAACAATGCCAAAACCTAAGACTACAAACATTTTTAAGGCACTTGTAAGACTGAAAAAACCTAAAGCAGGACCGGAATATTCCAAAAGAGGTCCTTCGAGAATTTCGGTTTCTGCTTCGGGAATATCAAAAGGAGCTACTCCCATAGTACCGGGTAAAAAAGCCAAATATGCTAAGAATGCGGGGAAAAGGCTTAAAGATAAACCAAAAGAACCGTTGTCTTTTTGATATTCAATTACTCTTGCCAGAGAAAACTCTGCCGTTCCGTCTCCGCCTACTTTCATGGCAACAGCCAAGATAATGATTAATAAAGGAACTTCATAAGCCAACATAATGCTCATTTCTCGTGAAAAACCAATTGCACCGAAAGGTGAGCTTGATGCTGAACCTGCAATCATTAAGGCGATTGCGGGAAGTGGCAACAGATAAAAGAATACTAACATATCACCCATATATTCCATTCCGTTATACGCGCCGGGAATAGGTAATAACGCCGCACAAACCGCCATTCCCGTTAGTCCGATAATCGGAGCTATAAAAAAGACAGTCGGGTTGGCAGTAGCCGGAATAATTGTTTCTTTGGTGCAAAGCTTGGCAAAATCATAAAAAGGTTGACTTAAAGGCGGTCCAACTCGACGTTGTAAACGAGCCTCTATTTTTCGGTCAATTCCTTTGAAGTATAAACCGACAAACAGGGCAAATATTCCACCGGGAAAAATTATCAGATGAAATAATCCTGTTATTATTTGTAGTAATAAAGACGGAAACTCATTCATATATACTCCGAAACTATGTTGTTATAAAAAAACTATAACTTGTTTATTGTTTAAAATATTTAGCTATTTGTTGTTTAATTGTTGTGATTATTGAAATAGGACCGCTATAAAGACTTTGTGCATTTTCTTGAAGATTAAGTTCTTCGGGAGGAATACCACAGGTGTGAATGTCTGTGATGCGTTGCTTTGTGCTTAAACTTAAGAGTAAATAGCGTGCACCAAAAAATACAACAAAGAATAAAACAGCTGTTATTGTGGCATTCCATGCACCACTCCCTGAGCTTATACCCCAGAGTGCAATATCAAGCGTTTGAAGGTTGAAACCTTCTAAAACCATATTGATCGGTGCTAAGAATATTCCGGGAAATATACTGGTTATTATACAGCCAACAGCTAAGATATTCATGGATAAAATCATACCTTTTGGCGGGTCTGTAACTATAATGTCTTTTTCTGCTTTGACACTTTGTCCTAAAAATGCGGTATGCATAAACTTGGCAAAATATGCCAAAGTTATAACGCTTCCAACTAAAGACAAAATAGCCAAGAGTACATAGCCTTGTTCCATCAAAGCGTGATAGATAATCCACTTAGACGTAAAACCGTTACTTGGAGGTATTCCGATAACGCAAAACGCACCAATCGCAAAAAGAGCAAAGGTTTTTGGCATTTGCCTGCCAAGCCCGCCAATTTCGTTTAAGCTGTGTTTTCCCGTTTGCAAGATTAAGGCTCCTGCGACCAAGAAGAGTAAGTTTTTAAACAAGACGTGGTTTAAAAGGTGTAAAAGACCGCCGGCTACGCCCAGAGGGGTGCAAAGAGCCAAGGCAAGAACCATATAACCAAGCTGGCTAACCGTTGAATAAATCAACATTCTTTTTATATCTGTTTGAACAACAGCATAAGCCGCCGCCATCACAATAGTAATTCCGCCTATCCAAAGAACGGCTTCCATTAAAACTTCACGGCTGATCATGCTTGTAAAAAACACAACACCGCCCATAGCAAGGAAGAGTTTTATAAGCCCAAATAAAGCACTTTTTAATAAAACTGACGAGATATAGCCGGAAACAGGCGTAGGAGCAGTAGCGGGGTGCATCTGAATGTCAATTCTAAAAGGTAGTTGGGCGGCTTTCATGATAAAACCTATAGCCAATAAAGTAACGATGCCCGTGATGGTTGCGTTTGACAATCCACTTTTTGCCAAAGCTGTAGGAAGCTGAGAAAACTCTACTGTTCCAACAGTAACAGAGAGAAAAGCTATTGCTAAAAAGATAAAGCTTGCTCCGAGTACGTTAAAGAAGAAATATTTAAACCCTTCACGTAGGGCCGCTTCATTTTCTTCATGCACTATAACGAAGTATAAACTCCAAGAACTCATTATTTCCCAGAAAAAGAAGAAGTTAAAGAGGTCTGAACTAAGGGCAACGCCGACTAAACCGGCACACATGAATAAAAAGAAACCGTAAAAACGCCATTGACTGTGGCTGTGAAGCATATAGTCAGTGGCATAGTGCATATTAATAGCACCAACTAAAGGAATAATAAGAGCAAAAATAAAAGATAAAGTATCAAGAGAACGTCCAAACAACAGAACACAGGCGGAGGTTGCCAATAAAATCAAAGTTGTATATTTCCCCGATAATATAGGGAGTGGACGCTTAATACAGATAGCTACGCCGCCTAAAAGCAAGATTAAAGAAGGTATTGACCAACTTGTTTTAAGTAGAGGCGGAAGAGAGGCTAAACTTAGTTCCGCTCCGTTCAAGGTTGTTTGTACGATTGGTAAGATGAGGCTTAGTCCTAAGTTAGGGAACAAGCCAAGTAAAATACATAAACCTGCCAAAATGCCTAAAGGAATGCGTATTGCGAGAGAAACTTCCGTAATATCTTGTCTGTTGCAAGGTTCAAAGACCAAAACCCTGATAATTCGCATATAGTATACACAGCCGGCAAGGCTTGCCATAAGCATTAATGCGGCTAAAAACATACTTTTTTCAGAAAGAGCCATAATCATCAGATATTTACTCATAAATCCGGCAAAAGGCGGTAAGCCCATAATACTGAGCAAACCGATTACCATACAGGTTACGGTAAACGGCATTACTCGACCAAGCCCTTTAAAATCACTTAGTTTTTGTCCGCCGGCTCTTAAAATCAAAGCTCCTGAACCTAAAAACAGTAAATCTTTCATGATTGCATGATTTAAAACATGAAACAAGGCACCGGTTGTGGCAAGAAGAGAACAGACACTCAAGGTTAAAGTAATTTCCCCGATTTGTCCCATTGTTGAGTAAGCAAACAGACGCTTTATATCCTCTTGTTTTAATGCCATAAATTCGCCGTATGCCATCGTGGTTGCACCGACTAGGGTTAAAAGAGAGAAAATAAATGTGCTGATGTTTGAGCTTTCTCCCTGCCATGTGTTGGCAGCTCCCATAACCAAGAAGATAAGCAATACTATTCCAAAAATTCCTGCTTTGGTTAAAACACCGGAAAGCGGGGCTGAAATAGAAGAAGGGGCGGCCGGGTGTGCAACCGGCAACCAAGCATGACCCGGCATTAAACCGGCTTTAACACCAAAAGCAATTAAAGCACTGAAAGCAGAAATTGAGAGTGCAAAACCAGAAATTGTGCCAATACTTGCGTTTATTTCCGCCCAGTTAAACGAACCTGTTGTTTGAGAAAGATAAAGTAAAACAGGTAGTAAAAACGTAGCGGCAGCAGTACACATAATGAAATATAGTTTTGCGGCTTTATCGGCGGCTTCTGTTCCTTGATAAGCGATCAAAACGTAAGAAGAAAGGGTCATTAGCTCCCAAAACACAAAAAAACTTAAACTGTGCGAGGTTGTTGCCAGACCAAATAATGAGCCAAATAAGATAAAAAAGAAAAACGTATATTTTGATTCTTTAATAGCAGAACCAAATCCTTTTTTACTCTCAGCAAAATAACCATAAGAATATGACCAAACTAAAAGTCCTATTCCGCTTATAATACAGGCAAATAACCTTGAAAGCGGATGACCGTATTGAACTGTCAAGGCACAGACGAGTGTTAAGGCAAGAATGCCTCCACCTGCGGCATAAGCATATAATCTATTGAATTTGCGTAAGAAAAATAAGGCAAAAGCACTAACAAACAAAAGCAAAGTTCCAAAATTCCACTCAACGGAAATATGAGGCAAGCTTTCAAGAGAATATCCACTAAAACTTACAGCCATATTGACAAGGCTGTGTCCGAATATACCCATTAAAATCAGGGCAATACTTAATATTCCCGTTAATAGATTGTTTCCGGATCCAAAACTTTGTTTTTCTTCCGCAAAAGTTCCAAGCCCAAGCCAAATAGGTTGAACAAGACGCACGGTAGCTATTGCTGAGATAATGTTTGAAATTACTAGAATCAAGCTCAACATGGGTTGATTGGTTTCAAAAACCGCATACATAATTAAAGGTTTTGCATCAGGGGTTAAGAACGGGCTGATGCCGATTGCCGCAAACATAGAGAAAGCGAATAAAAGAGCTGAAAGAGGGCGGGAGTTTGATATACCAGAAAGTTCGTTGATGTTTTTTGTTCTTGCATAGGCACAAACTTGGTTGAGGCTTAAATAAGCGAGCAGGCGAGCAACGCCGATATATAAGACGCATAAAAATGCACCGGAAAATCCGCCTAAGCCTCCTAGCCCCAAGCCAAAGAAAAAAGTTGAAACATCAATACAACTTGTCCATTTAAACTGATACTTGGCATTGTTAATGTTTTGAAATAATTTAAAAACACTAAATCCTAAGATAAAAAGACCCAAAACGATAAAAAAAGTAGAGTTGAGAGAGTTGTTGATATGAACCATAACACTTCCTGTATTAACTATAGTATACCTCTAAAAACAGCCGTCCTGACAGTTTTTAGAGAAGACTCGCCACAATAAATTTGGCTTCGTCTTACATTTTCAATGCCTTGCATGATTTGAAAATAGCGGCACGTCCTGTGCCACACGGAAATTTCTAAAAACTAGATATTTCCTATAGTAACTGTTTTAAAAGTTTTTATTTTATTCACTATATTTTTACTTGTTTGCAAATAAAAACTGTTTAATTCTAGCCCCTTATAAATCGCAAGCATCAATACTTGAATATTAAATAATATGCAACCATATTGAATAGATTTTTAGTTTTGCGTGAAGTTCATGTGTATTATTTCACAACCTAAAAGTCAAGATGAAAAAAATTATTTTTATTATTGTTTTATTTGTGATATAAGAAAAAAATTCAAATAATAAGGTGGTGTTAGAGTGAAGGTTCAAGCAAAGGGTGTAGAGTTGTTTTATAAAAAATCAGGACAAGGTAAAGCGTTGATCCTTTTACATGGCAATGGTGAGGATCATCATATTTTTGATAAAATTTCAGAAAAATTAGAAAATAATTTTACCGTTTATGCGATAGATAGTAGGAATCACGGTGAAAGTACAAAGACAACTAACTATGATTATGAGGTCATGGCAGAAGACCTTGGTGCTTTTATTCACGCTTTAAAAATCGCCCCTGTCAATATCGTTGGTTTTAGCGATGGTGGAATAATAAGTTTGTTGCTTGCCATGAAAGATTCAGGCTTAGTTGAAAAGATGGCTCTTTTAGGCGTAAATTTAAAGCCATCTGATTTTACTGATGAGAGTTATCAGTTTTTAAAAGAAACTTATGAACAGACGCAAGACCCGCTTTTTAAACTTATGTTGGAACAACCGAATATCGAGTTGACAGACCTTAAAAAGATTAAAGTTCCAAGTCTGATTATTGCGGCTGAAAATGACTTATATCGTCCCGAATTATTTAGAGAACTTAATCATGCCTTAAAAGGTTCAAAGCTTATGATTATGCAAGGTCATAGCCATGACAGCTATATTGTAAACCAAGATCTTTTGTATGAGGATTTACTGGCGTTTTTTCAATAATTTTTTGTATATTTTGGGTGCTAATACGTTCATTAATAATCCACAGTATCACACAAAACAAATCCATCAATAAATTCTACAAAACTGTTAGCTATAAAGCCCAAGTAAGCTTTGGCAACCGTGTCATCGTCCTGTTCCATTATGTTAACGCTTTTTATGCACCAGTAATAAATCTTGCCCTTATTTTCCTCACCAAAACCAATCAGAATATAGTTTCCTCCCGGACCACGCCCAATGGGTAATGTTTCCTTAGGAAGATGCTCCTTCCATGTTTCCAAGTTATACTGCAAGGTTTCCGTGGGGAATTCGGCATGTTCATCATAACTAAAAAAGTTATTAAACAAGCGGTACTCTTCGTCAGGGAAAACACCATTGTTGGTAGGCCAAAAGACCTTAAAGCAGTATGAATCATCACATTCCGTCATGTGTTTATTTACGTTCCTACCATTAGCGTGCAAAAGGTAGTCTCTATACTGCTCTGGCAGGGGAGCCTGAATCATTTTTTCTATTTTTACAATATCAAAAGGGGTTAAGGTGGGTGTATCTTCGAGTCTAAACTCTATTCCACCATCAAGTAAATCTTTGAACTGCGACATAAAAACAACCTCGCTTTGCTTTAAGTGTAACCCATTAAGAATTTTTGGGTTAGCATTTATATCTTCTGTAGTAAGCGTTTTTCTGTTTATACTCATGGCATTAGCTTCTAAGCAAAATATACACATAAAAATAGCACAGAGAAGAGCAGAGTTTAATTTTATCCACATATACAGTCCTTATTTTGATCAAGTCGAAAATTTACTTTTGATTGCCCTAAAATATTATCTTTTAATCCTCGATTAGTGGGTGATGTGCGGACATTTCCATTTCACTGTTATGACACACGGCACAATTGTTTTTTGCTCCTAAAGGTTTTGCAAGATTTTGGTATTGCAAAGGAATTGAGTTGGCTCTTGTGTTTTGTTCGATAGAGTGATATGCCGGCGTTCCGTTAACAGCCACGACTTTATTAACCGTCATCATCGGATAAATAGCGTGTGGAGAACCATGACAGGCGGAACAACGCACTATACCCATTTCATCACTTTGATCAAGTCGAAGATTTACTTTTGATTGCCCTAAAGTATTATCTTTTAATCCTCAATTAGCGGGTGATGTGCTGACATTTCCATTTCGCTGTTATGACATACGGCACAATTGTTTTTTGCTCCTAAAGGTTTTGCAAGATTTTGGTATTGCAAAGGAATTGAGTTGGCTCTTGTGTTTTGTTCGATAGAGTGATATGCCGGCGTTCCGTTAACAGCCACGACTTTATTAACCGTCATCATCGGATAAATAGCGTGTGGAGAACCATGACAGGCGGAACAACGCACTATACCCATTTCATCACTACTGTTTGAAAAGAGTTCTTCTTCGTCTTTTGTCCATTTATTAAAAGATGATGCCGTATTACTGTTTGGTCTTTCGGAATGATCATGGCAAGACGCACAAGAAGGTAAGTTAACCCAAGCTTTTCTAGGAAGAATTTTTTCAATATTGTCTACGCTTCGTGGTGCAATTTGGTTAGCTATTTTTTGAGCAACTGTTTTACCTTGATCAGCTTCTTGTTTCAATAAACTTAAAGCGTGGTCTTCCATGTAACCGTGGCAATTAATACAATTAATATTTTGAACGGCATGAGTATCAAAAGCAAAGTTTGATCTGCTATCTTTTGCTCCAGGGTGACAAGCATAACAGGCATCTTCCTTTTTGTTTGTCATGTATACGGCGTGCCAACCGTGAATAGCGGCTGAAAGGTTTAAGCCTGTTTTATGTGTTTCATTATGACAACTTTTACAGTCTATTTTGTTGCCTGCCCTTGCTTGAGCAACCAAAGTTGTTTTGTTGATACGATCATGTACTGTGAGAATATCGTTTGATGTAGACTTATCTATACCTGCTTGACCGGCGACTCGCCAATCTCCGGTGTGGCAATTTTTACAGCCGATTTCAGTGGTTAAAGGCAGGGCAACAACAGTTTGAGCCAAGAGTTTTCCGTCTTGATCTTTGGCTTCTATTTTTACCATTGGATAAGCTTCAAAGTTTTTTTCATTATTTGTATTAATGTAAGGTAGGGCAATTATTTCTTCGGTAGCAAACACACTTTGATTAAACTTACTGTCTTTTTGTAATTTAAAAATTCCTTTTATTTCAAGAGGCTTACCTTGAGCGTTTACTAAGGTTCCGCCATTAAGCTCAGTATCAAAACTATAAGAAATAGTTACATTTTCTGTTACAACGCCAAGTTCCGGACCTCGTTTAAATAGCTGTGCTTCTAAAACTGAACCGGGAGGCAGTAAACTCCACTCAGGACTTGGATCAAGAATTTGAGCCATTCCTTGTTTACTCCAAACGCTTAAAACATATTCGTCGGTTTCGGAGTTAAAAGGAGCTAAACCTTTTATGGGTTGGGTTGAATTTGTTTGTTTTACGAGAATAAAATCAAGAGGTTGTTCTTTGGTTTCGGTAACTTGTGGTATATTTGAAGTCGGAGACCAAAAGCTTAAACCCAAAAAGGCGATGGTTAAAGCAACTGCTATCAGCCATAGTATATATATATTATTTGAAGCTTTTTTCATGTTTGCAACCTTATTGTTGTTTGTTTGGGAATAAGTGATGTAAATAAAATGCAAGGGTGTGGCGTTCTTGGTCTGTTCCTAAAAAAGGCGGCATGTAAGTAAGAAGTTTACCTTGTCCAATTAATTGGGCTTCTATTCCCATAACTCCTCTTCCTGCGACCCTTGGAGCTATATTTATCATTGGTCCGCCGAAACCGTGGCAATTAGCACATTGTTGGGTGAATAAAAAGTGTCCGGCTTTAATTTTTCCTTCATTGGTATCAAGGTTCGGAGCGTTTGCCCATGCACTTAAAGCCCCTTGTTCGTTCATGCGTTTTGCTTCCGAAACCGGAATATCATTAGAATAAATTAAGCCATAAATAACATAAGGGCGGCGAGTTGTTTCTCGTAGCCATTCAAAAGATCCCATTTGTACTAATGATATTAACATAATAAGAATAACAAGGGGTAGTCGTACAAGTTTTGGGGCTTTTGCTAAAAATAAAAATATAGCTAGACCAACTAAAAGCAATAAAGGAGTAACAAAGATAAAAATATTTAAAAACGGTCTTACGTCTGTTGTGCGTCTTAATAAAGAAGCTGGTAAGGTAAAGCCGCCTTCAAAACCGGGTAGGGTGGTCGCATACCAAAAGGCAGAAGCAAACATAACAAAAAATGGAACACAAACCCATAAAGCACACCAACGCAACATTGATTCTCTGGTTTTTTCATCTTTAATGTAAAGAGCAGTTATTAAACCAAAAACTCCGGCGAGTAATAGAGAGTTTGCCGTACGATAAAATAAAGCGGGGAAAAAGCTAGGGTTAAAAATACCTATCCAAAAATCATTAATATTTTGCCAGTCTCCGGGGGTAAGCATAAAGCTGACGATTCCGTTAATTGCAAATAGAGACAAAAAGGCAAAAAGTGCGTAAATCCAGCCAGTAAACATATGTTTTTGAGGGCTGAGTTTACCGTCGATACAGGCTTGAAAAGTTGCGGAATAAACGAGCAGGGCGATGATTTCTCCTAAGAAAAACGCCCATTCGCTTGCCCAAGCATAAGCAAAATTTCGCACCAGAAAAGAAACCGCCGTTGGAGACACTAAGGCAGTAACGAACCAAATCCCTACGCCGGAAAGTCCGCCAAAAACCATGGTTAATAAGATGAAAAATTTTGTATGTCCTTTGACCCATTTTAATATTTCTTTTGACTGTTCTTTGTGTCCTTTAGCCTCGGTCATTACTAGAAAAAAACCGCCACCAACAGCCAGTTGCGCGATGAAAATATGTAACACAGCTATAATGGCGATTAATAAGCCACCGTTAATTAAAGGCATATTCCAGACAGGATAATTCATATTATTTGTTCCTCAATAGATTTAAAGCTTGCATTAATATATTTTATTTAGCGGAAATATCTTTTAAGCTTGTTGGTTAGTTTTATAGGCTATTTTTAAAACAAAGTAGACGATAATGGCGGTAAATAAAAGACTTACTAAAAATGTTAACAAAATACTGAATTGTGGGCTGACCACTTCAGGGCGTATACTTTCGAATGATAATATAGTCATGCGTTTTAAAAATGCCCTTATACTGACCATTAAGCCTATTGTTAGAATAGTACAAAAGACAGTTTTAATAGCTTGTTTTTTTTGAGCAAAATAGAGGGAGGCAAAGGTTAGTATCAATATTAAAGTAAAAAGAATATGCATTAAAGGAGAAGCAAGGAGCAAGGTTTGTTGAGTTTCGGTTAAGGATAAAAAATACCAAGTTCCAATAATAAATTGCAATAAAGTAGCGTGTTTAAACCAGTTTAATCCATTGTTGATCAAAGCTTCTTGGTTTGCAATCCCTTGGCGTTTTCTTAATTCTGAATAAGTGGCAAGTGCTAGTCCGCCGATTGCCAGGCTTGAGATAATTGTATGTAAGGTTCTTGGTATAAGATGCTTGATTTCTGTTAAAAAAAGAGTGCTTTTCCCAATAGCCAACCAGTTAAGCCAAGAGTTTGGATCTTGAGAAATTACTGCATTTGAACTTTGTATTAGTAAGGTCAAAAACAAAAAAGAAATAGAAATAATGAGGATAACTTGGCGACGTAATAGTGATTCTTGAGAGTTAAAAAGATAAAGCCCGTAATAGGCAATCATAACCAAAAGCATAATTCCGAGCCACCAAAAACCTTGAATAATAGCAGCGGGATAAGTGAATTGCCCGTAAACAAGTTGAACAAACAAAAGGGGTGGAACACCAAAGTTTACAGCTAAAGCCAAAGTTTTGGGGAGGTATTCCATACCTTCCAATATTGTTTTTTGTGTTGCAAGCTGGGGGGCTTGTTGTTTCTGTAACTTATTAAAGCTAAAACTGTTTAAGAAAACAATACATAAACACCCAACTAATATATTGATTAAGATTAAATGTACTGTAAATGTTAAAATTCCAACTGCTTCCCATAGGCTTTCAATGCCCGGAAAAGGAGCGGCATAAGGTAACAATTTGACTGTGAGGGTATCCATGGTGAATCCTTAAACCTAAAGTTTTGATGTTAATTTTATCGATGAAATATTTTATAAATTATTAATAGTAACTATTCTTTATTTTATAAAAAATATAGCTTATGGTCAATATTTACTTTGTGTGTATGTGATAAAAAATTTTACTCTATGCGAAATTATTGGATATTTTGAATATTGTGATTTTTTTCTCATGAAATACATGCTTTAATATTGACAGCATTATAAAAAAAGAATTATCCTCAAACTAAGGCTATATTCGTACTTTTGCTAATGTTTGCCTGCCTGAATTCATTTTAAAGATATTTTCTATAGTTTCATAATAAAGTAAAACCAATAAGCGAGGATAGTTTAATGTTTTTTCCTACTGCCGGTATTGAGGTTAACCCTTTTATTCCTTTTGTTGTTGCTTTCGTCGTGTCTTTTTTTATGTCAATGGGAGGCATTTCCGGGGCTTTTTTACTTTTACCTTTTCAAATGTCTTTTTTGGGATATATTAATCCTTCTGTGAGTGCTACAAACCATTTATACAATGTTGTGGCTATTCCTAGTGGTGTTATACGTTTTATTCAAGAAAAACGCATGGTTTGGCCTTTAACTTGGATCGTGGTGATCGGAACTTTGCCCGGAGTATTGCTCGGGGCGATTATTCGTATAAAATGGTTGCCTGATGCGGCTAGCTTTAAACCTTTTGCGGGTTTTGTACTCTTATATATAGGGGGACGTTTGGTGCTTGATTTGTTACGCCCTCAAAAAGCAGGTCAGGTCAAAGCCGAAGAAGCCTTTCGCAATTTGGTTAAAAACTTTAAGGAAACAGCTCAAAATCAAGATGTTTCTTCTTTACAAGTTGTTACAGTAATTAGTAAAGGGCTTTCAAAAATAGAATATGAATTTTATGGCGAGCGTTTTAGTTTTTCTACAAAGGGTGTTTTCTTCCTTTGTTTTGTTGTTGGCATGGTTGGTGGAACTTATGGAATTGGTGGTGGGGCGATTATGGCTCCATTTCTTGTTTCTTTTTTCGGTTTGCCAATTTACACGATTGCCGGTGCTACTTTGATGGGTACTTTTATAACCTCTTTTGCCGGAGTTGGTTTTTACATGCTGATTGCCCCTTATTATCCCAATTTATCAGTTTCGCCAGACTTTGCTTTGGGAATTTTACTTGGAGTTGGCGGGATGTGTGGTATGTATTGCGGTGCGAGAATGCAAAAACATGTTCCGGCTAAACTTTTAAAATGGGCTTTAGCGATTGTGATTACGTTTACTGCGTTATCTTATCTTTCTGTTTTATTTCATTAAATCTGATGTTTAATCGTTAATTTTTTAAGATTGGTGATAAAAAAATAGAATTTTTTGTTTTAAATAAACTGCTTTGTTTTTAACGCCTTAGAAAACAAAAAAAATATTTTTTTAGCATAAAGTAAATTAAAACATATAGTTATGACATGCTGTGTGATATATGACTGTTTTTTTATAAATTATTATTATTTTTTTTAAAAAAAGACTTGCTTTTTTTTTCGAACCTGTTTATTAAATCTTCTCACGCCGAGATAGCTCAGTAGGTAGAGCAGAGGACTGAAAATCCTCGTGTCGGAGGTTCAATTCCCTCTCTCGGCACCATTTTAAAGATTAGCGAAGTCCCATAAAGCCCAAAAAGCCTTATGGGACTTCGCTTTTGTGGTGGTTAGTAGTTCTGGGACGTTCACTAAAAGCCATAGACATACCAACAACTTTGGGGGTAGTTTTAGGGGTATATTCCATATTAGCCTATAAGGCTAATATGGCGGCGCTACACCAAAGACAGGGGCAGGCTCAAATTCAGAGCATTTTTCCGACCAAAATTTGATTGTATTTTCTATTCTTAACAACACAAAACTCTAACGCGTAAGCGGTAATTCTCAAAATTTCT